>CALXRY010000206.1 GCA_944390955.1 uncultured Clostridia bacterium | reverse complement strand
GCGGCGGCGGAGGGCAGGGGACTGCCGATATTACTTTTTTGATACTGCGTGCAGTTACCGTGCTTTCGGTATGTCTTTTTGTCCTTGAGCTTGTGTGCAGACGCCATTTCATACCGTATCTGTTCGTTGCGGCGGTAATGATCGGAGCGCCACTTTTCGGAATATCGGCAGGAATCGTTCCGGCGGTATTTGCGCTTGTGTTCCTGATACTATTCATGACTGTGCATATGGCAGAAGGCGGCATGCGGAGCGCGTCGGAAAAACGCAAAGCCCCGATAGGTGTTAGATGCGGCGTGTATATGCTGGCGGTTCTGGCGGTGTTAGGTACAGTCTCTTGTGTGATCGTATCGCGATGGAGCACGGAGATATCCGATGCTGTATATGCGGGAGAAGGGGCCGTTTCGCGCAGCTTGCAGAGGATCACCGGTACAGCGCGCAACTCCGATTCCGACGGAAGCATCAGCCGCGGCAACAATTATCAGACGGGAGAAACGCGGCTTGAGGTAACGCTTTTCGAGGAGCCTGAGGAAAGGCTGTACTTGAAGGGATTTTCCGGCGGCGATTACATCGGAGGAGAATGGGAGGAGGCTGATGACCTCCGGATATTCAGTGAAATGGCGGGAGTTCTGCATTGGGATAATTGGGAATCGTGGATAAGCGGCATGTATTACAGCATGTATTTTATGATGAACACGGCGGGGTATAATGCTGAGCCGAATATGATGTTCATCAGTCATATCAACGAGACGTACAACACGATCTATACTCCATATTACAGCAGCAGACCGAATATGAACAGCTCATTTGGAGAAGGATATCGTTTTAATTATTTTTTGCAGGAGGATATGACTGACGATTGGGAGCATGTTTCACGTGAATTTAGGACGGCGAGCGGCTGGTACAGAGATATTCAGAACGCATATATGCAGGAAATGCCGGATCACTATATACAGGTGCCTGAGGAGCTCGTTCCGAGGCTTGCGGAGCTGTGCCGTGAGAATCCGATGGCTTCGCGGGACGAGGTCACAGAGTTTATAATCGCCACACTGCAGTCACGTGCCTCTTATACGCTGACGCCGGGACGTGCGCCGTTTAATGAGGATATAGTTGAATATTTTCTGTTTGATAATCACGAGGGCTATTGCGTGCATTTTGCTTCGGCAGCGACGCTTATGTACCGCCTTTACGGCATCCCGGCGAGGTATGCATCGGGATATGCGATCGAGCCCGGGGATTTTTCAAGACAGGACGATGACCTGTGGACAGCAGCGGTGACGGATCGTTCGGCTCACGCATGGACAGAGATTTTTATTGAGAATTATGGCTGGGTGCCGGTGGATGTTACGTCCGCATCCGACGGGAGCTATAATACTTTCTATCCCGGAATGGAGGCGAATATCCCCGAAGCAACAGAGGCCCCGGAGCAGAGCGGTACATCGGATGGATCTGACGGCGAAGATGCAAATGCAGATGAGGAGGAGACGGATATTGCGGCGGACTCGGACAAGAGCGCCGAGGCTTCCTGTGAAGATTCCTGCGATACCGGAGAGGATAGTTATCGCGCATATATCATTGCCGCGGTGGTTGTAATACTGCTTATACTGTTGATGCTTCACTGCCGCCGGATATATATGATAAGAAAAATAAAGGAGATGGATTGCCGAAGGGTGTTCGGCAGATTTATAAGGATGCTGCATTCCGCAGGATATATGACAGGGTTTTACGGAACGGAAAAGGACCTTGCCCCAAGGCTGGCGGAGGAGCTGCCGTGCGTGAGCCTTAAGGAAACGGAGCGTATGCTTGAAACAGCCGGAAGAGCTGCCTACGGAAGGGACATGCCGTTTGAGGAGGAAACGGAGTTTGTAAGAGAGATATACTTCCGTACTGCGGAATATATCGCAGAACATTTAAAGCTGATACCAAGGCTGAGATTCAAATACCTGTCAGCATTCTGCTGAGATCCTGAACGTAAAAGGGATTGTCGCTTTTAGCGTAGTCTCCGCCTATCGCATAGATTTTGTTGCTTGTAAGATCATTATAAACCCTGTTAAGTCCAAGCATCTCAGGGATAGGGGATTCGTCTGCGGAAGCTCCCTTGGCCACGCCGGAGAGTTCATTATTATAGTGTACTCCCAGTACTGCGCATGCATGACCGCATCCATAGCATACACGCCCCAGTAATGCTGTGAAATTTAAATAAAGCCATTGATGATCGTGTGTTTTGATGATATAATAATGCCAAATAATGAAGGGGAGAGGGGATCGCTGTGAAAAAATCCTTAAAGAAGAAGTTCAAGATCACTGCTGCGGCATTGGCCTTTGTGCTGGCGGTATCGGCAGGAGCGGTGATCCAGAAATATGAGGGAGACCCGTTTACGATAGAAACGATACAGATAGAGGATACGGTGACGGATACATCTCCGACTGCAGAGCCTCAGGTGCTCAACAATAAGATAAACATAAATACCGCCGACGCCGAGCTGCTCTGTACCCTTGACGGTATAGGCGAGGCTACGGCGCAGCGGATAATAGATTACCGCATGGAGAACGGTGAGTTCGGAGTGATAGAAGATATTATGAATATCAGTGGTATCGGCGAAAAGAAATTCGAGCAGATAAAAGGCGCGATATGCGTTGAATAGTCCTTTGAACAGATCATTGGGCTGTAAGCGCCGCAGAGATCGCGTTTGCTATATTCCTTCCGCCTTCCTTTGCTTCCTCAAGTGTATTACCGTTGCTGCCGATCTCAAGTAGCAGGCTTCCGGTGGTCATGTGCATATTGAATCTTTCCCTTCGGAGATTTATAGGACGCATCATTCCCGGATACATTATATTTGCCGCGCTCTGTATTTTTGCGGCAAGTGCAAGATTTTGGCGCCATTCCGGGTGCGAAAGCCCGAGGCTGTCTGTTCCGAGCACGAGCATTACCTGTGCTGTCGAGACTCCGTTTATGTCGCAGCTCACGGTGAGCTTTGAGCCGTCTGGATAAATATACGCGTCACGGTGAACGTCAAGCACGACCTTTATCCCGGGATAGTGTTTGAGGTTATAATCTATCGTGGAAAGCGTCCTTGTGTATGCGCTCTGATATGTAGGATAATCGTGTACCGTTTTGTCATGTACGCAGTGGATGCCGTTGCTTTCGAGTGTTTCGGCTATGACGTTCCCGACAGCTATCACGTTCTTTTCTTCGTCTGTATTTCTTTCTGTTTCTCCGTTCATCGCGTCGCCGTTATAGCATTCCGTCGTATGTGTGTGGACTATCAGGACCTGCGGCTCGCTGTTTTTTTCTACCGAAAAACCAAGCTCCTGAGCGCAGAGCTGCTGCAGATCCACCGAATATGACGTTGCGTTGTTTATTGACAGATCAACTCCGGCAGCGATCTCCGCCTTTGACGGAAATGCTGGAGAGACGGGCGGCGTGGTCGGTTCCGGTTCAGCCTCGGGAGACGGTGTAGTCTGAGCGGGCGCTTCTGTTTCCGACGGGGGAGTGCTGCTGCCGCTACCTTTAAAGGCTGCGGAAAATTCGCCTATTACTGTTTCGGGCTTTTCCGTATCAAATCCGAGAATATTATTTATGAATCCCTTTATATCAAATCCGTCGTCGGCTGCCGGAAGTCCTTCGGCGAGGATCTCCTCATATTCCGAACCGGTCTCATTGAATACCGCGACGGTATCGCCGTTTAAACGCACAAAAACAGCCGCCGCTGCGATAACAGCCGCGCATAACGTAACCGCTATTTTCGTTTTTGTTATTCGTATAGTCTTAAACAGCATAGTATTTGTCCCTTTCTTAGGAGGTATAGCTCGTATATCTTATCCTTACGCCGGAAAGGGGTCAAATATGTTAAAAAGTTTTAGACATTATATGCTGCCAATGGCTCAACAGAGGATATTTGGGGCTGTCGCTTTAGCGCAGATAGTTTCAAGTCTGAAAAAGCCTTGAAACTACGAACAAAACGAGCCGATCGGCGTACTTGCGCTTCCGCCATGCGGAAGTTGCCAAAGGCAAGTTTTACAAAGCAAAACCGCAGGATTCAGCACTTTTGCTCTGCAAAAGCCAGACCTTTGGTCTGGCCGCGCCTTCTTGCGTGGTGCGTATACGCCGTCGGGCAAGGATTTGCAAGAAAACCTTCGTTTCGTCCGTTCTGCATCTAAAATCGGGCAGCCCTATGCGATTCTTAATGCGACAGCTCCGTTTAAAGATGGACCTGTAAATCTACCGCTTGAGCGTTTCTCCGTTTGTTTTTATCACGTCCCTGTACCAGTAAAACGATTTCTTTTTATACCGCTTAAGCGTGCCGCTGCCGTCGTCGGTGCGGTCTACGTAGATATAACCGTAGCGCTTTTTCATTTCGGCAGTGGAGGCGCTCACGATATCTATGCAGCCCCATGAGGTATAGCCGATAACGGGAATGCCGTCGTCTATAGCCTTTTCCACCTCAACGAGGTGCGAATTAAGATAATCTATCCTGTAGTCGTCGTTTACAGTCTTGTTCCCGTTTTCATCCTCTGCCAGAATATCCTCGGCGCCGAGTCCGTTCTCGACGATGAACAGCGGCAGGGAATAGAGGTCATAAAGCTTTGTAAGAGTGTATCTGAGCCCCTTCGGATCTATCTGCCAGCCCCAGGCAGTCGATTTGAGATACGGATTTATAAATCCCTTGCTTAGGTTGCCGCCTGTCATATCGGCGTTTTCATCAGCGCTTTCGCATATGCTCGAATAATAGCTGAAGGAAATAAAATCAACGGTATTCTTCAAGATCTCCCTGTCTGATTCCGTAATATCTATTTTAATATTGTTTTTTTCAAAATACCTCAGCAGATAGCTCGGGTATTCTCCTCTTGCGTGGATATGCGCAAACTGGTATGTTTCGCGGTCACGGAGCATCGCTTTTATCACGTCGTCGGGAGAGGGCGTAAGCGGATATACCGTTACGCCGAGTATCATACACCCTACCTTTGCATCGGGAATGATCTCATGGCACAGTCTTGTAACGGATGCGCTTGCTACTAGCTGATAATGCATTGCTGTATATAGCTGGGATTTTGTAAGCTGCGACTTGTCTGTCATGATCGCTCCGCACATAAACGGGGCTTTTAGTATCGCATTTATCTCATTGAAGGTAAGCCAGTATTTGACCTTATTCTTATACCGTTTGAATACCGTCTCGGCAAACCGTTCAAAAAACGAGATAGTGCGCCTGTCGAGCCAGCCGTTATATTTTTCGGCGAGTGCGAGCGGAGGCTCATAGTGTGATAATGTGACAAGCGGCTGTATGCCGTATTTGAGACATTCGTCAAACAGCTTGTCATAGAACTCAAGCCCTTTTTCATTCGGAGCTGCATCATCGCCGTTCGGGAATATCCTGCTCCATGCTATAGAGGTTCTGAATACCTTAAAGCCCATTTCGGCAAAAAGCTTGATATC
This sequence comes from uncultured Clostridia bacterium, assembly GCA_944390955.1. Taxonomy (GTDB): domain Bacteria; phylum Bacillota; class Clostridia; order UBA1381; family UBA1381; genus Ornithomonoglobus_A. The sequence continues at coordinate 19,915 of CALXRY010000206.1, read as the reverse complement.
TTCCCTATAGCAGTGATAAAAATCTATGCCCTTGAGCTTTAAATTGTCGGGAGTGGGCTTATCGGTGCGGTCTCCTCGCAGACCTTGCGGCATGACATCCTGTACCGAAAGCCCCTTGCCGTCCTCATTGTATGCGCCCTCGCACTGGTTTGCGGCGACTGCACCGCCCCATAAAAAATCCTTCGGGAATTTGCTTTTCATTTATGCACCTCCGTTCAGCTTGAGGAACGGCTCTTTTTCAACAGCATTGCCGCCGTCCGTTTCTATTGCCGAATAATCTCTATAATTCGTGATAACGACAGATGTTGCTGTATCATAGCCTTTTTCTTTGATTTTATCAAGGTCAAATTCGATCAGCGGCTGACCTGCCTTGATTTTTTCTCCGTTTGTGACCATCGGCTTAAAATGCTCCCCGTTGAGCTTTACTGTATCTATGCCGATGTGTATCAGTATCTCTGCGCCGCCGTCGGTGGTCAGGCTTATGGCGTGACCCGTATCAAATACAGTGTCGACTGTGCCGTCGGCAGGTGAAACGAGCAGCCCGGTATCTGGTATGATAGCTGCGCCGTCGCCCAATATCTTTTCTGCAAAGGTCGGATCGGCAACGTCCTCGATTGGGATTATCCTGCCCTTCATCGGCGCAAGAAGGACCTCGCTTTTTGCAGAAGGCTTCGTTTCGGTATTATCGGATAGCGTATCGCTTTCCTTCGGGTCGTCAAATCCCAGTATCAGCGCGGCAACGAATGAAACGACAAGCGCTATAGCACTGCCTATCACGGCGTTTGTGATATTGGTAAAGCCTTCGGTACCTATATATCCTGGCAGAGCAAGAAGTCCCGGCGAGCCTGAGGTGTACCGTCCGACGCCGGTGATACCGAGATACAGTCCGGACGCCCCGCCTCCGATTATCGCTGCGATAAGCGGTTTTTTGAGCTTTAGATTAACGCCGTAGAGCGCGGGCTCTGTTATGCCGCATACGGCTGTTATACCAGAAGAATACGCTTCTTGGCGTATTATTTTGTTTTTTGTCCTCAGGGCAACGGCGAATGCCGCGCCGCCCTGGGCGATATTCGAGCCGAGCATTCCCGGACCGACGATCGTGTCAAATCCGGTCGTCGCGATATTATTTATTCCAATCGGGATAAGGCCGTAATGCGTGCCGGACATAACAAGAAGCGGCGAAACAGCACCGATAACCAGCGGCACGAGCCAGCTTGCGTAATTATTGAGGAATGATATGCCGGCGGCTATCCCGTCGCCTATGATAGTCCCAAGTGGACCGAGTACAGTAATCGAAATTGCTCCTGTTATTACGAGCGTGATAAGAGGCTTTGTAAAAAACTTAACAGGCTTCGGTGATATTTTATCGGCGATAGGCTCAACGTACGACATCAGCCATACAGAAAGTATGATAGGTATAACCGACGATGAGTATGTCGCCGAAGTGACCGGAATACCAATAAATTTCAGTGGCTCTCCAGTTTCCTTAACGTTGTTCAGCATAGATATGAAGTTCGGGTGCAACAGTATCCCTGCGATCGACATTGCCATAACGGGATTGCATTTAAGCTTTCTTGCTGCGGAATATGCGATAAGAAACGGCAGAAAATAAAATGCCGCATCTGAAAATACCGATAGTATGCTGTAGGTCTGGGATGCTGTGTCGATCCAGCCAAACGCAGTCAGCAGCGCCATGAAAGCCTTAAGTATACCTGCTCCAGTTATGGCGGGGATTATAGGCGTAAAAATACCGGCGATGGTGTCAAGGATCCTGACGAGGACGTTTCTGTCGTCATGATCGTTTTTTTCTGTCTTATCGGAGGAAGTCTCCTCAAATCCGCCGATAATATTAAGTTCGCGGTATACATTGGGTACATCGCTTCCGATTATGACCTGAAACTGTCCACCCTTGTTGACAACTCCCATAACTCCCGGAGTTGCTTCAAGGTGTTTTTTGTCTGTTTTATTATCGTCCTTCAGGTTAAACCGAAGCCGCGTGGCACAGTGCGTAAAGGATATGACGTTTTCCTTTCCGCCTATATCGTTTAATATGGTTTTTGCCAGTGCTTTATAGTCCATAAAAATTCAGCTCCTTTTAGTCAGAAAAAACACATTTTCCTTAGTATGCTTCCGCAAGATAAATTTATTCAATGTTATATACAATATTGGTAAGATGTATTTTCCTTGAAAAAAGAGACTGACAAAAACGGGTACTTTACAATACTCATTTTTATCAGTCTCTGAATTTTCGATGCTATGCCGCAGTTATATTTTGCGGCGGTACACCATTAACTATCGAGAATTTGATGTGATTTATAAGCTTTGGCTTACTTTACAGCATTCTCGTAGCTTTCGATCATCTTCTTTACCATCTGTCCGCCGACGGATCCTGCCTGCTTTGCTGTCAGGTCACCGTTGTAACCCTGCTTTAGGTTCACGCCTACTTCGTTTGCAGCCTCCATCTTGAACTGTTCCATAGCCTGCTTTGCCTCAGGCACCGAAAGTTTTGACTTACTCATTTTCTTTCCCTCCTTGATTAACCATAGTCTTTAATCTATATAAATTTGTATGTCGAATTGTATCGACTACACTACTATTGTGCACTGATACAAAAAATATATTCAGATAAAATTATGGTTCTATGATTAATTTATGGAATAAAGATTTTTAAGCCACGACCTCGTATCCCACGTCCTTTATCGCGTTGTAGAGCACGTCGTCGCTTACGTCCTTTGAAAGCGTAACGACAGCCTGACCGCCGTTGTTGAGCGATACCTCGGCGCTTACGCCGTCGAGCTTGTTAAGAGCCTCCTGAACGCGTCCTGTGCAGTGCGAGCACATCATACCGTTGATCTTGATCGTTTTTGTCATTTTAGATTCCTCCGTTTTATTATTTATTTTTTTATTGTATTTATTATTGTTGTCTTTAAAAAACCTAAGCCTGAGAGCGTTGCTCACGACGAATACAGAGCTGAAGCTCATCGCCGCCGCAGCTATCATGGGATTCAGCCTGATGCCGAAGGCAGGGAAGAGAACTCCCGCAGCGATCGGTATCCCGAGCACGTTATAGAAAAATGCCCAGAAAAGATTTTCATGGATATTTTTTATTACGGCACGGCTCAGCTTTACAGCTGTCGCCACTGCGTTCAGATCGCTTTTCATAAGGACTATATCGGCCGATTCGATGGCTATATCCGTTCCCGCGCCTATCGCGATGCCGACATCGGCTCTTGCGAGTGCCGGTGCGTCGTTTATGCCGTCGCCGACCATAGCGACCTTTTTTCCGGCCTGCTGGAGCCTGCGTATCTCATTCTCCTTATCCTGAGGCAGCACCTCGGCTATGGCGGTCTTTATTCCCGCCTGAGCCTTTACGGCCTCGGCCGTTACCCTGTTGTCTCCGGTGAGCATGATAACGTCTATGCCCATGTCGGTAAGCGTTTTGACCGCATGCGGACTTCCTTCTTTTATCGTGTCCGCAGCGGCTATCGTACCTATATATTTACCGTCCTCGGCAAAGTACAAAGCTGTTTTTCCGGCTTTGGCGAGCTCTGTATCCTCGGGTACATCAACTCCCGCCTCCGTCATCATCTTGTAATTTCCGGCAAGTATAGTCTTTCCGTTTATCAAGCCCTTAAGCCCGCGTCCGGCGATCTGCTCAAAGCCGGTCACTTCGTATGTCTCGATATCGCCGGCCTTTTCAAGAATGGCGACCGAGAGCGGATGCTCCGAAAGACGCTCTATCGAAGCGGCTTTTTTCAGCAGCTCTCTTTCATCGGTGCCGTTCGGAAGCATATCGGTGACAGACGGCTTTCCCTCTGTTACGGTACCTGTTTTATCGAGCACCACGGTATCTATATGGTGGGCCGTTTCAAGGCTTTCGGCGCTTTTTATCAGTATGCCGTTTTTAGCGCCCTGTCCTGTTCCGACCATAATGGCCGTAGGCGTGGCAAGCCCGAGCGCACACGGGCAGGAGATAACGAGAACGGAAACTGCCATTGTGAATGCCTGGCTGAGCTCTCCGGAGGCTATCATCCATACTATAAACGTAACTATCGCTATCGAGATGACTATAGGTACGAAAATGCCGCTTACCTTGTCGGCAGTCTTTGCTATAGGCGCCTTTGACGACGCTGCCTCCTCGACGAGGCGTATTATCTGCGAAAGCGTGGTATCCTCACCGGTCTTTTCGACTTGGAATTTTATATAGCCGCTTTTTAATATGGTGGCGCCTGTCACCTTATCGTCCTTTGTTTTTTCAACGGCTATGCTTTCTCCTGTTATCGCGCTTTCATCAACGGCGCAGTTCCCTTCGATAATAACTCCGTCGGCGGGTACGGCCGTTCCGGCCTTTACTATGGCGATATCGCCGGCCCGCAGGTCTTCGGCTGGTATCGTCAGTTCCTTGCCGCTGCGTTCGACAACAGCTGTTTTCGGAGTGAGGTCGATAAGCTTCTCTATCGCCTCAGAGGTTTTGCCCTTAGCTCTTGCCTCAAAAAACTTTCCGAGTGTGATGAGCGTAAGGATCATGGCCGCGCCTTCAAAGTAGAGGTTCATGGCAAATTCCTCTGCAATATCGGTGCGTCCGTGACCGAGACCATAGCCTATGGCATATATCGCCGCTATGCCGTATACGAGCGATGCTCCCGAGCCTATCGCTATGAGCGTATCCATATTCGGTGCGCCCTTAAAGAGCGTCTTAAAGCCCACGGTAAAATATTTTCTGTTTACAAATACTACCGGAAGCGTCAGCAGCAGCTGCGTAAATGCGAATATGAGCGCATTCTCTGTTCCATGGAATATATGCGGGAGCGGCAGCCCCATCATATGTCCCATGGAGATATACATAAGCGGCACAAGGCAGCATATCGACGTTATGAGACGCGTTTTCATTGATTTAAGCTCGCTGTCGTCCTTAGTGGCAGAAGGCGCCGTTTTCTTTTCGGAACCTTCTATATATGCTCCATAGCCGCCGCTTTTTACCGCGGCGATTATCTCGTCCGCGTTCGTTGCGCTTTCATCGTAGTCGACCGTCATGGAATTTAAAAGAAGGTTGACGTTTACGTCCGAAACGCCCTGCACTCCTCTGACGGATTTTTCAACGTGCGCCGAGCATGCCGAGCAGGTCATGCCGGTCACACAAAATTTTTGATTCATAATTATCAGCTCCCAAGCTTTTCATAGAATACCGTTTCCGATAACGGCTTTCTTTCAGCGTCGTATCTGTCGGAGGATTTCGGCTCGCAGTCGGCATATCCGAGCTCAAGGATATTGACCGGAACGATATTTTCCGGCAGATCAAATTCCTTTTTTATGATGTCCGGATTGAACGCACATATCCATAACGAATCAACTTCAAGAGCTCTTGCTTCGAGCATCATATATGTTGTTACGATGGACGCGTCTATAAAGCCGGAATCCATGTTGTCGTAGCGCCGCCTTTTCCAGCTTATGTCCGTGTCGGCGCACACGATAAGCGCCGCCGCAGGGTTATATGTTTTCGCAGCGGAGGCGATCTTTGCAAGCCCTGCCTCAGACTGCACGACGATTATTTTCTGCGGCTGAAAATTAACAGCGGTAGGCGCTATGCGTCCAGCCTCAAGTATCTTATTGAGCTTTTCCTTTTCAATTTTTTTATCGCTGTAGCTTCTTGCGCTGTAACGTGTTTTTGCCATTTCCAAAAAATCCATAATGAACCTCCGTTTCAACTCTTGTATTTTTGGTCTGTTTATGTTATTATTATAGCACAGAATATTTATTTTGCAAGTATGCACTTTTTTGATAGACACTACCCAAAAGGGTAGTATGGGAGATATGTCAGGAGCAATACCATGAATAAAAAGAAAAATCGAAGAAGTAGGATTGGGATCGTTTCAATACTGACGATCATATTCATTGTTTTGAAATTAAAGGGAATAATCGATTGGCTGTGGATATGGGTGATATCTCCGATATGGATATCCATACTGCTTGTTGCGATGGCTTTTGCCGTGATATTGATAGCAGGAAGACTCAAAAATAGAAAGTGGTAGATCATATATAATATTTAGGAGGGATCATCATGAATCATACCTATATATGTCCCGTTGAAACGGCGCTTGAGCTTGTCGGCGGGAAGTACAAGACGCTTATATTGTGGCATCTTGCAGACGGTACGCTGCGCTTCAGCCAGCTCCAGAAAATAATTTCGTCGGCGACGCCTAAAATGCTCACGCAGCAGCTGAGAGAGCTTGAGCGTGACGGACTGATAACAAGAACGGTTTATCCGGTGGTACCGCCGAAGGTGGAGTATTCGCTCACTGAGCTCGGGCGGAGCTTTATTCCCGTTATGCAGGGAATACGTAAATGGGGAGAGGAATATCTTGAAACAAGAAGCCTGAAGCCAAATTGTTCTATGACGGTGCACGGACCGTGCTGTGGAAATGAATGAAACATGCAGTATGCGAATGGGAGGGAGCTCGAGGGTGCTCCCTCGAATAAGATCGCTTTGTGAAGCAAAGCTACCTATAGCGAGTCGTAACGCGTGCGGCGCACCGTCAGGCGCGTGGGGCGTAAGGTGCCCCGTGCGCAAGTGTCCGAGCTGTAAGTTTTTGATTAAACCTTTTTAAAAAAGTTTATGCGTGGGTGTCAAGAGGGTATTCGCACTAATACCCTCTTGCCTGGTGTGCAGGGGACGGAGTGCCCCGCTGCTGCGAGAAAATAACGGCACTTTACTGTCTATTGGATTTTGAAGCACAGACAAATCGTTATCCATAGGCTGGGCGTGGGGCGCTGCCCCATTTTAGTTTTAGCTCATGTTCCTATGCTCGGTACCCCGCCAAAGGGTATCCTCGCCGATACCCTTTGGAATCCCGGGCGCAAGCTTTCAAAAGCTTGGCAAACCACAGCTCAAACACCCGCCATACCGTTCGCGTTCTTCGCAAACTTCAGGTTATCTAAAACCGGCGCGGACGGGCGGCGGAACTCGCTATAGGTATGTTTTGCTCCGCAAAACAGATTTAAATGCGCTTTGCACAGTCTCGGCTGCTATTATCTGTATGCTCTGTAGCCGAGCAGCTCAATATCCTTTGAGATATACCCTTCCTTAAACTCAAATTCGGAAGCATAATCCGTAGAAAGGTATTTTTTGTTGTCATCGGCAAATACGGTTATTATATTGACATCCCTGCCGAGCTTCTCCTGCGCCATGACGCAGCCGAGGAAGTTTGCGCCCGACGATATGCCGACGCCTATGCCGAGCTTTCTTGACAGCATCTGCGACATCAGTATCGAATCTATGTCGTCTACCGAAACAACATCGTCAAGCTCGTCAAGCCTGCATATGCTTGGAACAAATTCATCGCTAATTCCCGCTATTTTATGGCTGCCGGTTTTATAGCCTGTCGACAGGGTGGGGGAGTTCAGCGGCTCAAGCGGATACGCACGACAGACAGGATTTACAGCCTTGAAAGCCTTTGAGAGCCCCATTATAGTGCCGCCCGTACCGACACCCGCAACCACACCGTCGGGAATTATGTCTATTGCATCGAGCTGTCGCAGTATTTCTGCGCCAGTGTCTTTAATGTGCGCCTCTACGTTATCGTAATTGGAGAACTGTCCGGGAAGAAACGCTCCGTTGCTTTTTGCAAGCTCCTCCGACATAGCGATGGAGCCAAGAAAACCGCCCTCTTCCTTTGAAACGAGACGTACCTCCGCTCCGAAGCTTCTCATCAGATTTATCCTCTCAACGCTCATCCAGTCAGGCATGAACACGACCATCGGGTGACCGAGATATGAGGCTATCGCAGAAAAGGCTATACCGGTATTTCCGCTCGTGGCTTCGGCGATCGTATCACCTGGCTTTATAGAGCCGGTCTCATAGGCTCGCTTCATGATATAATATGCCACACGGTCCTTTATTGAGCCGCTTAGGTTGTAATATTCCGCCTTTGCAAACAGCCTGCGCTTTTCGCCCTTGTAGCGGAACTCTATTTCCAGAAGAGGAGTATTGGAAATCATATTCCTTATTCTCTCAAATTTATCGTTCAAAACAAAAACCCCTTTATATACGGAATAAATTAAACTCAACCAATATATTCTACTACGATTTGATCATTTAGTCAATGATTTTTCCAATAATTATTCCGTTTTTTGACTCCAAAAGCTCAACTTGCCTGAATTTTCCCGATATATCTTCGTCTGACGGTGCATGTACCGTTATGTAATTTGTCGTTTTACCCTCAAACATCTTATCTCTTGCTTTTTTTTCAAAAAGCACCTCCATCGTTCTGCCGATATGCTTCTGAAGGAATTTATCACGAGATATTTCCGCTTCGGCGATTATTATCTTGGAGCGCTGCTCCTTTATTTCGGGAGGTATCTGGTTTTCCATTATGGCTGCGGGAGTGCCGCGTCGGCGCGAATACTGAAATACATGCGCGTCCGCAAACTCTATCTCCCTTACGAATTTAACGGTCTGTTCAAATTCCGCGTCAGTTTCTCCGGGAAATCCGACCATTATATCCGTTGTAACGGCGCAGTCGGGAAACGCGTCCCTGAGCCCGTCGGCTATTTTTTTAAATTGCTCTGTCGTGTATTTTCTGTTCATGCGATTCAAAGTCTCGTCGCAGCCCGACTGAAGCGAAATATGAAAATGCGGGCACAGCTTCTGCGAGCCCTTTATTTTTTCGATAAACGATTTGTTGAGCGTCATCGGCTCTATTGAAGAGAGCCTCAGCCGCCTGATCCCATCGATCTTGTCAGCCTTGACAAGAAGCTGCTCGAGAGATGTGCTTTTGAGGTCAAGTCCGTAGGACGCGACGTGTATTCCTACGAGGATTATTTCAGAAAAGCCGTTTTGGGCAAGCTCATGCATTTCCGACAGCACCTCGTCCTCACGCCGGCTTCTTATCGGACCTCTTGCGTAGGGAATAATGCAGTAGGAGCAGAACTGGCTGCACCCTTCCTGGATCTTTATAAACGCTCTTGTGCGGTCCTCGTATTTTGTTATTTTAAGCTCCTCAAAATCATGATTGTGCATTATATCGCCGACAAGGCTCAGCTTTGCGTTGTTGTCAATGCTTTCCGTGAGACTGACGATCTCGCGCCTGCCATTTGTACCGATAACAAGGTTTACTCCGTCAATGCCGAGGACTTCATCGGCGGCGGTCTGAGCATAGCAGCCTGTAACGGTAATAACCGCTTCGGGATTGAGCTTCCGCGCACGCCGTATCATCTGGCGTGATTTCCTGTCGCCCATATTTGTTACTGAGCAGGTGTTTATGACGTAAACGTCTGCTGTTTCGTTAAATGGTACAATTTCATAGTTTCTGTCTAAAAACAACTCCTTGATAGCTTCTGTTTCGTATTGGTTTACCTTGCAGCCGAGCGTGCAGAAGGCTGCCTTTTTTATGATATGCTCCATATAAAAACATTGTTCCTTTCATATCCGCTATGCGCCGGGGAATATCGTATCGGGCGGGCACATCGGAATCTTAACTATATTTAACAATTTGCTTTTTTGTTTGTTAGCACTATTATATAAAATTTTCTTAAAAATTGCAATAGGTCTTGACTAATAAACAAAAAAGATGTATTATATAGATGTAATCAAAATTATACAGGTCTGATTACAGCTTGAAGAAATAGTGAGACCATTTAAAGGAGGATTTTATTTATGAAAACGTTTAACTTACTTTTAAGTTCAATCAACGACGTAAAAGATTTTGTGAACATTGTAAGCAAGTACGACTTTGACGTTGATCTGACATCAGGCAGATACGTTGTTGACGCAAAGTCGATAATGGGTATATTTAGTCTTGATCTTTCAAAGCCTATAAAGGTTGAGGTACATTCGGATGACTGTGATGGCTTCATGGATGAGCTTTCAAAATTTATTGTTCAGTAATCATACCTACATAGCAATATGAGGACCGCTGCTTTTACGGCGGTCTTTTTGTTTATATAAGAAGAGGTGATTCCTTTCGTATCTTTGTAGCAGCGGAAAAGCCAACGATTTCAGCGGCATCGATTTCTATCAGCGCCTTCGCACAGTTCTTCATTGTGCTGCCTGTCGTGTATATATCGTCTACGAGAATGATACGTTCTCCGCTCAGTTTCCCCTGCGCAAGAAAAGCGCCTTTGACATTTTCAGCTCTTTCCATTGCGGGAAGACTGCTCTGGCGCACGGTGTTGCGGATCCTTATGAGCGTATCCGTATCGACGGGAACTGACAGCGCCTCCGATATTCCGATGGCGATAAGCTCCGACTGATTATAGCCGCGCTCGTTCAATCTTTCTTCGGAAAGCGGTACGGGGATTATGCGGTCAAAGGCATGAAGCTGAGGATAGCCCTCAAGAAATTCCTTTATTATGGTGTTTATTATATCACCGTTTTTGAAGTCGGAGCGGAATTTGAACGCGCGCAGGATATTTTCGGCGGCGCCGTTATATTCAAGCGGAGATAACAGATAAGTAATCGGACCATCCGCGGCAAAGCTTGAACCGCGCTTGGTGAATTTCAGAGTCTTAAAGCATTCGGAGCATATGCCGACTGAGCCGTCGATCATGCTAAAGCGCTCCCGCCGGAGCTTCCTGCCGCAGGAGATGCAGACGGCGGAGCCGCCGAAAATGATAGAGGACAAGATTTTGCTTATACCCATAACAATCATACACAGTCCCTTCCATAATCTATACTTACATTATACAGCAAAAGCCTGTGCAGGTCAAATAAAATTTTAACAGTCGGAGCTTTATTTTGAAAAGGTATTGTATTAATAAAACCATCCTCGGTGCGGCTGCTGAATGATGAGAAGCTGTTTACACCAACAGCAGCAGTGTCCCGGCAGTCAGCAGGATAAGGCCGCACAGCGATTTTTTTGTCATTCTTTCTTTTAATATGACACAAGAGAAAAAGATAGTAACCAAAATGCTCAGCTTGTCTATTGGCACAACGATGCTTGCCGGTCCGTCCTGCAGAGCCTTATAATAGGCAAGCCATGAAAGACCTGTCGCAATGCCCGAAATAATAAGATAGAACATATTCTTTTTGCTTATGCTTTTGAATTCAATGCGGCTTTTTTCCGCAAGTACAACGAGCCACGACATGATCAAAACCACTATGGTGCGGATCGCGGTCCCGAGATTGGAGTCTATTTCGCTGATACCGATTTTTCCGAGGATAGACGTCAGAGCCGCAAAAAATGCCGACAAAAAAGCCCATATAAGCCAGCTTGAGCCGTTTGTCACCGAGGCCTCTTTCCTTTCTATCATCATATATGTACCGGCACCGATCATAATGATACATATTACCTTAAGAAATGATATTTTTTCGTTCAGGAATATGAACGCAAGCAGCATCGATAAAATCGTGCTCGACTTGTCAATAGGAGCAACCTTATTGACATCACCAAGCTGCAGCGCCTTAAAGTAGCACAGCCATGACGCGCCTGTCGCAGCTCCGGACAGTATGAGAAAAACGACTGTTTTTGCTTCGATTTGCGCAAGCTCGTTTTGACTTCCTGCAATAAATACTATGATCCATGAAAAAATCAAAACTACGGCAGTTCTTACGGCAGTAGCAAGATTGGAATTTATATTATTTATCCCGATTTTTGATAAAACAGCCGTTATACCTGCAAAAAAAGCAGACGCAAAAGCATATACGATCCACATAAAAAACACCTCGTATAGATATTATATGCCTTAAGCATTTATTTGTCAATCCATGCCGCAAAAAAGCTTTGCCAAGACCGATTAATAGATTATTCATAAAAAAAGTCTTGCAAAAGACGTATAAATGTTATATAATATTCATTGTATAAGCAAATTCAGATCTAAGCCGCAAATTTTATTTTATAATAAGTATTCAATTCAGACCTTAGGAGGGATTTTTTTGGCTGATTATAACCGCAGACGCCGGCAGTCAAATAACAGAAGAAGCAATGATGATTTTGACTGGGAGGCTTATGACGAGCGTTCCGGCGGCAGGAGTGCCGCGCGCTCATCAAGCGATATAGCAAGACGAAAAGAAACCGATGGAATGGCGTCAAGCCCGAGAAGGAAGAGAAAGAAATCTTCAAAGAAGCATCTTACCGAGCAGCAGCTGAGGCGGCGGAAGGTCATATTCCGCAGTCTGCTTGTGGTATGCCTGATAGGCGTGATAGTGCTCACGGGCGTGACGATCGGTATGTATTTTGCGGTATCGCGCGAAATTAAGGACATGAATATAAAGAACCTTGCTCTTAATTATTCGTCGTTTATTTATTATACTGACGATTATGGGAATACACAGCAGCTTGAGCAGATACAATCAGAAACCAATAGGATATGGATCGATTCGGAGCAGATCCCGCAGGTGATGAAGGACGCGATAGTTTCTATCGAGGACGAGCGTTTCTATTCGCATCACGGAGTTGATTTAAAGCGTACTATAGGAGCGACTGTCCATTGGGTGCTTGCAAAAATAGGAATAGGTGAATCAAATTACGGTGGTTCAACAATTACTCAGCAGGTAATCAAAAATATTACCAGCGAGGATGAGGTAACGCCGAGCCGAAAAATAAAGGAAATAATGCGTGCAATAGCGCTTGAAAACGAGCTTACAAAGGATGAGATACTTACGATGTATCTTAATATTGTATATTTCTCGCACGGCTGTTTGGGTGTAGAAGCGGCTGCGCATACTTATTTCAACAAGTCCGCCATCGATCTAACACTTGAGGAAGCGGCGTGTATCGCGGGAATAACACAGTTTCCGACGCAGTACGACCCCATAGACAATCCTGACTCCAGTGTGCAGAGGCGAAATGCCGTGCTCGGCAAGATGTATGAGCTTGGGAAAATATCGCAGGATGAATATAACCGTGCAGTAAACAGTCAGCTTGTTACAAGCAACGAATATAGACGGCAGCAGTCGACCGTTACGTCGTATTTCTCAGATCAGGTCGTTTCCGACGTTATACGCGACCTGCAGCTGCAGAAGGGCTATTCCGAGGAATTCGCCACTCAGCAGGTATACAGCGGAGGACTGAACATTTATGCTACGATTGATGTAAATATCCAGAGTATAATGGAGGATATTTATACCGACCGCGAGAATTTCGGGCTTTATTATGACGAGGACCTCGGCGAGGATCAGGCATACTATAATGCGCAGTCGGCGATGGTTATTGTTGACCCGTATACGGGAGCGGTAAAGGGAATTGTCGGTGGTCTTGGCGAAAAGACGGATATACGTGGCTGGAACAGGGCAACGCAGGCAAAGCGTCAGCCGGGTTCATCATTTAAACCGCTTGCGGTATATGCTCCGGCTCTTGACCTCGGAAAAATAACGGAAATGGATGTTGTTGTCGATGAGGAGATAACTATAGGCAACGATAACTGGAAGCCGAGAAATTCATATAATGATTTTTACGGCGAAATGACGATAAAAGAGGCTGTGGCACTGAGCTCGAATATCCCGGCGGTGAAGGTGCTTGACAAGATCGGACTTTCAAGCTCGTTCGGATATTTGCAGAACAAGTTCCATATCCCGCTTCAGGATGAGGACAAGAACTTCTCATCGCTGGCCCTCGGAGGCTTAACAAATGGCGTGAGTCCTCTTGAGATGGCAGGTGCATATTGCACATTTGTAAACAGCGGTCAGTATATTGAGCCTTATACGTATACGCAGGTAGTGGACGCTTCGGGACAGGTCATACTCCAGAATACAGCGGAGGCGTCGCAGGCGATAAGCGCTTCTGCGGCTTATATAATGAGCGACCTGCTTTACGGAGTCGTAAACAGCTCGAACGGTACAGGAAGATCGGCACAGCTTGATGTTGATATGCCTGCATACGGAAAGACCGGTACGACAGACGACGATTTTGACAGATGGTTTGTGGGATACACGCCGTATTATGTGGGCGCGGTATGGTTCGGCTTCGACACGCCGTCATCGCTTACGGCAGCCGGCATCAGCAGAAATCCGTCAGTAACGGCGTGGAAGCTTGTAATGGATGAGATACATGAGAATCTGCCGGAAAGAACTCTTACCATGCCGGACAATTTGATAGAGCTTGAGGTATGTGAGATCTCGGGTAAGCTGCCAAAGTCATCGTGTGATACGACGACGGCGTATTTTGTCTCGGGAACACAACCCAAGACGTACTGCTCAAGCCATTACGGCAATGCGACGTCCGATTACAGGAACGGTTCCGATTACAACAACGAGTCTTCCGGATCGGTATCGACGAGCGCTCCGGGAAGCGGATATTCTTCGGGCGGCAGCTCGTCTTCATCGGCCGGTGGAAGTTCATCGTCGGGAAGCTCGTCCTCATCATCAGGGAGCAGCTCATCCTCATCGGGTTCATATTCGGGCGGAAGCTCATCATCGGGAAGCAGCTCGTCCTCATCGTCCGGTGGGAGTTCATCGTCCGGCGGTTCATCTTCATCGTCCTCGTCCGGCAGCGGCGGCTACGGATCTGGCGGAAGCAGCGGCTATGAGCCTCCGTCAGAGGGTTGGACGGGAGGATCATCCTCATCGTCCGGAAGCAGTGGCTCATCGGAGAGCAGCGGCAGCTCATCGGGAGGCGACTACGAATCCGGCGGAAGCAGCGGCTCATCGGAGAGCAGCGGCAGCTCATCGGGCGGCGACTACGAATCCGGCGGAAGCAGCGGTTCATCGGAGAGCGGCGTTGAGTCGGCTGTGATGGAATAGAAAATATTTTGCGGCAGAGCCGTTTCCTTTGGGAAGCGGCTCTGCTTTTTTACGCTATGCGCAGGAGGACCGCTTTTTAAGATATTTCTCTTTTGTGGCCATTCCCCCTCTTATATGACGTTCCGCCTTGTTCAGCTCAAGTATCTTTTGAGCTTCGAGATAAAGCGCGGGATTTATTTTTGCCAGACGCTCATGTACGTCCTTATGTACGGTCGATTTTGAAATATTGAATACCTTGGCTGCCGAGCGGACAGTGGCGCTGTTTTCGATTATGTACTGTGCCAGTTCCACTGCCCGTTCCGCAATATAGTCTTTCATATTTTACCCTCCCACCAAAATTTGGATTTGTACCAGTCTATGCGCCCGGGCTTCAACATATCCCAGGTTTTTTGCTTCAAAGCGCCCATATATGATAAATGTTCTTGATATACGGCCGCAAATGTGATATAATAAACTATGATAAATGCTGCTTGACCGATAATAAATTTACCGGCAGCGGAACAGGAAGTGATATATTTTATGACGAAGGAGATAAAAAAATATATAAAAATAGGAATTATAGTAGCGGTGCTGTATCTTGTTGTTACAAATATAGAATCGGTGTGGGGGATAATAACGAGTATTGCAAGTGCGTTTTATCCGCTTATTCTCGGAGTTGTCATCGCATATATAATGTCGATCATACTAAAACCGCTCGAGAGGATATATTTTCCTAAGGCAAAGAATAAACTACTGATAAAGTCACGCAGACCGGTGTGCATACTGCTGTCGTTCCTTATCATAGTGCTTGTCATAGCACTTGTGCTTTTGATGGTTATACCTGAGATAATAGCAAGTGCTACGCTGATAGGCAGAGAGATACCGGATGTTTACAGAAGCCTCCATGAGTGGGTCACAGAAAAGAGTGCGGCAATACCGGAGATACAGCAGTGGCTGCCTAATCTTCAGAATTTTGATATATCTGATACGATGAGCAGGATAGTGAATTTTATCATAAGCGGAACGGGCGGGATGCTCAATTCTGCGTTCGGCTTTGTTACCGGCTTTGTCGGCGGTACGGCGAATCTTATAATAGCGATAATTTTTGCGGTGTATATGCTGTTCAACAAGGAGCGCCTGCTGAGCCAGCTTATACGCATATCGGAGGCGTATATAAAGATCAAAAACAAGCTCTGGTTCCGTCATGTTATTGATACGGCAAACAAGAGCTTCTCAAAATTCATCGTGGGACAGTGTACCGAGGCGGTCATACTGGGACTTTTGTGTATTATCGGAATGAGCATATTCCGTTTTCCGTATGCCGTAATGACGGGAACGGTCGTAGGTGTTACGGCGCTGATACCGATAATCGGTGCATTCCTCGGAGCTATAATCGGAGCGTTTATGATATTTACGGTAGATCCGATGCAGGCTCTGTTTTTCCTGATTTTCCTTATAGTGCTTATGCAGATAGAGGGCAATCTGATATATCCGAGAGTTGTGGGGAATTCGATAGGACTGCCGGGGATATGGGTCCTTGCAGCTGTCACGGTTGGCGGCGGGCTCTGGGGGGTTGCCGGAATGCTTGTCGGAGTACCGCTTGCGGCGACAGTGTATAAGCTTTTGAGAGAGTCTGTGAATGGTAGATTGGCAACTGTGGAAGCTGAGGGAGAGGATCGGGAAAATGGACGTGAATAACGAATGCGGTCTCCCCATCGCCGTCAGGGGAATAGCAAGAAAGTATCAGCGCCATATAGTGCGCAGCGAGGGCTACAGCTTGTATCAGGTAAGCCTTGTAACGAAGGGCAGCGGCGTGTATATCGACGAAAACAAAACGAAGCATCGTCTGGACAGGGGTTCTGTATTTATGTTCTGTCCTTATGTACCTCATGAATATTATGGTATTACCGGCGATTTTGAAAATTACTGGATGAATGTCGACGGTAACGGAATAAAGGAGATGTTCAGGTATATAGGCGTTGAAAAGAGTTGCGTATATGTTATAGAAAACGAATATGATCTCAATAAGATAACTCTGATGTTCGACGACGTTCACCGCGCATATTGGGATGCGAGATCAGACGAAAATACGACAATAAACAACGGTATTTCAGCGGAGCTTGATTATAACAAATATATAGAAAGCGACATGATAGCATCAACGTCGGCATATAGTCTGCTTGGGAATATAGGCATACTCTTAAACAGAGCAAAATACGGACCGGCAAAGGAAAAGGCTGGCGAGCTGGCTCCGGTGCTTGAGATGATACAGCGCCGCTATATGGAAAATATAGGCGTTACCGACATGGCCGAGCAGTTAGGCGTTTCGGTAAATAAGATAGCGTCGCTGTTTAAAAAGAGCTACGGTATAACGCCGAGCCGTTTTTTGATGAATACAAGGCTTAACTTTGCCGAGATGTTCCTGAGGCGTATGGAGTATAAGACAGTGAAGCAGATAAGTGAAATGGTAGGCTTTAGTAATTCCGGATATTTTATACGCGTATTTAAATCGAAATTCGGAGTTACTCCGGAGACATACAGAGAGATGTATAAGGCGTCGGGATACGGGAAGTGATTGAAATGGAGGACAAAATGAGTTTGATATACTGCGTTGAGGATGATGAGGATATACGCGATCTGGTGGTATATGCCGTAAAATCAAGCGGCTTTGAGGCAGAGGGGTGCAGCAATGCGGAGGAGTTGTTCAATGCCTTAAAAAAGCGTATTCCGGATATGGTGATACTTGATATAATGCTGCCAGACCAGAGCGGCACGAAGGTATTGAAGGAGCTTCGCGGCAAAAAGAATACCGAGGAAATACCTGTTATATTTCTGACGGCGAAGAGCTCCGAGGCCGATAAGGTCAAAGGTTTTGATCTTGGGGCGGATGACTATGTAACAAAGCCATTCGGAGTACTTGAACTCATATCGCGCATAAAGGCGGTTCTGAGACGTACGCAAAAAGACAGCCGTACCGTTATCGAGCATAATGGTATAGTTGTGGATACCGATAGTCGCAGTGTTAAGACTGACGGCGAGAACGTTACTCTTACGTATAAGGAATATGAGCTTCTGTGCATTCTTCTCAGACATAAGGGGTCGGCTGTAACGAGGGAAGTTCTTTTAAGCAACGTATGGGGATATGATTTTGAGGGAGAATCAAGGACTCTTGATGTACATATAGGCAGTCTGCGGCATAAACTCGGTCAGAGGGGCTCATGCATAGAGACGGTCAGAAATGTGGGGTACCGGATATCATGATGAAGACTATATACAGGAATACGTGTATAATACTCACTATTTCCATTATACTTACAACACTACTGACGTTCTGGGTCTATTATGAGGGAGTGTCAACAAGTGCCAAAAGATCGATTCAGGATGACGGCCGTGTGATAGTAAATCTTCTCAATACGTATGAAACGGACGAGGCAAGAATAGATGTACTCAAGACGACGCTGAGGGATTACAGTTACAACAGGATAACGCTTATAAAGCAGGACGGCGCGGTGATCTATGATAATTATGCCAATATATCGAGCTTGGACAGCCATATAGGCAGACCGGAGGTCGAGGAAGCGATAAGCTCGGGATTTGGCGAAAGTACCCGCCAATCCGAAACTCTCGGAAGGGATATTTATTATTATGCATACAGGTTAAACGACGGTTCGGTGCTTAGGATATCAAGGGCGGCAGACGACATATACTATATATTTATGAGAATAATACCCATTATGCTCGGCATTGCGGCGGTCATACTTGCGGTAGCTTTTTATACAACAAAACGCGTTACAAAACGCATAATGCAGCCGATAAACAATATAGATCTCGATGCGCCGGACAAATCATGCGTGTATGAGGAGTTAAGACCTTTTCTCAAACGGATAGAGCAGGAAAATAAGCTTAAGGAGCAGAACGAGAAAATACGAAAAGAGTTCAGCGCAAATGTTTCGCATGAGCTGAAAACACCTCTTACATCGATAACCGGTTATGCGCAGATGATAAATAACGGTATGGCGAAAAAAGAGGATGTGCTGACTTTTACGAACAAAATAGAAAAAGAGGCGGAAAGGTTGCTGCTCCTTATAAATGATATAATTGAGCTTTCAAACCTTGACGAAAAGGGGATAGCGTCATCAGAGGACGTTGAGCTATCATCTGTCGTTCAGGAAACGATAATGTCGCTTGAGGACGCGGCTGATAAAAAGAACATTACGATTTATTACAGCGCAAGCGAGGTGCATATTCAGGGCAGCAGGACCATGATAGGTGAGCTTGCTTATAATATAATAGACAACGCAATAAAATACAACGAAGATGGCGGCAGTGTAACAGTATTTGTCGGCATTGCCGGAGGAAAGCCGGAGCTGTCGGTGGAGGATACAGGAATAGGCATTCCTGAGGAGGATAAGGAAAGGATATTCGAGCGCTTTTACCGTGTTGATAAGAGCCATTCAAAGACGGTCGGCGGCACGGGTCTCGGGTTATCTATAGTAAAGCATATAGCTATGTGCCATAATGCGGACATAAACGTTCGGAGCGAACTCGGATTCGGAACGACGATAAGCGTGATATTTAACGGGCAGGAGCAGTAAACGGAGGATCGTATGACCATAAAAAAGGCAATTGTATTTTTGATGTGTGTATTGACTGTACTGATGGTATTCGTGTCGTCGTATGCCGAAGAACGCGAAATGCGAGGCGTATGGGTATCTACTGTATACGGTATAGATTATCCGCAGGAGGCGTCGGATGATTTTGAGGTCCTTGCATATCAGGTTGATGAGATAATAGACAATATGAAGGCGGCGGGCTTCAATACGATATTTTTGCAGGTTCGTCCGTCGTGTGACGCGATCTATCCATCGGAACTGTTTACTATGAGCAGACATCTTACGGGAGGCTACGGCAGGACGGTCAACGGAGATATACTCGAATATTGGATAGAAAAGGCTCACGAGAATAATATTGAGCTTCATGCATGGGTGAACCCGTACAGAGTGACTACAGGCGGCGCTTCCGAATATGAAAGTTTGCCGGAGGATCATATAGCAAAGCAGCATCCTGAATGGCTGCTTGAGGCGGGAGGAAATTATTATCTTGA
Organism: uncultured Clostridia bacterium; assembly: GCA_944390955.1. Taxonomy (GTDB): domain Bacteria; phylum Bacillota; class Clostridia; order UBA1381; family UBA1381; genus Ornithomonoglobus_A. The sequence continues at coordinate 158 of CALXRY010000206.1, read as the reverse complement.
TCCGTCGCTTCACGACGTCAGGCAACTTGTATGTGCCGGAGTCGAGGAGCTTATTCAAAATTATGATATAGACGGTATACACATGGATGATTATTTTTATCCGTCGGTCGATTTTGACGACAGCGCCGACTATGAGGCGTACAGGGAGTATGCTGGTG
>CALXRY010000205.1 GCA_944390955.1 uncultured Clostridia bacterium | reverse complement strand
CCTTGTCCTCTGAGGAAATACTGCTGACACAGTACACGTCCTCGTTTATAACATTTATAACATCATAGCTGCCGTCGCCGTTGTTGTCAATAAATATGATCTCCTCAGCGTTTTCGACATCGTCTTTAGTGTATTCCGCCGTATAATTGTAATTATACATACGGCTCATGCTTTTTGACAAAGTCTCCCGCTTCGTCGCGGTCGTATTCTCATCCCTGCGGTAGGTTATGGCCGTGCCGTCATAGCTTTCTATAAGCGAGCCGTCTATGATAAACGTTTCATTCCTTTCGTTCTGCTCAATAAAAACCAGCTCATCCGTGTTTTCAACATAATAGGCGTCCACTCTGCATCCGAGATATTTGTATGCATCGACTATGTCCGTTATAAAAGTATCGTTTCCTATCCTGACGCCGCCGCTGCTTGTCGTATCTCCTCCGTCGCTCGTATATGTTCCGAAGGCCGAAAGAATATCCTCGAGCACAAGTATTTTATGATAATAATACAGAGGCGTCACATCGCTGTTTTCATACGATGTGCCGTTCCCGCTCATATTGCTCATTACCATAGACGCTTCCGAGGCGGTATCCAGTATCTCAAGAACATCTGTAAATTCCAGTGTATCGGACGTCGACTTTCCAAGAGCCGGTATCAGCTCGTTTGTCGTTGCTACGGTGTAATATGCACTGTAGTCTCCGCCGCGCTGCTGCGCATAGGCTTCGTAGCCCGTTATGCGGCATATAATCACGGCAGCCTCTCCGAGCGTTATCGGCTCATCGGGACCGTATGTGCTCTTTGTCGTATCGATAAAGCTATTCTCATATAAATATCTTATGGCTGCATAACATTTATGATCGGCCGGTACATCGTCAAAAATATACTTTCCGTCATTGTATGAATAATCACCGGCATTCATAAACATCGCGGCATACTGCGCAAACATCCCGCGCGTGACAGCAGTCTGTGCGCTTACGGGCCTGTCTATCATGCCGAGAGCGAGGAACTTCCTTGCAAGCGTCGAAAACCTGTCGTCCCCGCTTATATCAACATCGTCCGAGCCCGCGCTTTCAACATACGTATATACCGAATACAGCATCTTCGCTGTCTCGGCTCTCGTTGCTTCTGCCTGCGGCATGAACATATTATCGCCCTTTCCGCTGACTATCCCTATCGATCTAAGAGCCATGACAGCGTCTGCGGCATAATCGGCTATATCGCCGTCATCCGCAAATTTATCGCCGAAAGATGACGCTGTTATATTTATGCCCTTGCGTTCAAGAGCACGTGCTATCAATGTGCATATATCCTGCCTCGTTATGCTTCTTCCCGTTCCGAACTCGGTCTCGGAAATACCGCTGACGAGACCCATCTCCGCCGCCGTATTGACATACGGTGCGTACCATTGCGTATCATCAACATCCTCGAATTTACCTTCGCTCTCCTCAGGCTCTATACCGAACGTACCGAGCAGGAGCTTTACAAATTCCTCGCGCGTTACAAAATCATTCACGCCAAAGCTGCCGTCCTCCCTGCCGTCGGTGATATTCAGCTTTTTTAAGCCCATTATTGAGGAATACGCCCAATGCGAGCTGTCTACATCGGTAAATCCGGAGTACTCCGGCTCAGCCGCAGGTGTCTCTCCGCTCACTGCACCGTTGTTCGACGGCAGCGATACGAACCCTCCGCCCGAATTTCCGGTGTTTCCGTTATTTCCGCTGACGCTGCCGGTATCGCTTTGCGATCCGCTGCTTATATATTCTTCAAGCATCTCGTCCAGCTCATCAAGAGACTTTATATCCTGCTTCGCAAGATACTGATAAAATCCGGACAGCCTTGTATCCGACATTGAAGCAAGCCTGCCGTAATCAAGATGATCCTCAAGCAGCTCCCTGTTATCCGATATGAGAGTTCCTATCTCACCGTAGCCCGACACAGAGGCAAGCGCATATAAAAGACCGTTTTCCCTGAACGCAGTGCGCAGGCCGTCTATATCATCATAGTCCTCCGCTGCCGTAGCTTCAAGCACCTTATCAAGATTGTCTGTTCCGTTTATATATTTAACGAAATATGCCGCTGAGCTGTCGAACCCTGCCAGATCATTATAATCCGTATATATCTCCTTAAGTGCATCTGCCGAATTGCTCTTGTTCGATACCGCCAAAACTATACCGGCGCCTATCTCCGCCCTTACAGCATCTACCGTCCCGGCCGTCTTATCGGCTGACAAAACGGCTCCGGCTATCTCATCCGCCGAGAGCTGAGCGCTCAGCGAATTATCGAGATTCAGCACCTTTTTGTATTTTTCATAATATTCGCCGCAGGCCTGCGCATCGTCTCCGAGAGCCATGTACTCCTCAATGCACGCGGCCGTCTCGTCCTCCGAGGCAATATAAATATCTCTTCTCAGCGTGCCTCCGTACGATATGTACAGCTCTGCATCGCCGTACACGCCGCCGTGCTTTAATACATTGCTGAAGGTCCCCTCGGAAACATCGAACGTGTACGCGCCTATATATCCGCTTTCATTTTTCAGCAAAGCCAGCATCGTACCGCTGCCGGTCACGCTGCCGCTTATCGTTATCTCACTTCCGTTTACTTCATAATTAAACTCCGATATCGTTCCCGACGGAGCCGTATACGAGCCTATCGTTTTATCGCCCTTTACAGGAGGGCACAAAAGCGTATAGTTCGTTTCATTGTCAAAAATATAGATGTACACCTCGCCGCTGCCTTCAACGCTGAATTTAAGCTCGGTGCTGCCGCCTACTGAAATCATCACACCTTCCGCAATATCCGCATCGGTGCATATGCCGTCGGCATTTTTCACGACCGCCAGGGCACAGACCTCCTGTGAACCGCTTGACGATTCATTTACCACCGGCAGCGTTATCTCGCCGCCGTTTACCGTCATGCCCGACAGATCGGGCTGTATCCCGCTCCGTGCGACAAAATCAATATTATATGTCTTATGTATCCTTCTGTTTCCAGAATAAACGGTTATCACACCTTTTCCGGGCACAGACGACGGCGCGCTTATTTCATACGTCGCGCCCTCGGTCGCCTGATTTACATTCGTTTTTTCTATATACGGCGTTTTTACCTCTACCGTAACATTCTGCTTTATTTGTTCTGCGTCGTAATAAGACGGTACGGCTACGGTATTTGAGGCTGCTGACGGGTCAAACCCGCTCACGGGCACACCGTTTACGGAAATACCGGTAATATCGGCATTTTCAACGTATGCCTCCTCTCCGGTCGACGGCGGGATTATTGCATGTACCTCCTCCGTCGAGCGGTCGAACAAAAGCTCATCGATTTTCAGCGGCTCCTCCCATGGTGATTCAAGCGTCGATTCATCTGGATTTGCACCGAAGTAATCTTTATACGGGAATGACACAGTCATCTGTGTTATCGCGGTAAAATCCTCGCTCTGTATCTCCGTATCCATCGACAGCGACCCTGACTTGAAATCTGATACCGGGATCGTTATATATGCCCAGTCGCCCGTATTAGGGAGCTGTATCTTTTTTGAGAACTTTGCATTGCCCGACGTCTTTGAATATTCAAATATGAATTCAAGCGTTCTGCTCTCCGCCGCTCCGTTTCCGTGATCTACGGTTTTCGGCGTATGTACCCACATCGATATATTCTGCGTATCACGCATGATATCGAGCATCGTCAGTTTCTCATTCCCTACGTCAAGCTCATCGGTCTTGAACTGCATTACACAGCCGTTATATCTGTTTCCTGCATTTGAAATGTAATGTCCCGGATTGGTAAACTGGATCGCATTGCCGAATTTTCCCGACACATAGCTCTTGCTTATGCTGAGCGTGCCTCCGGTATAGGTGTACACACTTTTGAAATCCGAATCACTTTCCATAGAAAGCTTATAGCTGTATTTTATCGGCGCTTCATCCTCAGCCGCGAACACACCGGCGCCTTCGAACGCCAGCGCCGCAGCACAGATGATCGAACATAATCTTTTCAGCATATTCGTACCGCCTTTCTATTTTACTATCAATTTATATGTCTGCGGAGCAACTCCGTTACCCGATACATCGGAAACTGTTATTGTATATTCGCCCTTTTTATCCTCCGGGATGGTAAACTGGAAATTGCTATATGAATACTCTCTCCAAGGATAATGAGGATACGAGCTCCAGCCGGCATAAACGATATATTTTGCGTTTTCAACGTTATCGACCGGAAGGCCTTCTATTTTCAGCTCGCCGCTTATATCCTTATCGCTCTTATTCATAATGTGAACAGATATATGCTCTTCCACTCCCGCTTCGACCTCAAAGGTCTTCGGTATCTGGACGATCGCATTTTCAGGATATTTCGTTTTCAGCTCACCCGATATCGGTGTTTTCTCAGGCTCGGGATGTCTTACGTAGCTGTCCTCAAGTTCCTCCTCGACATTAGTAAATGCAAAGTCGTCTATTATAAGCTCACCCGATGACTCGAGCACCAGATTGAACAGGCTTATATATCTCACCTTGTCAAGATGGAGCATGTCGCTTATTCCCAGGTCGCTTATTTTGAATTTATACGTTTTCCATTCCGTCGAATTCACGTCGAACGATATACAGAATCTTTCAAGCTCACGTTTTTTGAAATTTGAACGCTGCTCATTCTGATTTGTACCCTTTTCCTGTTCAAACCGCAGCATGAACCTCTGGTTAGAGCCGTCGCCCTTTGCGCGGAAGGTGAAGTACGTTGCATCTCCTATGTCCCATGACTTAGGTATAACGGCACGCGCCTGACCTCCGTATGAGCCCTCGGGACAGGTATATGTGATCTTTATCCCGTTTGACTCTACGCCGCGTCTTGTTACGGTAAATGAATCGGGATTTTCACTTTCGTTGTCTTCCCACGCGTTCCATACCATCTGATCTGTCTGGTTATTATCAGATATTGTGAACTCCTCTATCTCCTCGTATTCCGTTCCGCCGATTGTTATATTGTCTATCGTAAAGCTCCCGACGCCCTCGTCAAGCGATGTGAACAGCACTGACTTGATCTG
>CALXRY010000204.1 GCA_944390955.1 uncultured Clostridia bacterium | reverse complement strand
ATTGCTGTTCGATTTCCTCAAACGTCATATCATCCCATTCACCGTAGTCACGTTCAATAAGTCCGAAACTCATACGCATGTTCATACCCTTGATTTCAAGATAAGGTGAAATCGTTTCAACGGCGCGCTTCAGCGGACTTGTATAAACGACATCGATTTTTACATTCTTCAGCCGCGCGGCAAGCTCCTTCGCCTGCCTTCTGCCTGTCTTATTCAGCGGAATATCCTTGACACCTATACATGTGTGACGAAGATTTGAATCCGTCTGCCCATGGCGGACAACATAAATTCTGGTCATAAGGAACACCTCCGTAATCAATTATAGATTATTTTATCATATTTCACGCAATATCGCAATATTATAACAAAAAAAATTCCATAAATTTTTTGTTAACGCTGCCTAAGTTCATAGAGTATATATCTTTTTAAAATTACCATGATGATTTACAGATTGATTTTCAAATATTTATTGACTGCATAAGCTAAATATGATACAATAATTACATAACTTTGCGATACCTGTGACATTCGCAATTATTGATAGCAAATATAATTGAAAGGCAGGGATTTTGATTTATGAAAAAAATACTTATCACAGCACTGCTCGCACTCACAATGTGCGGATGCAGCCTTGCGGAAAATGTCGCTGAATCCATAAATACCGATGAAATTCTCAAGGCACAAGAAATAACGATAAATTCAGTTGCATCGAACGCCTCCGAAACGATCGCCGACGCTCAGCAGATCGGTGACTTTGTAACGGCTCTCGAAATAGACAGCTGGCAAATTGCTTCACTCCCTGAAAATGCCGAGCAGTCCGGCGAATTCTCGTTTGCTCAGGACGAAACGATAAAGCTTGGTCAGGATGAATCAGACATTAAGCTTAAGGATATTTGCAAAATCTATACATATAAATATATTCCATATATCACCTTTGAGATAGCCGGCATCGGCATGGATTTTGAGATTCCACAAAGCGCTGCCGATTATCTCAGCGATTACGTTAACTGACCGGCATGGATGATCTCAATACTATCCTGTCTCCGGATGCGTCAGTAGTCATGCGTGCCGTATGGGAATCACTTGGCTGGGTCACAATCGACGATATACTTGAAAAGATATGGCAGGACGGCTTTTCAAAAGACAAGGTCCGCAGGATTCTGCGCGAGCTTAATCAGATCAACTTTGTATCGATTAAAAAGCGCGGCAGCAGAAATTATTACGCTCAAAGAATAGGTATATCTCAATACTATCCCGATCTTCACGAAACCCCGGAGAATTTTATAGAACACGAAACAATAAAGCTCCATGGGACTGACACTATCAGAAAAATGAGAGAGCTGCGCCAAATGGCTGACGGTCTGAAAAAGCCACAGAAATAAATATATGTATATTCAAAAAGGCAAGCATCCATACATCGGATTCCTGCCTTTTTATATGTAAATCTATCTGCTATTTATATACTCCCAAACTCTTTTTATTATATCCTGTATTTTGGGTGTCTGAAGTACAGCACGCTTCTGCCTGCGGTGAGTCCCATCAGTCAGTATCCCCGGCCCCATATCGACAAACCACAATCTCTTTTCAAACTTATCGGAATTTCTGAGCGTCGTGACAAGATCAGTCAAAATCGCAGTTGAAGTAATGATACATATACAATATACTGCTCTATCACTCAACTGCATTACAAAAAATACCGCAGTTGGATGAAGGAATTTTATTAGAAGCACCGACAATGTTCCAAAAGCTAATCCCGCAATAAGGCATACTCTTCCGTGAATATTAAACGGCCATGCAGAATAATCCCACCAACGCGTATTGAATACTTCCTCAAGCATCCACGAGACAAAATATTCAAGCGTGCATGTAAGCAGCATTCCTGCTAAAAAAAGCTGTACTGTATTTTCTATCCGTCCCAGCAAAGCAACGATCAGCAGTCCTCCGATTCCATATATTGGACAGAAGCAACCATTCAGAAAACCAGTATTCACGGGACGCCTGTAGCGTAACGTATAATATGCGGATTCATACATCCATCCGATCACGCCGTAAATCACGAAACATATAAAATATCTGTATATATCCACAAATTATCCCTCCTACTGTATGCGTGCCCTATTACATATACAGCGACCGACGAAGCCTCTCATAGGCATTACGCCTTTTTATTGTCTCATAAAGTGAGCAGTATTTGTCGATAACGCATACAATAATACTTTCTCTGAATTTAGGAGGAAGCGGCGTGAGCGGAAACATATGTTTCTTTATTATATCCTGTTCGCGTTCCGTCAACTCAAAATCCTCCATTGCATTTTTAAGTGCAGTCTTGGGATGCGTAAATCCATGAACACGTCTTTCCCTTTTTCCGTCATGCCAGTCATACAAAAAATAATCATGCAACAAAGCACCGCGGATCAATTCCTTTCGATTGACCTTTATCCCCAGCAGTCTGCTGAATCTTATGCTGTAATATGCAACAGCAACAGTATGCAGCAGGCAGGTTGTATCTCCGTGCTGAATGTAATTGTCCGTTTCATCAAAACGTGAATTTCTTCTGATATCATTAAGATACCTGCGGATAAACAGCATTCAAATACCTCCGAAATATCTGCACATTAATTCATTTTAATTATAGTATAGTGAGGCCATTCTGTCAAGTATTTTGTGTTTTTTTGTAACCTAAATGTTAGAATATCGGAATTTATTTTTAAATATTTTCGCCTTCAGAATACGTAGAGCACTGAAAATAGAAGCTGTCGCATAGGGCTGCTCAATATTAAATATAGAACGGACAAAACGCACCCGACGGTGTATGTGTATACTCCGAGTAGTGCGTTTTGTTCGTAGCAACATAGCTTTTATGCTATGTTGCGGTCTGCGCAAAAAGCGACAGCCCCATATGGATTCTTTATAATATGCCACATTGTCATCTGCAGAACACATGCTTCCCTATTTGCTTTATGACAGGTCTTGACCATATCCAACTCGATGTAGCGGTAGCGGGATTATAGTAATATATTGCTCCGCCGGTCGGATCCCAGCCGTTCAGCGCATCCTGCGCAGCCTTATAGCATGAGTCCTGGATAGGCATGTTTATTTGTCCGTCATCAACTGCCGTAAACGCGCCGTTCTGATAGATCACTCCGGCGATCGTATTAGGGAACGACGCATGCTTTACCCGGTTAAGGACTACAGCACCGACCGCTACCTGACCTTCATACGGCTCTCCCCTCGCCTCTCCGTTTATTACCATCGCAAGAAGCGTTTTTTCATTTGACGTTGCTGAGGATGATGATGACGAGCTGCTGAGTCCTATCTTTGCAAGCGTCGCGTTCCCGCATATCCCATCGGGGGTAAGACCATGCTTGCGTTGAAATTCCTTTACCGCCTCCGCTGTACGCCAGCCGTATATACCGTCAACTGCACCGTGATAATAATCCCAGTTTTTAAGCCGTGTCTGGATATTAATTACCTCCTGCCCTCTCGAACCTATCTTGGACAGCGCAGACGCATCAATACTCGAAAGTGTTAGAATAAATAACAAAATCAAAACAGATAAGCGTTTCATAACTTCATTCCTTTCATATGCCTATTTTTGCCGTGTATCATCTGTTTTATACATCATAAAAATAATCTAGGCTTGTATGTATGCTTTATATGATAAAAAACAAAAAGCCATGGCTGGTACTTAGAATATTTAAATTAAATGACACCTCTTCATTAGATCCATCGCCTTCCTTTGCGGAGATAGCATGAAACCAATTGACAGACTGATATAATTTGGGTATAATAAAGACACGTCATGCAGATAAATTTATGATACAGATTTTGTGTATAAATGATTTGCATGTAAAGACTCAAGCAGAGGAAC
>CALXRY010000203.1 GCA_944390955.1 uncultured Clostridia bacterium | reverse complement strand
CCAGTTTACAAGGTCGTCCGACTCGTAAACGAGATTGTGTGATGAATACGCCCAATATTTGCCGCCGGCGGGATCCCTGAAGATCGTCGGGTCGTGCGCGCCGAAGGTCGTTTCGTCGCTGTCCTCGGGCGATGCGGGCGGGAATTCCACGCGCGAATCGGTAACGTCTATGAACGCCGCATCATAGCTTGTGCCGTGATTATCGCTTACGGTCACCTGAAGCTGCTGCGTGCCCTCCGGTACCTGTGCAGAAAGCTGTGCTGTTTCCTCCTGCGTCATGGCAAGAGACAGCGAATCGGAATCAAGCTCTGTTTCGCCGTTCAGCAGCTTAACGGAAAGCTCCGCAGACTGTGTCGTGTAATTTCTGATATTTACGTTAGCCGTCAGAGCGTTGCCCGACGACGTCTGGTATACCTCGGTGTCTCCCTCATAGAAGTTCACGTCGATATAGTAGCGGTCGTGCTGGTTTGTGATTATAGAAAGCTCGCGCTCGTAAGCTTCCGCCGCAAGCTCCTGTACCTCGGCCTCTGTCAAAGCCGAAGCATAGACCTTGAAATCGTCTATCATACCGTCAAATTCGGCGTCTGCGTCAAACTGCGAATTTCCGAGATAATTCTGACCTGTCGGAATATCTGACGGATCATAAGTGATCGCCGTAGACGTACCGCTGAGTATTCCGTTTATGTACATTTTTGATGTACCGTTCTCACGCGTAACGGTCACATTGTTCCATTCGTTTATATCAAGCGGCTTTGTGCTGTCAAAGCTCTGCTCGATGCCGTTTATTTTCATCGCAAACCGCGGCAGGTTGTTCCCGAGCGACGAGGCAAGGAAAATATAATTCAATTCGCTGTCGCCTATGTCGTACAGCCTTGACCACCATATGTTGCTTGATGTCGGATAGCACCATACGCTGAACGTAAAATCGCCCGTTAATGACTCAAGAGAAGAAACATCGTTTATTGTCGCGTATGAGCCGCTTGCCTCGCTTGTTTGTATCGCGTTCCCGTCGCGCCCCTCAACAAGCTCCGCGCCCGAAGGCGTATACGCGTCGCCTCCGGAATCAAACGTAACGTCTATCACCGGCTCGGCACTTATTTCCGCCAAAACGGGCGATACCCATAACGACGCCGCCATTGCCAGCGAGCACAGGAGCGCCGTAAGCTTTTTTGCTTTTTTCATTAAAAAACCTCTCCTTTCATGTATGAGATCTCTCCCTTATATTATTACAGACTGCCTTTGCTGTCTGACAGTTTACCTGAACACTATTGTGTCAACACCTTTTTTGCCCCATTTTTGGACGTTGTCGCCGTTCGTCCCGGTGAACATCAGCGTGGACGTTTCCCTGTCTCGGTCATAGGCGGGCGACACTATCGCCGTTACCGTCTCATCGCCGATATTGAGTGTTACAGTATGCTTACCGTCAAATGTCCATGTGCCGGATACGTCTCCGTATTTAAGCGTCATATCGGAATCAAGTCGCAGCTTATGAGAATTCAGCATTGAATTTGTGTTGTCGCCTATAGATATATAGTCCCACGTTCCCGCGATAAGCTCCGCCGAAAGCGTCTCCAGTTCCTCTCCTGCATAGCGCTCGGGCATAACCATTGGCCAGCCGTCCTCGTTCCAGTACATCCTGCGGACGTGCAGCGTCGCATAGCCACCTACCGTATCGCGCGTGTGGTGAACAAGGAACCATTCGCCGTTATCGTAAAGCACTGAATTATGACCCGGACCGTAATACGTCGTCTGTCCATCGAACTGATACGAGCCGGTGAGCTTGTAGCCGTAGATGCTTCCCGCCTCATCCTCGGGATCGTCAAAGCGGTCGACGCTCTCTCCGTTTTGGTCAACGTAAGGGCCCGTTATGCTTTTTGAGCGCGCAACGCGTATATTGTAGGTGTCCGAAAGGCTGTCGTACGATGCAAGCATGTAATAATAGCCAGTGTCCTCGTTATATACGATATATCCGCCCTCGGGACCGCCGATGCCTCTGTAGCGGCTGAATACGCGCTCGCCGACCGTAGAGGTGTCAGATACAGTGAAGTCGTCGTTCAGCTCCTTCATATGAAGCCCCTGCCAGAACGAGCCGTAGACCATATACGGCTGTCCGGTCTCTTGGTCAACGGCTATATTGGAGTCTATCGCGTTGACCTTCCCAAGCTCCTCATCGTCCGAAACAGACGTGAACAGTATCTCGCCGTCCTCCCACGGACCCTCTGGGCTCGCCGATTTAAAGAGTATCATCGAGGAATTGTTCTGACCGAATGCATCCGAATACGAGCACGTCAGATAATACGGCGTTTCGGGGTCGTCCTCATTGTAGAACATATCCGGAGCCCAGATATTCGAATACTCCTCGGGCGTGTCGTGATGATATATCTCCTTCACGCAGTCGGGTACCTCCGGAAGAGTATTTTCTGTGCGCGTCCAGTTTATAAGGTCGTCCGACTTGAATATATCTATCATTCCCGTCGAATAAACGTAATACGTCCCGCTTTGCGGGTCCTTGAATATCGACGGGTCATGCACGCCTATTGTCGTCTCCATAGTATCCTCCGGCGTGCTTTGCGGGAAAGAAACGTCTGTGTTTGATACGGACGATATCTTCTCTATAGAGCCGTCCTCAAGGACGCTGTAAACGTCCGCCTTGCCTGAAACGTGTATATTGGCGCTGTCGGTGCGTGTTTCGCCGGTTTCGAGTGTCTGCCTGCCGTCCGAGAGCGGCATCACTCCGCACAGCTCGCCGGTCTCGTTATACAGCACCGTCATATAATAATACGAAAGCGGCTCCGCGGTGAAGTTTTTCGTTTCGGCCGTGACAGTGACAGTCTCGGCTGAGATAGTCGCAAGTGCGGAATTCTTCACCGATGTTATCTCATTTTCTCCGCGATAATATCTTATCGTAGCATACGCCTCATTTCCGACAGCCGCCTTTACCTCGCTCTCAGAAAGTCCGTAATCGTATATCACAAAATTGTCTATCATGCCGTCGAAATACGCGTCCGCCGCGTACTGCGATCTTCCGAGATAATTCGCGTTCGTCTCGCCGAGAAGTGAAAGCTCGTTAAAGAAAGTATTGGAGGTCGCCGCCGTTTTGCCGTTTATATACATCACGGCATCGGTGCCCGTTTTTGTGATAGTGAGATTGTTCCATTCGTTCAAATTAAATTTAAGATCGTTTGAGAACAGGTCGTTGCCCTTGAACCTGAACTTTGGAATCCCTCCGCCGTTATAGGTGAAGAACATAGTATTGTCCGTGCCGCTGCCGAGGTCGAACACTCTCGGATACGACGCCTCGTTCCTCGGCAGGAAGTCGACGGAAATAGTGTAGTCGCCGCTCATGCCCGAGGTGATGTTGTCCTCAAGCTTAACGTACTGGCTGAGTTCTCCGTTAAGCTCAACGGCCATGCCGTCCTCACCCTCGGCAAGCACCGCGCCCTCCATGAGCTCGTACTCCGCCGAGTCCTCATCGAACGTAACCTTATAGACAATGCTGTCAGTATTACCCATATCGTGTGCGGCAAGAGCATTGACTCCGCTGAGCATCACTGCAAGAGCCGAAGCCGCACAGACAAGTTTTCTTGATTTCAAAAAAATCCCTCCCTTGAATTGAGTTTTTACTTATTTAATATTATATCAAAAAATTATGTAAGTGTAAAGTTTAGAAAAATGTATTTTTGTTTATAATTCAGTTATGATAATATAGCACATAATGGAAATAAAACTTAGTATCGATGTATTTTTACACTGCGGCACGGCATAGAATAATTTGTGGACCAATAGATCGATAAGGAGGCGGAGCTTATGCGAAGGACGGCTGTAAGCGAGGATACGGGGATGAAGATTATACTTATTACCTTTGCTTTTATGCTTTTTGGGGGAGTGGCGTGCGGAAGCGTTTATCTTATGCGTCATGCGGACGGCTACGGTGGTCTTAATGAATATCTGACATCTTTTTTTAAGGACACTCTGTCGGGGCTTGACAAATATTCTGTCTTTAAAAGCGCGCTGAGATCAAACCTTATAATGCTTGGAGTGATATTTGCGGCGGGCTTTTTCAGGATAGGCTTCATGGTGGCGGGTGCATGTATACTTAGGAAGGGATTCATAATGGGCTTTACTACAGCGTCATTTATAAAGTGCTTCGGCATAAAGGGAGTTGCCGTGAGCCTTGCATATCTGCCGGGACTGCTGCTTATAATACCTGCTTTTCTTGTATTTTGCTCCGTCAGCGGTAGTTTTTCTCTGAAAAAAGACCGGTTCAGAAAAAAAATAATTTTTTCTTACATCTTTTTTACGATACTTATAATTACAATATTTTGTGCGGCGTCCTTCCTTGAGGGGTATCTCACCACAACATTTATGACTAAATTCGCCGCGTTGCTTTAAAAAATGATAAATTATCTGAAAAATAACTATTTACAAATTCAAAAAATGTGGTATAATAGATTTATTGAAATCAAATTGCAATACTATCGTAATACAGTGGTTATGTATGAAACTGTTCTGCAATATACATAAAAGCTCGGCTGTCTGCTGTAAAACCGGCAGCCGTATATGAACACGGGAGGAACTGACGACTATGCGTGCATATGTGGATGAATATGCAAGTTTTATGACGAATGTCCGTCATAAGGCGGAAAACACAATAGAATCATATAAGAGGGATGTAAATCAATACATTACATATCTTAACAACAGCGGGGTAGAGGACGCAGCCCTTGCGACAAAGACGACGGTGCTTTCTTATTTGCTGTCGCTCCAAAAGCAGGGAAGGGCTACGTCGACTGTTTCGCGCACGCTTGCGTCGCTGAGGTCGTTTTATGTTTTTCTGATACAGAGCGGCGAAGCGCAGAATGATCCGACTCTGAATCTTGAGGCTCCGCATGTAGAGAAAAAGCCGCCGACGATATTGTCGGCGGAGGAGATAGACCTGCTTTTGTCGCAGCCTTCACAAAGCGACAACAAGGGAATCAGGGACAAGGCTATGCTTGAGCTGCTTTATGCAACAGGCATACGTGTTTCGGAGCTTATAAATCTCAATATGTCCGATATAAACCTTACGGTAGGTTTTATACAGACCTCAAACGGAAAGAAGGACCGTATTGTGCCTATGGGACATGCTGCAGTTGAGGCGATCACGGTTTACATAAGCAAAGCGCGCGGGAAGATGATAAAGGCTTCGGACGAGGAGGCGTTGTTTGTAAATTGCAGCGGAGTACGCCTTTCGCGTCAGGGCTTCTGGAAGATAATAAAGCATTATCAGCAGACGGCGGGCATAAAGACTGAGATAACGCCGCATATACTGCGTCATTCGTTTGCGGCGCATCTGATAGAAAACGGCGCTGATTTGCACAGTGTTCAGGAAATGATGGGACATGCCGATATAGCGTCGACGCAGGTGTATTCAAAGCTTATGAACAGCCATTTGCAGGATGTGTACGCAAAGGCTCATCCGAGAGCTTAAGGAGGTTATGTTTTGCAGAAAAAAACGATAATAACGCTTGCCGTGCTTGTGGTCATAGCCGCGGGTCTTGCAGCAGTCGGGACGATGCTGTGGAACGATATGGACTTCAGGACAAAGATAAAGGATGAGATAAACCAGCGTTATCCCGATAAGTGCAGGTATACGTACTATTATGTAAATAATATCCTTCAGTATCAGCTTGAGCCGCACGATCTTGAGCAGAACGACGTTAAGGAGATACAGGTAGGCAACGGCAAAAAGTATATGGTCAATCACTCAAGGGGCTTTGCGATGGAGTTCCCGCGTGATACGACTTTTGATCTGACATCTGGGAACGAGTTTATAAAGGCGAGAACGGAAAAATACGATATCACCGTATCGAAGGAGTTTTCGCCATACGAGAGGACGCGGTATTATATAAGGGATTATCTGCACAAATTCCTGCTTGACGAGAGGTTCCAGGAGCAGAACAAGATCGTCATACATAAGAATTCCGTGGAGAAGATAAACGATTTCTGGATGCAGGTGGTTTTTGCCGAAAGGACGCCGGCTCCCGACAGTCCTATAAAGCAGAATGTGTACGCCTACTGCTATATTTATGATGAGGAGCAGAGGTATTATAGGATAATGGTCAAGTCTCCGGAATATGACGACGAGTTCATAGATACCGTTTACAGAATGCTGTATTCATTCACACTTGACGTTGAGATACAGGGTGTTTCGCAGGATTATACCAATTATGAGCCTGTTGAGGATCCCAACTGGAATGAGGAAACTAAGGCGTTTTATGAGGAGCTGAAAAACAGCGATGAGCTCAAATGGGGAATATACGTTCCTCAGGGCGTGCGCGACCTTCACTTTGAGGAGGTCGAGGAAATGGAGGAAACGATAGACTATCAGTTTGAGGGCATGATAGAGTACCTTTATTATTGGGAGGAATTCCCGATGGAGGGTATGCTCGAGGCTTACGAAAAGGGCAAGATAGTTGAGCTTACCGTTCAGACATCGACCGTTATGAACGCCGACCTTGACGGCTGGAGCCCTGCGTTTGATATTCTCGATGGCCGGTGCGACGATTATATAAGGGCTTTTGCAAGGGCGGCGAAGGAATTCGGGCATCCGTTCCTATTCAGGCTCAACAACGAGATGAACTCCGACTGGGTATCGTATTCAAGCTCCGTCCTGATGTGCGATCCGAGCCTGTATGTGGAGATATGGCACAGATATTATGACATCTTCCGGGAGGAAGGTGTTGACAACGCCATATGGATATTCAATCCGAACAATATAACGTTCCCGCCGTGCGGCTTCAACGATCCGATGGCATACTATCCGGGCAATGAGTACGTGCATGTATTCGGAGTTACGGGTTATAATACAGGAACGTATTACGCCGAGGAATACGGTGAGAAATGGCGCAGCTTTGAGGAGCTCTACGACGAATGCGAGAGCCTGTTCGGAGAGCGCTATGGAAAATTCCCATGGATAATAACGGAGTTCGCGTCAAGCTCCATTGGCGGCGATAAGGTGCAGTGGATAAACGACATGTTCAGCGTGCTGCACAAGTATCCTAAGATAAAAATGGCGTTCTGGTTTAACAGCGCCGACTGGGATCCGAATTATCCTAAGGAGACTGTTTTGTCAA
The DNA here is from genome assembly GCA_944390955.1 of uncultured Clostridia bacterium. Classification (GTDB taxonomy): domain Bacteria; phylum Bacillota; class Clostridia; order UBA1381; family UBA1381; genus Ornithomonoglobus_A. Next base: position 5,639 of record CALXRY010000203.1, on the reverse strand, counting down.
GACCGTACTGGCTTGACGAAACACCCGAAACGCTCAAGGCGTTCGGAGATAACGTTAAAAAAGAATAAAAAACAGGAAAAAGCATATTATAAAGATATTAAAAACCAATCAGGGTCCGATGCTTTTGGCACAGACCCATGCCGGCACCTTATCCGCCCGCGGTAGGGTGTAGACAGCCATATGCGGGCGGAATTTGAACATGGAGGTTTTTATGAAACGTATAATATGCTTTTTTATGTGCGTACTGATGTTTGCCGCACCGGCAGCATATGCGGAGGGTACCGTTGAGACTGATGCAAAGTCAACGATTTTGATTGAGGCATCTACAGGCGAGGTGCTGTATGAGGAAAACGCGGACGAGCAGCTTCCGATAGCGAGCGTCACAAAGATAATGACGATGCTGCTTATCGCGGAGGCTGTCGACAACGGAAAAATAACGCTTGAGGACATGGTTCCCGTAAGCGAGAACGCAATGAGCTACGGCGGCTCGACGATGTTCCTTGAGGCAGGCGAGCAGCTCAGCGTAAACGATATGCTAAAGGGCATAGCCGTGGCCTCGGCAAACGACGGCTGCGTGGCTATGGCGGAGTTTCTTGAGGGCAGCGAAACCGCGTTCGTTGAAAAGATGAACGAAAAAGCCAAGGAGCTCGGGATGGAAAACACATGCTTTATGAATACGAACGGACTTGACGAGGACGGGCATTATTCCTCGGCAAGGGACGTGGCGATAATGTCGCGTGAGCTTATGAAGCATCCCCTTATTCTTGATTACACTACCATATGGACCGATACTTTGCGGGACGGTAAATTCAGCCTGGCGAATACGAATAAGCTTATACGCTTTTATACCGGAGCGAACGGGCTGAAGACCGGCTCGACCTCTCAGGCACTGTGCTGTATAAGCGCCGCGGCAAAGCGCGACGATATGCAGCTCATAGCTGTAGTGCTTGGCGCTCCGACGTCGGCTAAAAGATTCTCGAGCGCAAAGGCACTGCTCGATTATGGCTTTGCGAATTACAAAATTGAAAACGTTTTAAATTCCAGCGAGGAGCTTCGGCGTGTTGCAGTCAGCAAAGGCGTTGCGGATGACATAGGCGTGCGCGCCGCCCAGGATTATTCGGTGCTTCGCAAAAAAAGCGCAGGCGCGGAGATAACGACGGAGATCGTTTGCGACAAGGTCCTGAGTGCGCCGATAGCCGAAGGCGATGTTGTGGGGAGCATAATAATTTCCGATGGCGAAACAACGACAGAGGCGGAGCTTGTTGCGGCGGAGGCCGTGGACAGGAAGAGCTTTGCCGATATAGTAACAGAATTTTTCGGGAATCTTATGACCGGAGTGTAATTTAAAAGTCTCCGCATCCGTCAGAAGCCGGATGCGGAGACTTGCTTTATGATAAATTAAAAGGAGCGGTGATCAGAATGTATGACAAACTATTGGAGATGGAAAAAAGCTTTTTTAAGCACAGCTTTATATCGGACAGAAATTGGCTTGACGCGGTGCTGCATAAGGAGTTTAAGGAATGCGGAGCCTCGGGAGAGATATTCGGCAGAGGAGAAGTCATAGCTGACCTGCTTCTGTGCGGCGGAGACAGGGATATTAAAATTTATAATTTTGAATGCAGCGAGCTTGTGAGCGGATGCTGGATGGTTCATTACATAACAAAAAAAGGCGGTAAAAAATATTACCGCACTTCGATATGGGTCACTGAAAAAGATCCGATACAGCTGATTTTCCATCAGGCCTCGTTCCTCAAGACGGAGATAAATTTGGAAGAATCGTAAACAGGAGGAGGGCTATTTTTCGTCAAATCTTATGACCGTGATATAATGCTTCCCTTCAGCCGATAAACTATTATCGATTTTTTGCTTCAGCTCTTGACACCGGCTGCTCATAAAATACGGGACAGCCACATCAAATACAAGCTTCGTCTGATTTGCGCCTCTTACCATACGGAAGTCATGCATAGATAATTCAGGATCGATTTTATTTATAATGGTTTCAACGCAGTGCTTTAATTCGTTCCATTCTTTATCGTTCACCAATACAGGATCATAATGGATGACTAAATGAACATTCAGCTTTTCAAATACTTCACACTCAATACTGTCAATAATGTCATGGCATACAAGAGGGTCGTCCTCTGCGCTGAGCTCTGCATGAACAGATGCAAAGTATTGACCGGGTCCGTAATCGTGGACCAACAGGTCGTGGATGCCGAGGATTTTTTCGTTGGACAGTACTAATTTACTGATGTTCTCGACCAATTCCGGATCTACCCGCTTCCCGAGCAGCGGAGAGATAGTTTCTCTTGCAATATTGATCCCGGAATACAGGATAAATAATGCTACTGCCAGACCGACATATCCGTCTATGTTCAGGTCGAAAAAATAAGAGGTCAGTCCTCCGACAAGAACGGCGGCGGTGGCGATCACGTCATTTCTGCTGTCGAGCGAGGTCGCCTTGAGTGTTACCGAGCCGATGTATTTTCCGAGCGATGCATAAAAAAAAGCCATCCATAGTTTTATGCATATGGAAATCAACAATATAGCAAAAGTAATCATAGAAAATTCTACAGCGGCCGGATCTATAATTTTATTTACCGAGGATTTTATAAGCTCGGCGCCGATGAGCAGTATCATGGCGGATACTACCAGACCGGATAAATATTCATATCTTGCATGCCCGTAAGGGTGATCTCTGTCTGCCGGCTTCTGTGCGAGCCGAAATCCGATAAGGGTCACCAGTGAGGATGATGCATCGGATAAATTATTTACCGCATCAGCAACGATAGAAACAGAGCCGATAACCAAGCCCGAAACAGCTTTGCCGATAAACAGCAAAATATTGCAGAAAATCCCCGTTAGCCCAGCTAATTTTCCGATAGACAAATGGACATTGGGATCATCAGCATTACGGTAGTTTTTTACAAATAAGCGTAACAGTATTTTAGTCATCATTGATCTCCTTAAGCTACAATCAAAAGCATATATACGATATAATTACAGCTAATTTATATGGGGCAGTCGGCACCGCCTGTGAAACTCTTGTCCTGGTTCATGATGTCGGCAATAGTAACTCCGTCAAGATAGTCGTTGACCATATCATATAGCCCTTTCCAGAGCTTTATCGTCGGGCATTGACCGACACGCGGGCATCGGTTTATTTCGTCCTTAAGGCATGCTACTGGAGCTAATTCGCCTTCGGTGACTCTGAGTATGTCGGCTATCGTATACTCTTCAGGGCGTCGTGTCAATTGATATCCACCTTTTGAGCCGCGCCTGCTCTGCAAAAATTCGGCTTTTGTCAGCATATTAACTATCTGCTCAAGGTACTTGAGCGATATTCCCTGACGGTCGGCGGCTTCTTTTATGGATACGCTGCCCTTATCCTCATTCAATGCAATATCAAGCATAAGCCTTACGGCATACCGCCCTTTTGTAGATATTTTCATAAGTTTTAACATTAACTCCTTTTGTAAGATTTATCTGATGACAAAAGATACTCAGTCGCATCTGTCCCACACTTCGTCTTTGTCGGCGGCTCTGCTGAAATGCAATTCGGGAGCCTTTGCGCTGACCTTCATGCCTGCTTCTACAGAGCTTGTGATAAACGAGTTGCCGCCTATCGTTGCGCCGCTGCCGATAATTGTGTCGCCGCCGAGGATAGTAGTACCGGAATAGATGGTCACATTATCGCCTATTGTGGGATGGCGTTTAACGCCCTTTAGCTGCTGTCCCTTTCTGGTGGAAAGCGCTCCAAGTGTGACACCCTGATATATCTTTACATTGTCACCTATTTCTGTGGTCTCGCCGATTACTATGCCCGTGCCGTGGTCGATAAAGAAATACTTGCCTATCGAAGCTCCCGGGTGTATGTCAATGCCCGTTACACTGTGGGCGTGCTCTGAGATTATTCTTGGTATCATAGGAACATTGAGCAGCCACAGCTCGTGAGCTATCCTGTATACAGTTACGGCAAATACTCCGGGATACGAAAATATTATCTCGTCGGTGCTGTACGCGGCCGGATCGCCGTTGTACGCGGCTTGAATATCTGTGTAAAGATACTCGCGTATTTTCGGTATCGTTTCGATAAAGTTATATACGATCTTTTCTGCTCTTGCGTTTGCCTCGGACTTACGGCAGCGCCCATTTATGTCCATGTTCCCGAGAGCCTCGGCGATCTGCTTTTTCAGATTGTACTGAATAAACTCGAGCCTCTCGCCGAGCAGGAATTTTATGTACTCGCTCCTGACGCGGTTTTTGTCAAAAAAACCCGGAAACAGGATCTTGCGCAGTTCGCCGGTTATCTCTATGAGAATATCCTTGTTAAGCATATTCTCTGCGTCTATTCTTCGTGTAAGCTCGTATTTGCCATAGCTCTCGAGAATGGCGTCTACGAGTCCATCTACGCTTTTATTCATCGATCTATCCTCCGGTTGTGGTTACACAGCGTCCATTGACCTATCAATTTACTATGTATTATATCATTTGCCTACCAGTATGTCAATATTATTTCGATATTTTAAATCGGGCAAAAAAAAAGCCCTAAACGATGCCTGTTGGCGACGCCGAATAGGTACTTTTTTTCGAAGCTGCCGTATATCAGCCACACAATACGACAGACATTATAATGCGAGAACGGCTCACGGATCTTCCGCGGTAAAATCGTGTGCAGCATCTGCAAAATAATAATCGGTCATACTGCATTGCCTCAATGCAGCGGCCTCTGATGTGAGAGAATTATACGAGCGCGGCTGTATGGTGAGAGAAGCAAACGCCCGTATTCCGACATCCCCAAAAGGGAATATCGGATTAATATTATTATAGCACTCATTAATAAAATTGTCAAGTAAAAACAGAAATAAAAACAAATATTTTTTGTGAAAATAATACAATACCTCAGGCAGAGCCCGAGAGCTTGCTTTTTTCTGCTTTCTGCGACGTATCCACGCGGCAGCCCGGATACAGCCTGCCGATCGGAACTCCAAAATATTCCGAAAGCTCCGCAGCGCTGCTAAGCCCGTAATCCTCGAGTATTCGCAGCAGTACCATTGCGCAAGCATAGGCGTCGTCGTAGGCGTGATGGTGTGAAAACGAAATGCCGAGAGCTTCGCAAAGGTTATTCAGCTTATGGCTCTTAAGCTCTGGATATGCCTTTTGCGAAAGCTTCACGGTGCACATATAATTGCACACCGGATAGGGGATACCGAAATAGCCGAGAGTTGCACAGAGTGCAGTAATATCAAACGCCGTGTTATGAGCTATTACCGTCCGCCCTTCAAGATACGGGCGTATCATCGGCCAGTACTTGTCAAACGATGGCTTGTACATGACTGCCTCTGGGGTTATTCCGTGTATCCTTATGTTAAAATCCCTAAACTCAAACGGTACGGGCTTTATAAGAATTTCCTTTCGCTCGGTTATGAGGTTATTTCTTACTGTACATATCCCCATGCTGCAGAGGCTTGTGTACCTTGAGCTCGCTGTTTCAAAATCAATTGCAACAAAATCCATAAAAATTATTCCTTTCGACCACACTATTATATACTAAAGTGCAGTCCTTGTCAATATTGACAAGGGATAAAAAATATGTTACAATTCAATGGAATAAGGATCGTCGGAGCCGTGCTCTTTTC
>CALXRY010000202.1 GCA_944390955.1 uncultured Clostridia bacterium | reverse complement strand
ATACAGCACATCGAGCTCGTAAAGAGAATTGAGCATCGCAGTATCCTGCATAAGGAATCTGTCTATATGCGCCATCACCGGCTTTAGCCCCATGACCGTAAGCTTGTATACGGAATCTATCATCCATTCCTTCCAAGGCTCATACGGCATCTCTATCATTATGTAATCGGTGTTTTCTATTCGCAGGTCGGCTATATTTTCAAATTCGGCTATGTCGGTATACATATTGGCCTCACAGCCAAGACGTATCTCCGGCAGGCTCATGTCAGTATCTGCCATTGCCTTTGAAAGAGCCTCCATGCCGCGCCTGCGCCTCTCAAGAAAATGTTCAATGCTTTCGGTATATCGTGGATAGCAGTGCGATGTCGATAATACCGTCGCCACTCCGTGCTGTGTACTCCGCCTGAGCATCTCTATTGACATCTCAGGGCTCTCGGAGCCGTCATCTATCCACGGAATTATATGTGAATGAAAATCAATCATCTGTTATTCTCCTCCATCTCTTAAGAAGCGGCAAAAATAACACGCTCCCGAAAAACGCACCTACAGTATCAATCATAACATCCGTGGCCTGCGGTCCGCGTCCGCTTACAAATTTCTGATGCAGCTCGTCTGACGCTGCATAAAGGCAACAGAAAGCTATCGAATACAGCACGATCCTCCATTTGCGGTCCTTTGTGCGCAGACCGCCGAACATCGCCGAGGCGCTGAAGCCGAGCACCGCATAAAGCGTAAAATGCGCTGTCTTTCTTACAAAATTATGAAGCCCCGTCACCACCGATGCTTTGCTCTCCTGTGACATATTCGTTACCGATGCAACAATATCGACGATCCGCTTCGTGATCCCTGTGCTTAATTCGGATGAGCTTTCCCTTGTCTGCGCCGAGAGCATAAATATTACCGCCATAATGGCCATCGTAGTAATAATCGGGATAAATCGGGCTTTTTTCATATCATATTAGTCCTTTCCTGCGCTGCCAGCGGCATGCGTTTTTATATTTCCCGGTCAAGGCATAAACATATATTTATTATACATCAAATGTCAGTGAAAATCAATCGTTTTCATAATTATTTAACATTTTATACTGCTGCTTTATCCCAGCTATATTGCCAGCGAATGGATAAAGCCGCCAAGGGAAACGGTGCATATATCGCCGCCAACACACTCGCCGTCTATAATTATCACATTCGCACGCACGGGTTCACCGGGATCGTATGGATAATTTGTCACCTCATATGTATATCTCACCCCATATTTCCCCATATACGGCTCAAGATCGAGCCCCGCCTCTTTTTGGAGCAGATTATAATTTTCATATACAAGGTCAAAGGGCTCAGGGATTATGACCTGTGCCTTTTCTATGCATTCTCCCGTCTCCCAGCCGTATGACCCGAGAAACGCTTTTGCCTTTTCATCGGTTGCCTCTCCGGCAAATACCGTAAACGCCGCCGTGCTTACGGCAATAATCACAAGCGATGTTATATAATATTTTAATTTTTTCATTATGACCGCCTCCCGCATAAAAGTTTATCCTCCCGATAAATTCTATTACAGCGAAACGCGGTCTATTCCGCAAACAAGCTATATAAGCGGTGCAAGTATCCTCGCGATTTTTCCGAATACCTTCTGATACATCGGGAATTTTCTGCATTTTTCAGGAGTGATCTCCTCGCATTTTTTAAGCGTATCCTGAAAATCTATCTCCATTTTTGTTATCTCCGGAACATCTAGCAGATATACAGCGCACTCATAATGAAGATACAGGCTCCTATAATCATGGTTTATCGTGCCGACTACAGCGCGCTCGCCGTCCGCGATCGACATCTTCGCATGAATAAAGCCCGGGGTGTATTCATATATTTTTATACCTGCCTCAAGCAACTCGCGGTAGTACGTCCTTGCCAGCCAAAACGCATACGGCTTGTCCGGGATATGCGGCATTATGAGCTTGACCTCAACTCCGCGCTGTGCGGCGTATCTCATCGTTTCATACATTTCACTGTCTATAACGAGATACGGGGTCATAATGTGAACATAATGCTTTGCATTATTGAGATTATCGAGATATACCCTTTTTCCCACAGTCGTATTGTCGAGCGGGCAGTCGCCGAATGGTATGACAAATCCATTTGCATCGGGGACCGATGCATTCTCCGAAGCATCTATATAATACAGGTAATTATCACTCTGATCTTCTTCGTCGCAGTTCCATATCTCAAGAAAGAGCGCCGTAAATCCTGCCGCAGCACTTCCCTCCAGACGCACCGCATTGTCCTTCCAGTGACCGAATCTCACTATTCTGTTAGCGTATTCATCCGCCAGATTTATCCCTCCGCAGTAGGCAACCTTTCCGTCCACAACACATATTTTTCTATGGTCACGGTTATTCTGATATGTCGACAGAAGCGGCATAATCGGCGAAAATACCTTGCATTTTATCCCGTATTCCTTCAGAATATGCGGATAATTCCGCGGCAGGATACCCATGCAGCCCATACCGTCATAGCAAAGACGTACCTCAACGCCGCTTCTTGCCTTATGCTTTAATATCTCAAGTATCTCCGGCCATATCGTCCCGTTATTGTTTATTATAAAAAATTCAAGAAATATAAACCGTTCTGCGCGCCTGAGATCTTCCTTCATCGCTTCAAGCGCTTCCTCTCCTATTTCGTAATACGTAACAAGCGTATTCTTGTAAACGGGAGAGCCGCTTTTTGCACGCAGATATCTTGCCAGACCCGGAGCCTGAACGTGACGTTCGGTAAGCTCTCTGAATATCTTTTCGTCCTGCTTCATAAGCGACGACGTCATTTTCTGCTGCGCAGCATAGGCCTTCTGCATTTCGCCCGTTACTGGGCTAAAATGCAGATACAGATACAGCAGAGTTCCGAAAATCGGTATGAATGCTATAAGCATTATCCACGCCGTTTTGAATGCAGGCTCCGACGTTTTGTTCACCTCGTGTACAGCGATCATAAAGCTCAGGATGACCGTAGCCGCATGAATGTAAAAATAATAGTCCTCAAGCCATCTGTAACCCATCACCAGAACAAACAGCTGAATGATAAGCATGAGAAACGCAAAAAACTTATTCGAATATATCAATCTGAAAAAGCGTTTCATAAATCCACCAACCCTATCGTATATTTACTCCTTTATGCTTTTTATATACGCAAATGTTTTTTCCTCGCCTTCTTTCTGCAGCATACGCAGCCACCCCTCAAGCAGCGCGGCAGTTTCCGGGTGCATGATATTTCTTGCGTTGCCGCCCATAAAATAATCTATCGGATTGTCGTTTGTGTAATTTTTTCCGAGATATATCTTTCCCGCGGCGACCCTGTCGCAGAACATCTCCTTTACATATCTGAGCGGCATCTTCACGGCCTCGATACGCCTCGTCTTTATGTTGTAATCCGTCCAATATTCAAAATGGTGCTTATTGCGCCCCTTATGATGCATCCACGCCGCAGAATAGCCGAGCTCCTTTCTCTCAGCCTCGGTCGGACTCCTGTCTCCAAGATAAAACCTCGCCCCGGGTATAAACTCCGTCGGAGAATATTTGGACAGATCGTGAAACAGTCCCTGCCAAAAGATCCCTGCTTTTGCACAGTGCATTATAACAACATGCCTGTGCTTTGTTACAGTGAAAAAATGCTTTACAAAATGCCACATAACAGCCCTTACCTCTGAGTTAATGATTCTTCGGACAATGTCCGAACTCCTTATTCATTTTATCATGTAATCGAAAAAAATACAAGCCCTTTGTTATAAAATTAACTTATTGACAATGCTTTATCAGCCTTAAATTAAATAAAAATACAGCAATCCCAAAAATTGTGCTAAATCCGATGAAAATTTATCATACATTTGTGAAATAATCATATTTACGCTATGGGATTTTGGTGCTACAATAATAGCGTTAAAGAAAATCTTTAACATCTCTCTCTTTTAATAATATTTAAAAAGCGCCTTCACGGGCGTTTTTTGTTTTACATAAACATCATCAGGCTGACGGCTATGACTGCCATACCCGCGACAACGCCTAATATCGTCACTTTGCTTTTTTCGTATTCTCTTGCCATCGGAAGCAGCTCCTCTTCCGATATAAATACCATTATCCCCGCCACGAAGCC
>CALXRY010000201.1 GCA_944390955.1 uncultured Clostridia bacterium | reverse complement strand
TCCGCAATGCATGTCATGGAGGGGTATTTATCACCCGGCTGGTGCGTCCTATGGGGCGTGCTGTGTATACCGTTCCTTATCTGGGGCGGCATTGATATGTCCCGCCGTATAAACAGCGGCGGCTCGGTCAAGCTTTTGCTCGCTTTGGCGGGCGCGTTTGTGTTTATCATTTCATCACTTAAGATCCCATCTGTTACGGGCAGCTGCTCGCATCCCACCGGTACCGGTCTCGGAGCCGTGCTTTTCGGCGCGCCTGTGATGTCTGTGCTCGGGATTATCGTGCTGCTGTTCCAGGCACTTTTACTTGGGCACGGAGGGCTCACCACTCTCGGCGCCAATACGTTTTCGATGGCGGTGGCGGGGCCGTTCCTTTCATGGGGACTTTATGCGCTGCTCAAAAAGCTCAAGGCCCCGGCGGCTGTTTCGGTATTCCTTGCGGCAACGCTCGGCGACCTGTTCACCTACATAGTCACCTCGTTCCAGCTGGCAATGTGCCACAGCGACGGAAATTTTGCGTTTGTGCTCGGGAAGTTCATGCTCGTCTTTGCCCCGACGCAGCTCCCGATAGCGATAGCTGAAGGCATACTTTCTGTGATGATATTCAATATAATCGAGAAATACTGCGGCAGGGAGCTGAAGTTCCTCGGAGTGCTCGGAGAAAGGAGGGCTGCGCTGTGAAGCTTTGGGCAAAGAACACACTGCTTTCGGCGCTGCTCGTATTGATAATCGCCGTGCCGCTTATGTTCATGAGCGGTCATGAGTTCGGCGGCTCGGACGGTCAGGCGTCCGAAACCGTAAGCGAGATAGACCCGGGATATGAGCCGTGGTTCGAGAGCATCTGGGAGCCGCCTTCGGGCGAGATAGAGTCGCTGCTCTTTTGCGTCCAGGCGGCGATAGGAGCCGGTATAGTCGGCTTTGCTCTCGGCAGGATAACAAAGAAAAATGCTGATAGATAAAGAGGCGCAGCAGTCGAGGCTGTCGCGTATGAGTCCTGCGCTGAAGATATTTGTATCGCTTTACTGCACCGTAAACTGTATTGCGGCCGACAATATCATAACGAGTCTGCTGACGCTTTTTACAATGTCGTTTATCATATGCGTATTCGGCGGGCTTAAATTCAAAAGGCTGCTGCGCTTTTACTGCATACCGCTGTTTTTTGCGGCGGTCGGAGCCGCCGCGCTTGCCTTTGAGGCGGACGCGGCCGGCAGCGTTCTTTCGCTTATGGGCATAAGCGTAACGCGTTCGGGGCTTTTCCGCGCTGCGGAGGTTTTTCTGCGGTGCATGGGAGCGGTGAGCGCAGTGTATTTTCTTTCGCTCACAACACCCGTAACGGCAATGTTTTCCGTGATAAGGCGCACGCCGCTGCCCGATTTCATCACCGAAACCGCGGAGCTGGTTTACAGGTATATATTCGTGCTGTACGATTCTTACAAAAAAATAAACGTCGCTCAGGAATCGCGGCTTGGATATAATACGCTGAGGGCAAAGTACCGTTCAACGGCGCTTGTCGGCGGGGCGGTATTTATCAAGGCGATGGATCAGGCGAGACGCAGCTATACGGCGATGGAGAGCCGCGGCTATACGGGCAGTATAAAAACGCTGACGGAAAAATATGCGTTCAGGAAATCGCATGCCGTATATCTTATTATAATGTGCATGTTCCTGACCGCCTCGGGAGTGATAACGTGAAAAATAAGCGGCGCATCTCACCACCCGCCGCGGCTCGGAGTCTTACGCTTCCGCTACGCGGAAGTTGCCGAAAGCAAGTTTTGCAGGGCAAAACCGTAGGATACGCCGTCGCCTCGTTGGGTAGTAATCTGCGTTCACCGCCAAGGAGGGCGGACAGTCGGAGACTGGCTTTTGCGGAGCAAAAGTGATGCAAAGCTTCTTTTCACCGTTATGATTAAAACATAAGAATCTGAACGGAGGTTATTTTGAATATAATAGAAACGGAAGCGCTCTGCTGCGGCTACGACGATGAGACGGTTCTCAGGGACGTCAGCATAGGCTTCCCGAAGGGGAAGATGACGTTTGTGCTCGGTGCCAACGGCGCAGGAAAATCAACGCTTTTTCTGACGCTCAACGGCATAATACGTCCGTCCTCGGGACGCGTGATATTTAACGGCGAACCTGTCAAATACGATAAGAGGTCAATAAGAAAAATACGTGAAAAGATAGGACTTGTATTTCAGGATCCGGACGACCAGCTGTTCTGTCCGTCGGTGTACGAGGATATAATGTTCGGGGCCGTGAATATGGGGCTTGACGAGCACGAGGTCCGCCGCCGTGCGGAGGCAGCGATGGAGCTTACCGGTACGGAAGAGCTCAGGCATAAAAGCGTTCATGCTCTGAGCTGTGGACAGAAAAAGCGTGCGGCTATAGCGGGAGTGCTCGTGATGGAGCCGGAGGTCATGATACTTGACGAGCCGACGGCGGGGCTCGACCCTGCCGGAACGAGCGAAATAATGAAGGCTCTCGACGATATACGACGTGAGCGCGATATAACAGTAATAATCTCGACGCATGATATGGATATGGCTCCTGTCTTTGCGGAGCACGTATGCCTGCTGGATAACGGCAGTGCGGTTTTCTGCGGCGGAGCGGAGGAGCTGTTCCGCGAGCCGAGGCTCTTAAGGGAGCACGGGCTGCGCCTGCCGAGGGTGGCGCATCTGCTCGAGATACTTAATAAGCGCGACGGCGTGGACGTCGATCCGGGCGCCGCAACGATCTCGGCCGCACGGCGCGAGCTTTTGAGAGCTTTGAATTAGCAGCAGAGCAATATATTAAAAATGTATGGCGGGTGTATGAGCTGTAGTTTGCCAAGCTTTTGAAAACTCGCGCCCAAAATTTCGCTCGGGCTCTGCCCCGTCAAGCAGCTTGCAAACTTTCTATTTTGCCTAACTCCGCGCCAAAGGGTGTTAGTGCGAACACCCTTTGGAATCCCCGCACAAACTTTTCACAAAAGTTTGACAAAACTTCGGCTCGGACAGCTGCCGACATTTGCTTTTAAATTTATAACAAATCTCTATGCGCCGTGCAAATGCGCGGCAGAACTCGCCGCAAGGAAACTTTTGCTCCGCAAAAGTAATTGAATTCGAGGGAGCCCCCTCGAGCTCCCCCATGAAATCAATTTTAATTCTTTGGCGTTATCGTTACCTGCTGTGCCGCCTGGTCCCAGCCGACGTCGGCGTCGAGATTTTCGGCTATGAACCGTACAGGAGTATACGTTCTGTCGTTCTCAACGAACGCGGGGCTGTCGAGAGTATACGGCGCGCCGTTCACATATGCCGTATCTGAACCTATCGTGATAACGATGACCTTATCACCCTTTGTGATCGTTACCTGCTGCGCAGCCTGATCCCATGCGACAGTCGCGCCGAGGTTCTCCGCAACGAACCTTGCGGGCAGCATCGTTCTATCGTTCCTTACCACCGGGGCTACGTCGTTTTCAACGCTCTGTCCGAATACGCTTGCAGTAGTCTGTCCTATGTACAGCACAAGCGAATTAACGATATTGTTGTTATTCGTGATGTTATTATTCGTTGTGATATTGTTGTTCGTGGTTATATTATTGTTGATCGTTGTGTTGTTGTTCGTAGTCGTATTGTTATTTGTCGTCGTGTTATTCACAACGGTGTTGTTGTTTACTATTGTAGTAGTCCCGTCGTTTTCATCTGTGGTTGTTGAATTTCCGCTGTTATTGTTTCCACTGTCCGGTGTAGCTGTTGGAGCCGGAGCTGTTGTCGGAGCAATAGTAGGCGCGGCTGTTGGATTCGGAGCTGACGGGTTAAACGTACCGTTTTGATAAGCGTAGATATCGTCTATGCTGTCTACGGCAGAGTTATAGTGGATTTTTATTTCGCCATTGGCTATTTTATCTGTAAATGTCCACTTATTACTAGCTTCATCAACATATCCGTAATGCCATTCCGAATTATCTATTGAAATTTTGCCCCAATCATTTTCGTTCCCATTGTAATAAATATTTTCAATTACATAGCATTTTCCAAAAGCTAGAAATCCAATGGCTGTAGTATTTTTATGAAGAATTATATTTGTTAAACTATGACAATCATAAAATGTTCTTTCGCCAATGCTTGTAATTCCTGTGGATAACTTAATATCTTTCAATGTTGAACAATTGCGGAAAGTCTCGATACCTATTTTTGTTACGCTATCGGGAATTTCCAATGAACTTATGCTGCTGCAATTATAAAATGCTCGATCTGGAATAGTCAGAACAGTATTAGGAATGAACACATTCGTAAGACTTGTGCAATCATAAAATATTTCTTCGCCTATTAACTGCACTCCCTCTGGAATGATAATAGAACTTAAGCTTGTGCACTCTCTAAATGCAGCATCGCCTATACCCCTTATAGTCGATGGGATATCCGCTTTTGAAAGATTTGTACAACCATTAAAAGCGTTGTTTGGAATACTTGTTATCGTGCTCGGAAATGAGACGCTTGTGATATTGGTGCAGCCCTTAAATGCTTCGTCAGCTATTTTAGTTACCTGATAGCCCTTGATGGTTGACGGGATATTGACCTCGCCGATATAATCCTTGTTAAAGCTTGTTATTGTCGCTTTACCATCCTCGACCGAGATTACAAAATCCTCCTCCGTCGGCTGGGCCGACGCCGTTACCGCCACGGCGGTCAGTGCGCATGCCGCAAGCGACAGCGCAAGCGCAAGCTTTGAAAATCTTTTTTTCATAAAAAATCCTCCTTTTAGTTAAATAAAAATTTGTCCGGCGAAGGCATACATCAAAAAAGGTGCATACCCGCAATTCCGGCATGCACCTAAAAAACGCATGCTTGAATTGTCGCCAAACAAATTTTTAATCAACTTACAAGTAAAGTCGCATAGAAAAGCCTGCGTTTTTATCAAAATAAAAACACGACTAAACTTATAAATTGATATTAAAAATTTATTTGGCACCTTTCATTATACCACACACCTTGGGATTTGTAAACCTCGAATTTATATTTTTATGAAAATTATATTTTCAAACAGCTTTGCGGAGTGAGGCTTTTTTTCTCTTCCGGTTTCATCATTGTTACAATTATAAGTCATTTTGATTATAAACATGTACTTTTCTTGGCTTTTGGCTTATAATGTAATATGTATAGCTATGTATATCGTTTATACGGATAAGGAGGTTCAGCGTGAAACAGGGAGCTAATATTCTGCTTGCACTTATGCAGCTCAACATAGGCGGCGCGGAAACGCACGTCGTGGAGCTTGCCAAGGAGCTCAAGCGCAGAGGCTTTAATGTAATCGTCACCTCAAACGGCGGCGTTTATGTAAAGGAGCTGGAGGAGGCCGGGATAAAGCATTATTCGGTACCGCTCCAGAACAAGAATCCGTTCAATATGATACGGGCGTCAAAGCGTCTTGCATCTATAATAAAGAAGGAACATATAGATATAGTTCATTCACATGCGCGGATACCGTCGTTTATTCTGGGAAAGCTTCATAAAAGGATGAAGTTCCCGTTCGTTACGACGGCGCATTGGGTCTTTACCACAAAATATGGACTTAAATATATAACCGACTGGGGCGAAAAGACGGTTGCCGTTTCGGAAGATATAAAGAAATATCTGATGGACAACTATAAGGTCCCCGAGGGCGATATCCGCGTTACGATAAACGGGATAGATACCGACAGGTTTTCGCCGTATACAGACGCATCGGACGTTAGGATGGAATTTAAAATAAAATCTGATGATAACGTTATAGTATATGTCAGCAGGCTCGATGAATCGCGGAGCCTTGTGGCGAAGCAGTATATAAGCATCGTTCCGGAAATAGCAAAGAGCGTTAAGAACCTCAGGCTTGTGGTGGTTGGCGGCGGAGATGATTTTGAAAATGTAAAGGCCGCGGCAGACAAGGTCAATACACAGCTCGGACGGGAATGCGTAACGCTCACGGGACCGAGGACAGACATAAACAAGCTCGTTGCGCTCTCAAGGCTGTTTGTCGGAGTGAGCCGTGCGGCGCTCGAGGCGATGGCTGCCGAGAAGCCTGTCATAATAGCCGGCAACGAGGGCTATATTGGGCTGTTTGACGAGAGCAAGCTTAAGGTCGGGATAGACACGAATTTCTGCTGCCGCGGCTGCGTGATGCCGTCGGGTGAACTGCTCTTAAAGGACACGCTGAGGTTCTTTGAGATGGACGAGGAAAAGCAGAAGGAGCTCGGAAAATACGGCAGAGAGATAATAAAGAAAAAATACAGCGTCGCCAGAATGGCGGACGACAGCATAAAGGTATACGACTGGGCGTTATCTAAGCAGGACGAGATACTTATATCGGGCTACTACGGCTTTAAGAACAGCGGCGACGACGCGCTTTTAAAAGCGATAATAGACGACCTGAAAAAGCATAAGGAAAGCCCGAATATCGTTGTGCTGAGCGCAAATCCGAACGAAACGGCAAGAACGTACAGGGTAAAATCGATAAACAGGCTGTCGCCTGTGCAGATATGGAAGCACATGAAAAAGGCGGGTATGCTAATCTCCGGAGGAGGGACTCTCATACAGGACAGGACAAGCACAAAGTCATTGTGGTATTATCTTGCGATAATAAAGATGGCGAAGGATATGGGGCTTAAGGTAATGCTGTATTCAAACGGCATAGGGCCTCTGCGCAAGGAGGCCAATATACGCAGGACAAGGAAGATACTTAACGAGGTCGATCTGATCACCCTCCGCGACAGGGAGTCGCTTGACACTCTGAAGAAGATAGGCGTTACAAAGCCGAAGACGGTGCTTACGGCAGATCCTGCGCTGACGCTGAAGGTACCCGATAAGAATATAGGCAAGAGGATACTGTTTGAGGCCAAGGTGCCGGACAGGCGTCTGCTCGGTATATCGGTAAGGAAATGGGGGACGCTCGGCAGTGAGTTTGAGAATATAATAGCGCGCGTATGCGACAGGGCGGCAGCCGAATACGGACTGTATACCGTGTTTCTTCCTATGCAGGCGTCAAAGGACCTTGGTATATCAAGAAGCATAATGGGCAGGATGAAGGAAAAGGCATCAATAATAGAGAACCATCAGACGGTAGGAGATATGCTGTCAGTAGTGGGGTGCATGGATTTCTGTATAGGGATGCGGCTCCATATGCTCATGTACGCGGCCATAAACAGCATTCCGCTCATCGGACTCGTATACGACCCGAAGATAAGCAGCTTTATGAAAAACATGGGTCAGAAGTCCTGCATAAGCGTGGACAGGCTCACAGAGGAAAAGCTTTTTACGATGCTTGAGGAGACGATAAGGGATTACGTTACGATAAAGGACGGGCTTAAAAGAAGCTACGCGGAGCTCAATGCAAAGGCACAGCAGAATGGAAGACTGGCGGCGGAGCTTTATGAAAAAGGAAGTGTTGATATTTGAGCAGGGAAACGGGAAAAGGGCTTTTAAAGACCGCCGTGTTCATGGCGGCGGCAACACTGCTTTCAAAGGTCCTAGGGCTTATACGTGATGCGCTCATAGCGGCGTATTTCGGGACGGGCATGGAGGCGGACGCGTTCATGACGGCGTCAAAGGCCCCAACTACGCTTTTTGATATAGTTATAGGCGGAGTTATCTCGGCGACGTTCATTCCGGTATTCAGCGATATTCTTGCCAAGCGAGGGAAAAAGGACGCGATGGAATTCGTCAATAAATTCGTGACGATGGTATTTCTTGCGACGGTGCTTATATCTGCCCTTGGAATGATATTTTCTGAGCAGCTTGTAAATATCCTCGCGCCCAATTATACGGGCGACAAATACGAGCTGACCGTGCAGCTTACGTTTATAATGTTCCCGATGATAATTTTCACGGGCTTTGCGTTTTCGTTCGTAGGCTTTTTGCAGTCGATGGGCGAATACAACATACCGTCGATAATAAGCCTCGTATCAAATGCGGCGATAATAATCTACTTTCTGCTGTTCGGCGAAAAATTCGGAGTAGTCGGGTTGGCGGTCACGATGGTGATAGCATGGAGTCTGCAGGTGTTTGTGCAGATACCGTCGCTTATCAAGTTCAACTACAAATTCCGCTTTAATTTCAGGCTCAAGGACAGAGATATACTGAGTGCGCTGAAGCTTGCCGGACCGATGCTCGTAAGCACATGGGTGCAGCCTTTATACAGCGTGGTAAATCTGCGGCTTGCATCGGGGATAGACGGAGCGTATTCGTCGCTTGAATATGCGAACAGGCTCTATATAGTTGTGACGGGAGTATTTTCGTTTGTCGTCACGAATCTGATATTCCCCAAGCTTGCAAAGGCAAACGTTTCGGACAGCGGTGAGGATGCTCAGACGCTGATAACGATCTCGCTCAGGGCGACGGCGCTCGTTATCCTGCCTTTGACGGCCGGGATAATGATCCTTTCGTCGCCGATAACGAAGATAATATACCAGTCGGGCGAAATGACCTCGAGCGGCGCGTCGGTCATTGCCGGAGCGCTCTCCTGCTACAGCGTCGGCATGGTTGGACTGGCGGTGAATGAGATACTGTCGAAATATTTTTTCTCGATAAATGACAGCAAGACGCCGATGCGTAATTCGATCCTTAGCATGGTGTTTAACGTGATCCTTGCTTATCTGCTGTTTGGGATATTCAAGACCTACGGGCTGGCGCTTGCCGCAGCCGGAGGAAGTATTTTTAACGCGGTCCTGAACGGCATATGCATGATACGGAGGCGCCCGGGAATGATAAAGCACGCTGATGGCGTTACGTTTATAAAGGCGTTCATAGCCGCGGTAATAATGGCGGCGGCGGTGTTCGGAGTGTATAGCCTTATATACGATCCCGAGGCTGGCAGGATAGGAC
>CALXRY010000200.1 GCA_944390955.1 uncultured Clostridia bacterium | reverse complement strand
GTATCTTTCAATATCCTGGCTTGCAAGATACTTTAAAAGACCGCGTCTTTTACCGACCATCATGAGCAGACCTCTTCTTGAGTGGTGGTCCTTCTTGTGAAGATTAAGATGCTCATTGTTGAGGTGGTTGATTCTCTCTGTCAAAAGAGCGATCTGTACCTCGGGTGAGCCTGTATCTCCTTCATGAGTGGCATATTCAGCAATTATCTGCTGCTTTCTTTCCTTTGTCATGCTTTCACCTCCTATGATAAATTATCCCCTAACGCCGGGCTACCGTTGGTGATTCGGTTCGCCAAGACATAGGTTTAACCTTGTAAACTTAAAAATTTGTCATGCACAAAGCCTTAGTTTTGCTTTGTTGTTCTGTTGAAACGTCTGTTGAACTTCTCAACTCTTCCGCCTGTATCTACAAGCTTCTGCTTACCTGTAAAGAACGGGTGGCATTTTGAGCAGATTTCGACCTGAATGTTTTCCTTCGTCGAGCCTGTTTCGATGACCTCTCCGCAAGCGCAGGTAATGGTAGTTTGCTTGTATTCAGGATGAATTCCTTCCTTCACTACCGTTTCCTCCTTACTTAGAATTTGTGAAGGCGTATGCCTAACACACCATACGCTATTATACTATATATATCCTGCCGTGTCAAGTATTTTTTTCATTTTTTGCGGGACATCCTGCGGGGACGGTTTATTCGCCGTAGCGGCTCACAAACGCAAGCTCCTCCTCTATCCTCAGCAGCGCGTTGTATTTTGCCACCCTGTCGGTTCTGCACGGCGCTCCGGTCTTGATATCTCCGGCATTTGTGGCTGCGGCGATATGCGCTATAGTCGTATCCTCGCTTTCGCCGCTGCGGTGCGAGATGACTGAGGAATATCCGTTTTTCTTTGCAAGCTCAACTGCGTCGAGAGTTTCGGTAAGGGTTCCTATCTGATTGAGCTTTATGAGGATCGAATTTGCAACTCCCGAGCGTATGCCGTTTTCAAGTCTTTCCGGATTTGTAACAAACAGATCGTCCCCGACGAGCTGTATCTTGTCGCCGAGACGTTCGGTAAGGAGCCGCCAGTTTTCCCAGTCCTCCTCGCCTAAGGGATCCTCTATTGAGAATATCGGATACGAAGAACAGAGCCGTTCCCAGTATTCTATAAGCTCCGCGGCAGTTTTCCTTTCTTTTGACTTGATAAGAGTGTACATTCCGTTTTTGTCGACCCATTCGGTCGAGGCTGCGTCGATCGCGATCTTAAAGTCATCTCCAGGCTTATAGCCGGCCTTTTCTATTGCGGACATTATAAGCCTTAGAGCGTCCTCATCACTCTCGAGATCCGGCGCAAAGCCGCCCTCGTCCCCGACAGCAGTCGTCATGCCTTTGTCCGAAAGTATCTTCTTCAGCGCATAGAATACCTCGCTGCACTGTCTTAGGCCCTCAGCGAAGCAGCATGCCCCGAACGGCATTATCATAAATTCCTGAATATTCACAGTATTGTTTGCATGTGCGCCGCCGTTTAAAATATTCATCATCGGAACGGGGAGTATGTGTGCGTTTGTGCCGCCTATATATCTGTAGAGCGGAAGTCCTATGGACGCAGCGGCAGCCTTTGCGGCGGCAAGCGAAACTCCGAGCACGGCGTTTGCGCCGAGATTGGATTTGTTGGGTGTGCCGTCAAGCTCAAGCAGCTTCATATCAAGAAATCTTTGGCTGAGCGCATTCATTCCGATAAGCTCGTCCGCAATTATGTTATTTACGTTGCTTACCGCCTTTTGCACGCCCTTGCCGTTGTAGCGTGAACTGTCGCCGTCGCGCAGTTCTACCGCCTCAAATGCACCAGTGGAGGCGCCGGACGGCACTATCGCCCTGCCGCAGCCGTCGACCGTATGGACCTCGACCTCGACCGTCGGATTACCGCGCGAATCAAGCACCTCTCTGGCAAATACGTCGACTATTTCAGAATACTTCTTCAAAAGATCAGCCCCTTTTATATTATTTTACGTTTAGTATCAGGAGAGTAAGTCAAAAATATACATTGACTAAAGCAAAAAAATAGTTTATAATGTAGGAGCGGTATTATTAATGCCGTAAAAGCCTCCTTTAAAAATATACACGAGCCGAAAAAATATAAATTTATAAAAATTCGGAAAGGAATGATTTGATGCTTAAACGAAAGATTGCGGCGGCATTGTCAGCGCTTTGCGTTATGGCGTCTTCCGCGGCGTTTGCATCGGGTGCTATACCCGATCACCAAGGGACAAGCATGGAGGGAATTGCAATAGGAACAGAGTCTGTAAATTCGTACGTGAAATCGTATTTTGATCTGTTCAAAAAATACGGCGATCAGTACGGAGTTGACCCAAATCTTCTTGCGTCGATATGTCAGCAGGAGTCGTCGGGCATCAACTGGAGCCACCGCGATGACGGAAGCGAGATGCCTGCATGGGGAATAATGCAGATAGAATATACTCTTGAAGAAGCATTTGCGCAGTTTGGGAAGGATACAACGGGAGTTGAATGGACGCTTGAGGACAGGCTTGACCCGGAAAAGAGCATAAGCTTTGCAGCGCATCTGATATCTGATTCTTTAATACGCTATGACTGTGATTACTTAAAGATGATACAAGGCTATAATTTCGGTTCAACAGTGCTCGACAGGATAATCGCGGCAAAGGGCGATGACTGGATGAGCGAAAGAGCAAATGCAAAAAACTATGTTCAGAACTGGCCGTATAACACATACGGAGATGCTCAGTACATAGAGCATGTTCTGAGATATTATAAGCAGTACATGGTATATTCTGGAGCGAAGGTACGCATAAATGGTGAGCTTGTTAAATTTGAAAACCAGTATCCGATAATACAGGATGACAGGACGCTTATACCTATACGCGGACTGCTCGAGGAGCTTGGCGCTGATGTGGAGTGGGATCACGACAATTACAACGCAATAGTTGAAAGAGACGGAGTAGAGGTTGTGCTTCCGATAGGCTCACAGACTGCCTACGTAAACGGAGAGCCGGTAGAGCTCGACGTTCCGGCCGAGCTACTTAACGGACGTACTATGGTCCCGCTGAGATTTATAACCGACAGCTTTGGTATAGATATCGAATGGGATCAGGATACACGAACAGTAAATATAGATAATATATTTGTGTGATAAAATAATGGGGATGCCGCTTTTTGCGTCATCCCCATTATTTTATTCAAGGCTGTCATATATAATATCCGCGGCCTGCTCCGGCGCAGCGTTATATTTGTTGCACTTGTCTATGATCGAATTTACAAATTCCCTGTCGAGAGATATGTCCGAAGCGATTACTTCTATATAATTGTCTCTTGGATAAGCGATCCCGTATCCGGTATATTCCGTTTCCTCATTTTTTAATTTAGATTTTATCAGGATATACATCTTTAATACCTCCATTGCTTTATGAACATATTTTACCATAAAAATAGAAAATTGTCAATAGTTTTTAGCAAAAAATGGAGAAAATAAAACAAATAAAAGCAAAAAAATCTCAAAACCCGCATATTTGCTTGAGTTTTGAGATTTTATATGGCTGCGGAATCAGGATTCGAACCCGAACAAAATGAGTCAGAGTCATTCGTGCTACCTTTACACAATTCCGCATCGCTCTTAACGACAGATAATATAATACCAGATAAAATTAAGTTTGTCAATAGTTTTTTTAGATTTTTTAAAAAAACTTGATTTTTCCTGTGGGTTATGGTAGAATATTAATGTTGCATGTGATCAAATGGCGCAGAGCAAATTTTCAGGAAGGGTATTATCGGCAGCTTGCGTGCCGAATGAAAATAAAAAAAACGGTACGGAGCTTATCCGTACCGAATACTTGGTGCGAGGGACCGGACTTGAACCGGCACGGGGTTAACCACACGCCCCTCAAACGTGCGCGTCTGCCTATTCCGCCACCCTCGCATCTCAAGGACGTGTACTATTATACCAGTGTTTTTTGAATTTGTCAAGCATTAATTTCAGGAAAAAATACATATAATAGTGTATGAAAATCAATGATATTTTGGGGAGAATGTTGTATAATGAGAAAAAAAACGTTTATTTTGACTGTTTTGGGGGTCATACTGCTTATACCGTGCTTATCTCACGCAATTGCAGACGAGGCGCGGTCAGCATGTGTTATAAATGGAGTGACGGGTGAGATCGTATTTGAGAAAAATGCCTACGAACAGCATTCGATGGCAAGTACGACAAAGATCATGACTGCCATAGTGGCGCTGGAAAACAGCAGCCCGGAGGACGTGATAACTGTTTCAGAGGATGCTGCCATACAGGAGGGCTCGTCGGCATACATAAGTGCAGGTGATGAGATATTCATGCGGGATATGCTTTTCGGGCTTATGCTAAATTCCGGGAATGACGCCGCATATGCGATAGCCGAGCATATAGCCGGCAGCCGAGAAGCGTTTGCAGACATAATGAACTGGTACGCATGGGAAAAGATGGGCGCGGTACATACACAATTTATAAATCCGAGCGGACTTGACGGTGAGGGGCATTATTCAACGGCGTATGATATGGCTCTCATAACGAGATATGCGCTCAGGAATCCCGAATTCAGGCGGATAGTCGCCACGAGGACGATGGTCGCGCAGCCGCTGAATCGTGAGGAGCCGCTTTATTTTTCAAATCATAATAAGCTTCTCGATATGTATGATGGCTGTATAGGAGTAAAAACAGGCTATACCTCTGCGACGGGCAGATGCCTTGTTTCTGCGGCCGAGCGCGACGGGATGTTGTTTATTGCTGTAACGCTCGATGATAATGACGATTGGAACGACCATATGGAAATGCTTGATTATGCATTTTCACAGAGCTATCCCAAAAAGGCTGTTGAGGCAGGTCAGACGGTGAAGAAGGCGGTCGTTGACGGAGAATCATATAATTTTGTCTATGGCAGTGATTTTGTTGTGCCTATCCAGAATAATCAGAGAGTGGATCTTAAGGTGGTAAACCATATGGAGGACGGACTTACGCGTCCGATAAATCAGGGCGAAAAGGTCGGCTGGGCAGAGATATTCTACGGTGATACGGTAGTAGGAACAGTTGACATAATATCGGAATCGGAAATATACGGTGTAAGTAATATACGTCTAAAGAATAGCTTCTTCAGCTCGTTTATAAGAGCGTTCAATATGTGGCTGTTTTAACATCTAAAATGAAAGGATATACAAATGGGAGAAATAGTAAGACTTCATAAATATATAGCCATGAGCGGCGCGGCGTCAAGGCGCGGCGCGGAGGAACTCATAGCTGATGGCAGGGTCGCCGTAAACGGCAAAACGATAACAGAGCAGGGGGTGAAGGTCGAGATAGGCGCAGACAAGGTAGCACTTGACGGCCAGATACTCAAGGTAAAGAATAAAAAGTACTATATAATGCTCAATAAGCCTGTAGGCTATGTCACTACGGTAAACGATCAGTTTGACAGGCCTACTGTCATCGACCTTGTTAAGACCGACCTTAAGGATGTAAGGCTTTTCCCGGTGGGGCGTCTCGATTACGAAACGGAGGGACTGTTGCTGCTGACGAACGACGGTGATTTCACCTATAGGGTGACGCACCCGAAGTTCAATACGGAAAAGACTTATATAGCTAAGATAAAGGGCGGAGTTTCGATAAACGGACTGAACCGTCTGAGAAGAGGCGTTAAGATAGACGATTACACAACGTCTCCTGCGGAGGTGTCGGTAATAGACGCCGCCGACGGCTATGTATTTGTAGAGATTACGATACATGAAGGAAGGAACAGGCAGGTAAGGAAGATGTTCGAGGCTGTCGGTTCAAAGGTGACGGAGCTTAAGCGGATAAAGATAGGCACCGTGGAGCTTGGGAACCTGCCTCTTGGAAGATGGAGGTATCTGACATCGCATGAGATCAACTATCTCATGAACAAATAGAATTAATGAAATGTAAAAAAGGCGCATTGCCTTGTAAAATAAACAATAGTAAAGGAGAATATAGCAATGGATGCAGTACAGAAATGGGTAAACGAACTGAGGATAAGAGATCTTATCGAGGTATTGAAGGAGCGCGATTTTGACGCGGTGATGGCAAAGGATAAGGACGACGCACGTCGTATCGTTATGGACATGATTCCGGAGGGCTCAGTCATTGCCGTCGGAGGAAGTGTGACGCTCAACGAAACGGGGATACTTGATGAAATAAGAAGCGACAAATATAAGTTCATAGATCGCTATAATACATCGTCGTTCGAGGAAATGCTTGATAAATACCGTGAAGGCTATTATGCCGATTTTCTTGTGTCGAGCACCAATGCAGTTACGATGGAAGGACAGCTTGTAAATATAGACTGTACAGGAAACAGAACGAGCCAGATAGTATTCGGGCCGAAGAAGGTAATAATCGTTGCCGGAGTGAATAAGATAGTGGCTAATGTTGAAGAGGGCATAAAGAGAGCAAAGTCGATAGCTCCTATGAATGCAAGACGAATCACGCACAAAACGCCCTGTGCGATGGACGATAACTGCAAGTGCACTGAGTGCCGTGTACAGCCGAGAGTCTGTAACGTAACGAGTATCGTTGATGGCTGCCATTACTTCCCGAAAAGGATCACGATAGTTCTCGTACCGGAAACTCTGGGCTATTAATTAAAATTTTCTAAATCTATTGCAAAAAAAGTGAATATGATGTATAATAAAAATATATAGTACATATTCAAGGAGAATACACGATGAAAAGCTTTGACATAAGAACAAAAATATATTTTGGACCGAATTCACTTGACCGCCTTTCTGATCTTCCGTATAAGCGTGCACTTATCATAACAGACCCGTTTGTTGCAAAGAGCGGAATGCTGCAGATGATAACGTACAGGCTTCAGGACGGATATACCGAATTTGAGATATTTTCAGACGTAGTTCCAGATCCGCCGATTGAGGAAATATCAAAGGGCGTGAAAAAGCTTCTTGAGTACGCGCCCGACTGCGTAATAGCTATAGGCGGCGGTAGCGCGATAGACAGCGCAAAGGCAATACGCGAATTTGCAACGCGCGGTGGCTATAAGGAAACGGCTTTGATAGCGATCCCGACGACCTCCGGAACAGGCTCCGAGGTCACGAGCTTTGCTGTCGTTACCGACCCGTCAAAGGATATAAAGTATCCTCTCGTGTCTGATTCGATGCTGCCTACTGAGGCGATACTCGACGCGGATCTTGTAAAGAGTGTTCCGGCCAACATAACGGCCGACACGGGAATGGACGTGCTTACCCCTGCGATAGAGGCGTATGTCAGCATAAACAACAACGAATTCAGCGCGGCTCTTGCCGAAAAAGCAATAGAGATATGCGGGACGTTTTTGCTGAGGTCGTATCTTGATAACAACGACACTCATGCAAGACAAAAGATGCACGTTGCGTCATGCCTTGCCGGACTGGCGTTCAACAGCGCGTCGCTCGGGCTCAATCACGGAGCGGCTCATGCCCTGGGCGGAAAATTCCATATCCCGCACGGGCGCGCAAATGCGATGCTGCTGCCGCACATAATCGAGTATAATTCGGGGATAAACCGCCATTCAAAGAGCAAGAAGGAATATCCTCCGTGTGTACGAAAGTATGTGAATATTGCAAAGCTTTTGGGCGTTAATAACTTCAATGAGATAACGACTGTACGCGCGCTTGTGAGCTGGATACAGTTTATGCTCAAGGAGATGAACGTTCCACTGTCGGTGTCGCAGTGCGGTATCGATAGGACGGAGTATTTCAACGCGATAGATTCCATGGCAGAAAAGGCTCTGGCAGATGCATGTACGGCAACAAATCCCAGAGTCCCGACAAAGGATGAAATAGTACAGATATTTGAACATTTATATGAATGATTCGACTGTCTTATTAAGGGACTGCCGCTTTTAGCGCAGACCGCAGCGACTTACACGCAGTGTAAGTTCGCCACAGGGGCTTTTTAGCCCCTGGCTACGAACGAAACGCACCACTTGGAGTACTTGCGCTTCCGCGATGCGGAAGTTGCCAAAGGCAAGTTTTGCGAAGCAAAACCGCAGGATACGCCGTTGGGAGAACAAAAATGCAGCACACGTGCTGCATTTTTGTTTGTTTTGTACGTTCTGCATCTAAAATCGAACAGCCATATGCGATTCTTAATGCGGCAGCCTTTTTGTGTCAAGTTAATGATTGACCTTATGCGAGATATGTGGTATAATTTAAAAGAAATCGATCTGATCTGCATATTTTTGCGGTATTATTTAGGGGAGTTAAAGCATGAAAAAGCTTTGTATATTTGATCTTGACGGAACTTTGACAAATACGATAACGGCGATAGCTCATTTTGGGAATACGGCGCTTGCCTCGGCGGGCTTTGCGCCTATTGAGACAGAGGAGTACAAGCGTCTTGTAGGCGACGGAAGGACTGTGCTGATCCACAGGATGCTGGAGCATCATAATGCCGATACGCCGGAAATGTTCGATAAAGTATGCGCCGAATACGACAGGTGCTACGAGGCGGATCCGATGTATAAGACAGGACCATATGATGGCATCCTGGAGCTTTTGTCGGAGCTGAAGGAGCGCGGCGTGAAGATAGCCGTATGCTCAAACAAGCCGCATAACGTCGTATGCGACGTTGTAAAGATAGTGTTCGGAGATATATTCGATGCGGTAAAGGGCATAAGCGACGGAGATAAGACAAAGCCTGAGCCGGACAATGCGCTTGACATAATGCGCGGCATGGGCTGCGAATGCAGCGACTGCCTGTTTATAGGTGATACAAACGTTGATATACGCACGGCAAAGAACGCCGGAATGGAAAGCGTGGGCGTTTTGTGGGGCTTTCGCGACAAGGCGGAGTTGAGCGAAGCCGGAGCGGATCATATAATAGACTATCCGGAGCAAATACTGGATCTAATATCGGAACAGCGGGAGAATAAGAAATGAAGCTGATATATGAAAATAAGCTGTCGTGCAGTGAGGATATAAAGGACTTTGTCCTTGAGGGCAGCGCGGAGATTTACTTTGAAAACGGAAAGATGAGAATGAAGAACGCACTGTCGCCGGAGCTCGGGCAGAAATCGAATTTTGTGTTCTGGTGTGACAGGGACTTCCCGTCGGACATATGCATAGAGTGGAAATTTCGTCCGATAGAGGAGCCGGGACTGGCGATAATGTTTTTTGCGGCAAAGGGCTGCGGCGGCGAGGACCTGTTTGATCCGTCGCTTGCCGAGCGCGACGGGCAGTATAATCTTTATCATTCGGGGGATATTAACGCGTATCACATATCGTATTTCCGCCGCAAATGGGAGGATGAGCGCGGTTTCCATACGTGCAATCTGAGGAAGAGCAAGGGCTTTTATCTCGTTGCGCAGGGAGCCGATCCGATACCGAACTGCGAGGACGCATTCGATGAATATCTTATAAGGATAATAAAGAAAAACGGAAAAATCGACTTTACAATAAACGACCTTCCGGTATTTTCATGGACCGACGACGGACAGGAATACGGGCCGGTGCTTGATAGCGGGAAGATAGGCTTCCGCCAGATGGCGCCGATGATAGGAGAATATTCAGAGCTAAAGGTCTATTCAATGGAGGATGAATAAAATTAAATGGAAGCAGTAAAAGCGTATAAGGTGCTTGAATTTGATAAGATACTTGAGCGGCTTGCAGGATATACCGAAAGCGATGAGGTAGAGGAGCGCATACGC
>CALXRY010000199.1 GCA_944390955.1 uncultured Clostridia bacterium | reverse complement strand
CATATTATTTTGGAAAGCTGTACAAAAAAGAATATATAGGAGACGATATCAGACCGCCGGAAGCGGAGGATATAAGACGTGCAAATAAATTAATGTATACAGTTTCGTATATGACGCTTGTTGCCGGATTAATGATATGCGCGGCACTGTATCTTATTGGAGGAGCTCTATGAATTTGATTTATGATCATGGCGGAGATATATACGGCACAAGTGCAGAGCTTGATTTTTCGGTAAATACAAATCCTTTCGGTATAAGTGAAGCCGTGAAAAATGTGTATTTTGACAGTGTGAGACTGATCGAAAAATATCCCGACAGCGACTGCCGTATACTTTGTAAGAAAATAGCCGATTATGAGAACAGGGACACTAAATCCATATGTGTCACACCTGAAAACATATTCTGCGGCAATGGTGCGGCCGATATTATATATAAAATAATATATGCACTGAGACCAAAAACAGCGCTGCTTACTGCACCGACTTTCTCGGAATATGAAAATGCTTTAAGAAGCATAGGATGCGGTATACACAGGCATTATTTAAAAGAGGAAAATGGCTTTGTTATGGACGGGAGCTATCTTGAGGAAAAGCACGCCGACATCGCATTTATCTGTAATCCGAATAATCCGACGGGACGCGCCGCCGACAGCAGGCTTCTGCAGAGGATAGCAGAAAAATGCCGTGCAGAAGGCGCTATTCTTGTTATTGACGAATGTTTTGCCGATCTTGCGGATATAGAAACAATGAGAAATGATGCGGTGGTCATAAAGGCATTTACAAAGACCTTTGCAATGGCGGGACTGAGACTCGGATATGTAATAGGGGACACTAAAATTATCGAAAAGATCAAAAGAGTTTCGCCGCCGTGGGGTGTTGGATCGGTGACGCTGAAATGTGCTGAGGCAGCAATTGGGGACACTGAATATATTGAAGCGTCAAGGGCCTTTATAAAGAGCGAAATGCGTTTTATGTATGAGGCGCTTAACAGGATCAGCGGCGTGAAGGCATTTAAAAGCGATGTTAATTTTATTTTATTTAAGGCGAACCCGGGACTGTATGAGGGACTTCTTGAACGCGGTATACTGATACGTGATTGCTCGAACTTTGAAGGGCTCGGAGAGGGATTTTTCAGAGTCGGGCTCAAGCTGCGAAAGGAAAATATACGGCTTTTGGAGGAAATAGAAAAATGGCAGTGCCGATAATGATACAGGGAACGATGTCAAACGCAGGCAAAAGTATTATATGCGCGGGGCTGTGCAGGATATTTGCGCAGGATGGTTATAGGGTGGCTCCGTTCAAATCACAGAATATGGCGCTTAATTCATATATAACAGCTAACGGATGTGAGATGGGACGCGCCCAAGCTGTACAGGCTGAGGCGGCGTACAAGAAACCGTCAGTATTTATGAATCCGATACTGCTAAAGCCTACGAGCGATATGGGCTCGCAGGTCATTGTCAATGGGGCGCCGATTGGAAATATGCGTGCGGCGGAGTATTTTAAATACAAAAAAAGCCTCATACCTGATATTATGCATGCGTATAAAACCTTGAGCGCCGACAATGATATTATAGTTATCGAAGGAGCAGGAAGCCCTGCCGAAATAAATTTAAAGGCCGATGATATAGTTAATATGGGATTGGCAGAGATTATTGACGCGCCTGTTCTGCTTGTAGGAGATATTGATCGCGGCGGTGTTTTTGCGCAACTTGCAGGGACACTAATGCTGCTTGATGAAAATGAACGCGGCCGCGTAAAGGGGACAATAATTAATAAATTCAGAGGTGATGTTGAAATATTAAGACCCGGTATCTCTATGCTTGAGAATATCACGGGTAAGAGAAATATTGGTGTTGTGCCGTACGGAGATTTCAGGATAGACGATGAGGACAGCCTATCGGAGCGTCTTTCATATAAACGTGCGGGATTGATCGATATTGCTGTCGTGCGCTTGCCGCGCATATCGAATTTTACTGATTTCAGTGTTTTTGAACTGACGGACGGCGTGACCGTCAGGTATGTTTCCGATTCCACAAAACTCGGAAAGCCTGACATGATAATTATACCGGGTACGAAGAATACTGCTGAGGATATGATATGGATGCGTGAAAGCGGCATGGAAGCTGCTGTTATACGTCGTGCGGGAGATACCGTGATTTTCGGGATATGTGGAGGATACCAGATGCTTGGGCGGAGGATCTCTGATGGTGTATGTGCAGAATCGGGAAAAACTATCAACGGAATGGGACTTCTTGATGTGGAAACAGAATTTGCCGATGAAAAAATCAGAACACAGGTGACCGGATGCTTTGGGCATGTGGAAGGCATGTTAAGCACTCTGAGCGGCAGAAAATTTTTTGGTTACGAAATTCATATGGGACGCACTGATGAAAGGGAAAAGCCGCTTACCGATATTGGAGGTGTACAGAACGGAAACGTTTACGGGAGCTATGTTCACGGTATCTTTGATATGTGTGCTGATGCGGTAATAAATTCTCTTGCCGAGAAAAAAGGAATTAAGCTCGACGCTCCAACGAATATAAAGGAGGCAAGGGAGAGCGAGTATGATAAGCTCGCAGCCATGCTGAGAAAAAGCCTTGATATGGAATATATATATGGAATCGTAAAAAAAGAAGGATTGCCGCGTTAAGCGGAAAATCCCATTTTTTCTTCCATATTTATTATTCCCCGGCGCACGAGATCAAGCTCTATAAGCTCACATGCACATGAAATAAAATTATTCATTGCTGTTTCTGTAAGATATAGGTGCTCTCTATCTAACCCGGTTTTTCCTTTGTTTGAATTATAAAAATCAACAATAAATCTTGTTTGGATGGTCAACTGATCCTTTTCATAATACGGAAGGTAGTCCTTG
Organism: uncultured Clostridia bacterium; assembly: GCA_944390955.1. Classification (GTDB taxonomy): domain Bacteria; phylum Bacillota; class Clostridia; order UBA1381; family UBA1381; genus Ornithomonoglobus_A. The sequence continues at coordinate 3,929 of CALXRY010000199.1, read as the reverse complement.
ACTTGTGTTTTTTCCTCAAGCAGTCGGAACGGTTTGAAATTCGGGTTATCTCTGAGAAATTTATGGTCTAGGTCATACCAATCAACTTTTATTATTTTAAGGAATTCCGGGTTTTCCTCATACTGCTCTTTATATTTTATACGAGTGGGCATATAAATTCTTGAAGACCACATTATATCGGTAAGAAGATGTATATAATAGCCAAGATAGAATGAATAATCCGAATCCTTTATTCCCCCGTTAAGATAAGTTTCATAAAAATCTTTGTATCGGCAATCTACCTTTCGTCCTGTTTCAGTCCAGTGCGTTATAGATGGTGGAGGAATAAAATCTCCAAAACTGTCCTTTTCGCCATAACCGCAGTCAGGTGCTACAGAGCCGACTGTAAATTCCGATGCGTTAAGCCAATCAATATTATTTATAAAATAATCCGCTATTCTCAAATGAGCAAGCCATGTTGCCATAAAAATATCACTGCCTTTCAAAAAATCCTAGCAACGCTTCTGTTCATGTAAGCAACGAATCAAATATATACTTTCTGAATTTCAGCTATATTATATCATTAGTATATCTAATTATCAAGAAGCAATTTCAACAATATTGCACAGGCAAAGCTTAGAAAATATATTAAGTTATTATGTAAACAAAAGCTCCGGTGCACAATACCAGAGCTTATAAAATATCATTAGTTTGTGTTGTTTTTATGTTCCGCAAAGCATTTGCTGCAATAGACCGGTCTGTCATGGCTCGGCTCAAACGGGATCTTATCGACCGCTCCGCAGGCGGCACATACGATCTCAAACAACTCACGCTGCGGTCTCATACGTTCCTTTCTTGCAGTTCTGCATTCTTTGCACCGAGTAGGTTCGTTTTCAAAGCCCTTTTCGGCATAAAATTCCTGCTCTCCGGCGGTAAAAACAAATTCACTGCCGCAGTCTCTGCATACCAATGTCTTGTCCTGATACATTATTTCCTTCCTCTCTGCATTTTGTTTATTAAAGCAAATATTCCAGTTTTTTCTTTATGCGCTGTATTGCATTATCAACAGCCTTTATATCTTTGCCAATAATATCTGCAATTTCCTGATAAGAGCGCCCTTCAAGATATTCAAACAAAACCTCAAGCTCCATACTGCTCAGCGCTTTGTTTATTTCATACTCCATACCATCCGCATTTTCCCTGTCGATCAATATTGCCTCAGGATCCTGACGCTTGTCAAATGCCAGTACATCCAGAAGCTTTGAGGCGTTTTCATCGTCAAAATTATTGTTATCAAGCGAAACGTAGGAATTTAAAGGAGAATGCTTTTTTCGCGAAGCTTCCTTTACGGCGTTTATAATTCTGCGGTTTACGCAGACACCGGCAAAACCCTTAAAAATGGGAACTTGCTCCCGTCAAATTTCTTGACGGCATTATACAGCCCGATAAGTCCCTCTTGAATTATGTCATCGTTGTCGGCTCCCATAAGGAAAAATGCCTTTGACTTTGTATATACAAGATTCTTGTACCGTAAAATAATGGCTTCTAGCGCGTGACTATCGCCCTTTTGCGCCATGTCAACCAATTCTTCATCAGTGAAAGCGGAAAAATTCTCCAAGGCGCTGTCCATCGCCGAAAACTCCTTTTGTTGATATAGATATAATTATTATATCATGTAATTGCTTTTCTGTCAACATTTTTGAAATTATTTGTGTAAAAAACTTGAAAAGAATATTTATATATAAGAGAATTAGAAAAAAATCAAAAAAAGTATAAAAAACACTTGCATTTTTACGAAATATATGTTATAATAATAATGTTCTGCGGATATGGCGGAATTGGCAGACGCGCATGATTCAGGTTCATGTGGTGAGAGCCGTGCAGGTTCAAGTCCTGTTATCCGCACCAAATATCGAACGAACCGCATAGGTATGCGGTTCGTTTTTTGATGTACACGTTTTTTACACGATTTTGTTTAAAATTTCAACTGCTTTTTCCTCTTCTCTGGGATAGAGATGAGAATATATATTCCATGTGATTTCAATATTTGTGTGCCCTAAACGCCGCGCTATCTCCTGTATATTAATACCATTATTAGCCAATAATGAGGCGTGACTATGACGATAATCATGTATCCTGATAACTTTTAGTCCGGCCTCTTTTGCGTATTTTTCGTTGCGGTGCTGTATAGTGGTGTCCCGCAGGCATTTCAAACCGCCACAGATGCGCCAATCGTCTGTGAAGCCGTCTATTTGAGAATAACGTGATTTATGTTCATTAAGTATGTTAATAAGTGGCTGTGGCATTTGTAGGTCACGTATGGAGCTCTTGTTCTTCGGAGGCGTTTCTCTATCTGCACCTTTGAGCTTTTGGGCTATGCTGCGTCTGACATGCAAAATATTTCCTTCAATATCGCTCCATTTTAAAGCATTGATCTCGCCTTTACGCATTCCGGTATAAAATGCTATGTTGAAAAACACATAAAAATTCCACTCGTATATATTATCGCTTGCTGACTCTGCGTCCTCGGCTTGACGTTTTGCGGTAGCTATAAAAGTTTTGAATTCTTCTGGTGTGTAATAGTCCATTTCCTTTTTTTCTTCATATGGGTTTTTAAAATTCCCGACTATTGCCAGAGGATTTTTTTCAACATACTCCATTTTTACGGCATAATTTAAAAGTGCGCGAAATTCCCCAAATATATTCTTTTTCATGGTAAAAGATATTTTTTCGGTGGGCTTCTTGTCGTTAGTGCATTCCTCTATGTATTGTTTCCATTGCTGAAGTATAGAAGAATTGAGCTTGTTGATTTTATAATTTCCGAGCTGCGGAAGAACATATTGTGTAAGACGCGCTTTTATGGTGCGCATGCTATTCTCCCTGACTTCATATTGTTTTACGCTCACATACTCATCATACAACTGCCGTAGAGTCATCTTTGGCGCGGTCTCCTCACGCAAGTTGATCGTCAGCTGGCGTTCCAGCTCTTTAGCCTCCTCTTTACCGTAGGCGACACGGTCGATCTGGCGGCTTTTTCCTGCAGTATCAACAAAGTTAATTCTCACTCGATACTTCTGTTTGCCGTCTTTTTTGCCGTCCATTTTATAAATAGGCATAAAAATAACACATCCCTTCAAAATAAACATTTGTTTGGTTGACTTATAGCGATGCGTTATGGTATAATAATATATAGTGTTTGGTTATTATACCATAACTTTTATAGTCTCCGCTGTGTTGGTAGCGCAGCGGGGATTTTTTTGTTAACTTTTTACAACCCCCATGATCGCTATTACGGCATCAAAAATGATGCTCATAATACCCCATATCGCAAGGTCGGCAAACGTCCCGGCTTCAAGCATGAGCGCAAGAAAACCGCCGACTATGTAAAATGCTCCTGAGACTATCATGGGCTTGTGCTCGTGCGACGATAAGCCCAAAATCGCTCCTACAAGCATAAATACGACGAGGATCACACCTCCGGTGCCGCTTGAGCTGCCGTTGTCCTGCAACGAATTGGCTATACCCGCAGCGCAGGATTGGAATAATATAAAACCGCTCACGACGATAGAAAAAATACAAATGATCCTTTTTGCTAATTTCATATGTATATCGCCCCCCTTGCTTTTAATCTGCCTCACATATACAGCACCGACACCCGTCATGGAGCGGCGGCAAATTTACGCCCAACTGAGCTTTTGTTCGAGTTTCAGTGTTTCTCTGTATTGCTCTGCTTTTGCAACTTCGGTAAATTCAACCGTTGCATTATGATTGTTTTTAACAACATCTTCAATTGCCTTTAAGTCGATCCTATAAAACTCTTTTCGTGGATTGACTTTATTAACGGCGTTTTCTTCAAACGTTTTATGTAAAATATTTTCCAGTGCCGGAGCGTCGTCCGAGAAAATCATAGCATGCACGTCAAACTCAAACGGCACAGAAGCTGATCCGAG
>CALXRY010000198.1 GCA_944390955.1 uncultured Clostridia bacterium | reverse complement strand
GCGGCGGAGGCGTGCTTGAGATAGGTCCGGGCTTCGGCGTGCTGACGCAGGAGCTTTCAAAAACAGCCGGAAAGGTCGTGAGCCTTGAGATAGACGAACGTCTGCTTGATGTGCTCGAATATACGCTCGACGGCTGCGAAAATGTAAAAGTAATAAATCGCGACGTTCTGAAAACAGACCTGCGAGAGCTCATCCGCGAAGAATTCGGCGGCGAAAAAATAAGCGTCGCCGCAAATCTTCCCTATTATATAACGACGCCGATAATATCAAAGCTGCTTGAAGAGCAGCTGCCGCTGAAAAATATCGTCGTTATGGTGCAGAAGGAGGTCGCGGTGCGCATGACAGCAGAGCCCGGCTCAAAGGACTACGGCGCGATAACGCTTCTGTGCCGGTATTTTTCTAAACCGGAGATAATCACTTCCGTTCCGGCGGGACTGTTCGTCCCGCCGCCGAAGGTAGACAGCGCGGTGCTGCGCTTAAAAATGCTCGATTCGCCCAGCGTCGCGGCAAATGATGAGGAACTTTTCTTTAAAACAGTACGGGCTGCATTTTCGCAGCGCAGAAAAACGCTGCTGAACTGCCTGAGCTCGTATTTTTCTGTTCCGAAGCAGGAGCTTTCGGAGAGCCTTTTAAAAATAAATATCGAGCCGTCGCGACGCGGCGAAACGCTCTCCATTGAGGAATTTGCGGCGGTATCCGACGCAATCGGAGAGTTGGTGAAAAAAACATGAGCACACCGGGCTACAGAGTGAAAAAGCTGCGCTTGAAGCATCAGATGAGCGTTGCACAGCTTGCGGAAGCCGTCGGAGTTTCTGAAGGCTATATCCGCGATATAGAAAACGAAAAGACCGAGCCGCGTCTTGACGTGATCGTAAAGATCGCGCTCGTCTTCGGCGTTTCGGTTAACAAGCTTGTAACGGACCTATATGACGGAAACGAGGAATGATCAAATATAAGCGGTAGACAAAGACGGTCCCGATCGTGCATAAATGCGGGACCGTCTTATTTTAAAACTCAGTGTTCCATTGCTCCAAAAACATGATCCAAGAATCTCTTCACAGCCGGCGAAAACGGCTGATTCTTTTTCCATGCCAGCACAGACGTCGTTGTCCTTTCCGGGGACAGCGGCCGGTAGCAGATTTTTGAATTATCCAAAAACGGCAGCGAGCCCTCAACCACCAGCGCATATCCGAAGCCCTGCTCAACAAGGATAAGTGCATTTGTTGACATATTGCTTGTTGCTACTATATTTATATCGTCTATATACTCTCTGAACCAGCTTTCAAGCTCATTCCGTATACTTTGCCTCTTTACAAAAATAAGCGGCAGAGATACAAGATCATTTATTGTGATGTTCTTGTTCTTTGCAAGAGGATCGTCAGCTCTCATAGCCACGACCCAGCGCTCCCGAACGCTAAAGCGGATAAAATTATACTTTTCTATTTCGACAGGCTCCAATAATATGCCTATGTCTGTAAGACCGTTGTCAAGCCTCTGCTTTATCTGATCGGCGTTTCCCGTATACATATCAAAAGTGACATTTGGATATTTTTCCTTGAACGATTTAAAGAGCGGCGGCAATAACCGCACAGCCGCAAGCTCACCGCTGCCTATTGTTATTTCACCCGCGATCGTTTCCTCATGAGCGGCAAGCTCGCGCTCCGTTTTTTCGGCAAGCTCCACGATCTCCTCCGCTCTGCGCCTTAAAAGCAAGCCCTCATCGGTAAGCGTGATACCGTTTTTGCCGCGCAGAAACAGCTGTATGCCAAAATCATCTTCAAGCTTTGAAAGCTGCCGGCTGAGCGTCGGCTGCGTGATATGCAGCATCTCGGCAGCCTTTGTGATGTTTTCCTCCCGCGCTACGGCGAGAAAATATTTAAGCACGCGTATTTCCATAATATCCCCCTCTGCGATACATTTATGCTATGATTATATCATATCAATACCCAAAACGCAAGTATAATGTCTTGCTACTTCGACAGCTCAAGGCAAATACACGCTCTTATTTGTTGACTGCAGCGGCAATTTATGATATACTTAAAATATAATAATCTTTATAAAAGCATTTATTGAGGTAAAACACATGAATCTTAAAGACCGGATAGCCGATGTATTTCTGGAGCTTGTAAAGAAAAAAAGCATCGATAAGATCACAATAAAGAATATCGTGGAACAGTGTGGAATCACAAGACAGTCATTCTATTATCATTTCAGCGATATTTTTAATTTGATAGAGTGGATAATGCAGCGGGAATTCCGCAGACTGCTTGCGGAGATCTCCCAATACGACGATCAGAAGCAATGCGTTAAAAGACTTTTGGAGAGCACCTACGAAAAACGCGGTCTGATGCAGCGCCTGACAAATACAAAGGAACAGGGAACGGTCATACGAAGCCTTATAAATACTACCGGAGAATTTTTAAAAAGAATTGCCAATCCGAAAATGATCTCAAATATATCCGCCGCGGAGCTTGATATGACGCTTAATTTCTATTCGTTTGCCATTACGGGCTTTATTTTGGGGCTTCATAACCACATGGGTCCCGACATGGAAAGAGCTGCGGACCATCTGCTTAAACTGATACGCGGGGAATCGCTGCTGATTCCCGATCAAAGCGTACTATCTTGACATATCGTGTATTTTGTAAAGTACAGAAATGGGATTTTGTCAATTCCATTTCTTATTTTTTTGTGTTAAACTCCTATTGATAAAGAAATCACAAGATACTTTACATTTTCGATACACGGGAGGTAATCTTATGAATGAAGTAAAATCACCAAAGAAACCACTTATTTTTTACTATGTGATCGCATTGATAATACTGATGCTTTTGAATATCTTTGTCATACCGCAGCTACTTAAGCCACGGGTTACCGAGATAGATTACGGAACATTCATCAGCATGACGGAAAACGGCGAAATAGGCTATGTGCAGATACAGGACAATCAGATAATCTTTACCGATAAGGATGAAGAGAACATTTATAAAACAGGACTTATGGACGATCCCGGGCGCACGGAAAGGCTGTACAACTCCGGTGCTGTATTTTCACAGCAGATAGTGCAGGAGGCATCGCCTCTGGCGACATTCTTCTTTTCATGGATACTGCCGACGCTCATATTTATAGGGATAGGTCAGCTTATCTCACACCGCATCACAAACAAAATGGGCGGCGCGGACTCCATGATGTTCGGACCCGGAAAGAGCAAGGCAAAGGTATACGTGAAATCCTCGTCCGGCATTAAATTCTCCGATGTCGCCGGAGAGGACGAAGCAAAGGAGAATCTGAGCGAGATAGTAGACTATCTGCACAACCCCAAAAAGTACAGCTCCATAGGCGCGTCAATGCCCAAGGGCATACTTCTTGTCGGGCCTCCGGGAACGGGCAAGACGATGCTTGCAAAGGCTGTTGCCGGCGAATCAAACGTGCCGTTCTTCTCAATATCCGGCTCCGAATTTGTAGAGATGTTTGTCGGCATGGGCGCCTCGAAGGTGCGTGACCTGTTCAAGCAGGCGAAGGAAAAGGCTCCGTGCATAGTGTTCATCGATGAGATCGACGCGATAGGAAAAAAGCGAGACGGGCAGTTCAGCGGAAACGACGAGCGAGAGCAGACTCTTAATCAGCTGCTGACCGAAATGGACGGATTCGAGGAGAACACGGGCGTCATAATCCTTGCCGCGACAAACCGCCCGGAATCGCTCGATCCTGCACTGCTGCGCCCCGGACGCTTTGACAGACGCGTCCCGGTAGAGCTTCCCGACCTGAAAGGACGCGAGGAGATACTTAAGGTCCATGCCCGCAAGGTAAACATGGATGCAAATATCAATTACAGCACCATCGCACGCATGGCGTCCGGAGCATCGGGAGCGGAGCTTGCCAATATCGTCAACGAAGCGGCCCTGCGTGCCGTGCGTGACGGCAGGAATACAGTTACACAATCAGACCTTGAGGAGAGCATCGAGGTGGTGATCGCCGGATACCAGAAAAAGAACGCTATACTTTCCGATAAGGAAAAACGTATCGTCTCGTATCACGAGATCGGGCACGCTCTTGCGGCGGCTTTGCAAACGAACTCCGCACCTGTGCAAAAGATAACGATAATTCCCCGCACCTCCGGCGCACTCGGATATACTATGCAGATCGAGGACGGGAACCATTACCTGATGTCCAAAGAGGAGCTTGAAAATAAGATAGTCACATATACTGCAGGCAGAGCGGCCGAGGAGCTTGTATTCGGCTCGGTAACGACCGGCGCCTCAAACGACATTGAACAGGCCACAAAGCTTGCGCGCGCGATGATCACAAGATACGGCATGAGCGATGAGTTTGACATGGTCGCTATGGAAAATGTGACGAATCAATATCTTGGCGGAGACACGTCGCTGTCATGCTCGCCCGAAACACAGACAAGGATAGACGACAAAGTCGTTGAAACAGTCAAAAAACAGCATCAAAGAGCGCTTGTGCTTCTTAAGGAAAACAGGGACAAGCTCGACGAGCTCGCCGGATATCTGTACGAAAAGGAAACTATCACAGGCGATGAGTTCATGGAAATACTCAACCGGTAAAGTATATACTTCAAAGCTGTCCCGCCTTAACATGACACAGGCATATAATAGTTGAATATTATGTGCGGTTGTGATATAATATACTCATAATCGGCAATCTGATATTTAACAAAAATAAAACGCTCCTCGGATACCCGTATGAGCTTCCGGAGCAGAGAGGGCAGTCCATGAAAGAAATAAGTATTAAAAGCATAGAAAACATCAAAATAGGCAGTGCGGAAAATAAGGAAGCTGGAACAGGCTGTACGGTGGTCATCGCCGAAAACGGAGCGCCGACCGGCCTTGACGTCAGAGGCGGAGGTCCGGCCTCGAGAGAATCAGAGCTTTTAAAGCCCACAGCAGCGGCACAGTATATTCATGCAGTGCTTTTGAGCGGCGGCAGCGCCTTCGGTCTTGATGCCGCAGGCGGCGTGATGGAGTACCTTGAGGAAAGAAACATCGGCTTTGATACGGGAATCACAAATGTGCCGCTTGTGTGCCAGTCATGCCTTTTTGATCTGAGTGTAGGCGATCCGCACGTCCGTCCCGATAAGAAAATGGGCTATGAGGCCTGCCTTAACGCAGAAAAGGGGAACTATGCGGACGGGAACTCAGGCGCCGGAACAGGCGCTACTGTTGGAAAGCTTCGCGGTATGGACAGGTGTATGAAATCCGGTATTGGAAGCTATGCGATCCAAATCGGAGACCTCAAGGTCGGAGCAATAGCGGCAGTCAACGCCCTCGGTGATATTTACGATTGGAAGAGCGGAAAGAAAGCCGCGGGGCTGCTTTCCGAGGACAGAAAATCGCTCGCCGACACCGAAGAAGAGTTTTATAAAACATACGATGCGGTCGAAAATAAATTTGTTGAGAACACAACACTCGGCATAATCATCACAAATGCAAAATTTAGCAAAACAGAGCTTTGCAAGATAGCGTCAATGACCCATAACGGCTATGCGCGCTCGATACGTCCGGTGCATACGACCGCAGACGGAGACAGCATTTACGCTATGTCCGTCGGTGATGTATCCGCAGACCAGGACGTTGTTGGTACTCTTGCCGCACAGGTAATGTCAGAAGCCATACTGCGTGCTGTGATGACCGCCGAGCCCGCTTACGGCTTTGTTTCAGCCAAAGAGTTATAAATTCGGCGAATATAATGCGGCCGAAAATTAATACTGTACAGACACATACATGATTATCATACTGTCGGCCTTCAAACATCGGATATAAAATCCGATATTGGGAGGCCGCCTTTTTGCGTTAAAATATTACTGCTGGCTCAATCGATATGTTCAAAACGCCGAAAATGATCCCATTTATACCATTTTATATATTGCTTTTTGCAGTTGGGCAAATTTTGCACATCTCAGTGTACATTTTGCATATTGCTTTCGGGCTTTTTTTTAAGTAAACTATAATCATAGGGACCCGCTGTTCTTTGCGGGAAAACAAAAAATTTGACAGGAGAATCAATTATGATCAAAGGAAGATTTACGCTTCCCGGCGAGACGGGAATGGAAAAGGAAATAAAGGAGCTTGTCGATCTCTGGGGAGTCGACGCGATCCGCGACAGCGACGGAACAAAGCTTTCTCAGGATCTTATCGACATGGGGCTTACGGTCTATTCAGTGCTGTGCCTTGTCCGTGACGATAATGAGTGGGTAAAGCAAAATCCCGACTGCCTTCAGCAGATATACCTGCTGACAGAGGAACATACCGCATACTCTGATACGCTCGAAATAGACATAATGGCGACCTTCTTCGACCAGCAGTTCAAACCGAATACCGATGACGACATTCATCGCTACTGGCAGGTTATGGACAGGACAACGGGCGAGGAAATAAAAACATGGGATTATGACGGAAAAAATGTCATTATAAAAAATGCCGCTCCGTTTCACGCATATACAGTGGCATTCCTTGCATACCAGATCTGGGAGCCCGTTTCGATGTATAACCACATCACAAACAGCTGGACATCGGAACACGAGCTTACAGTTGACCCAAGAAAAGAAAAAGTCCGGAAGCACCTGCTTGAACGCCTCGAAAGATGGCTTGAAGCTCATCCGAAAACCGATGTTGTCCGCTTTACGACCTTCTTCTACTGCTTTGACCTGATATACAATCAGTTCGGCAAAGAAAAAACAGTAAACTGGTTCGGCTATGCAAGCTGTGTTTCTCCTCTTGCCTTTGAGCAATTCGAGAAAGAATACGGCTATGCGCTCACAGCCGAGGACATAGTTTGCGGCGGGACATACAATACTCCGTTCAAGAACCCCACAAAGAAATACCTTGACTGGATGGATTTCAACTGCCGCTTTGTAAGCGACTTTGCAAGACAGTGCGTCGAGACCATGCACAAAGCCGGAAGAAAGGCTATTATGTTCCTCGGCGATCACTGGGCCGGCACAGAACCCTATGGAAAGTATTTTCAGAACATCGGGCTTGATATGGTTGTCGGAGCGGCAGGAGACGGTGTTACAACGCGCATGATCACAGATATCCCCGTTCCGTCGACCGAGGCAAGATTCTATCCCTATTTCTTCCCCGATGTTTTCCACGAAGGCGGAGATCCTGTCGGAGAATCTATGCCCATATGGATAAAATGCAGACGCGCCATGATGCGCAAGCCCGCAGCAAGAATGGGCTACGGTGGCTACATAAGCCTTGCTTTGAAATTCCCGGAGTTTATCGACCACGTAACCGAGATAACAAAGCAGTTCAAGTCGATACATGAGGAAGGCAAGGGCACAAAGCCGTATACGGCTCCGTTTAAAGTCGCCGTACTTAATTCATGGGGCAAAATAAAGTCATGGCAGACACATCAGGTGGCTCACTCGCTATGGAATCAGCGCTGCTACTCATATCTTGGCGCGGTAGAGGCGCTTGCTGGCTTCCCATTTGACGTTGACTTCATTAATTTTGACGATGTAAAAAACGGAAAGCTTCAAGAATACGGAGTTGTTCTGAACATGGGCGATGCCGGGACCTCGTGGAGCGGCGCGGAGCACTGGAATGACGCCGAGGTGGTTGCCAAAATAAGAGAATGGGTGTACAGCGGCGGCGGCTTTATCGGCATCGGCGAGCCGTGCGCGTACAACATTGACGGAAAGCTGTTCGCGGCCGCCGATATGCTCGGCGTCCAGAAGGAGATCGGCCTTACTGCAAGTCACAACAAGCCAGTTGTGACCGTCGAAAAAGAACATTTTATAACAGCCGACGTCACCGGCGAGATAGACTACGGCGAGAGTATGAGCATGATCTATCCAGTAGGCGGCACAACGGTCCTTGACGAAGCAAACAGAAGCTCAAACCTTACAGCAAACGAATACGGCAAAGGGCGCTCCGTATATATTGCCGGATTGCCGTTCACAAACCAGAATGCAAGGATCCTGATGAGGGCGATTTATTTTGCCGCTCACAGCGAGAATGAGATGTTTAGGTACTTCTCAAAAAATCAGGAGCTTGAATGCCACGCATTTGAGGAAACGGGCAAAATCTGCGTTGTGAATAACAGCGAGTGTGCGCAGTCGGGAGAGGTGCTTATAAACGGCCGGACCGAAACGGTATCGCTCCCGCCGATGGGCTGCACTTGGCTCAATATCTAAACTGCTGCTCACATAATGCATAAAACATTTCGGCTCAGCCGCCGAATTTATAGAATAACGTCAAAAAGCATGTATGCAAAAAGCAGGCTGTCATTAAAGCACAGCCTGCTTTTGTGTGTATCGTCGCCTTTATCTGTAAAATTCAATATGACTATCTGCACTTCCATCTGGCGCATCTAAACGGTCAAACCATACATATATGTGGTCAGAATAAAATTCAAAATTATACTTAACATCAGCATAAAAATTATACGGAGTAAACCAAGTTGAACCATATGCATACGCAGATGAACCGCTTGTGAATATCAGAGGCTCCAACCAATAACATATCTCTTTGCCTCGTGTACGAGTAAATTCAGCATATATTTTGCCGTCAACACGCTTTAAATCAAGTTGTATTACCCTATTATATGAATCTTCCCATGAATATCCTTCATACCACGTACCAAGATAAGCTGATGACAGCGGGACACTTGATGGATTTACATAAGATAAGTATTGGGTTTTTATCCACCCGGTTTGACCATTGTATATAACTTCGTTATAACCTTCACCATCCCATCCCTGCTGCCATCCAACACTGTCTACTGCGGTCCCTAATGGTACTGTCGTATAATATTCATCTGAAGCGGGCTCTGTTCTTAAATAAACAGAATTTTCTACATTTGCAACATACATTATTTCTGCTGCCTGTGCAAATAACATCATTGAAAACATACTAATGACAGCGCAAATAATAGATATTAATCGTTTTTTCATTTTCAAACCTCATTTCTGCAAAATGTTATAAATTGTTTCTGTCAGCAAAATCGTATACTGACAACTCATTGCTTAATATACTGTTTCTAAAATTATCATACTCGGATTCGCTCACCATACGACCGTTTACATCATACCCTGCCCATGTATTTGCATCCCAATCATATACAGCATGACAACTGTATGCGGTGCTCCAACTCCCATTTTCATATTTGATCAGATTAAGCAAAAAACCTGTTCCTGATGAAAAACTTTCACCGCAAAGATACACTTGCCCGTTATATCTCGTTGGAAAAACACGTCCGCCGTTATAACCGCTCCAATGGTCATTAATTATTTTTATTACGTTGCCGTTTTCTTCAATATAGACTTCGAGCTGAGACGGATTGTTTTCACTGTCAACACCAACTGCCAGTAAATCATCTTTACCGTCACCCGTGACATCTGTAATTAAAAATCTCACATTTGTATAGGTATAGTTATTCTCATTATATATGCTCCAGATATATCTTCGAGCATATTCTTTTAACAACAAAACAGAATAGTTATTAGCTTGAGAATTTTCCCATTTCTCAATTCTTTGCCATGTTCCATTCAAGTAATCATCAAGATATTTTTGTTGACCAGAATTCATCCTATCATAGTTATAATCTTTGAACCACGTAAACTCATCTTTCGCCTCGTAATATAATCCTTGATTAAAGTAACTTATACCTTTTGCCATGCCAGCATCAAATTCTTGTGTACTCATTGCAAAAGCTGATAGGTTAAATGTTGATAGAATCACAACTATAGCTGAAATAATTCTCTTTTTCATAAATACAAATTTCTCCATCACACAATTTACCACGGCATAACATACTGTGCCGTTACCCAACCGTATGTACCGCCGGCATAAGCCTTATATCTGCCGTTTGTATAGCTGCCATAATCAACATAAACGTAATTCCACACCGGGATAGTAAAATAATAACCGCTTCCGTAAGCGCTGTCCCATAAATAAATACTGTTCTCTACGCCAACAACCCTACTTTCCGTGTAATAGTAATATTGAGGATAGCTGTAATAATATGATGACAAATATCTTGTTGTTATCCATCCCGTTACGCCGTTGATCCGTACCTGATTGTATCCTTCGCCGTCCCAGCCGCGGGCCCATCCGATGCTTTCTACCAACGTTCCGTTATTTAACGTCGTATAATAGCTTGATGAGGCCGGTGCAGTGCGTAAATAAACAGCACCTGTTTCAGCTCCCGAAACATATAAATACTCGGCCGCATTTGCCGGGATCATAATACTTGCCGACAATATCACTGCCGATACAGCCGTCGCAAACAACTTCTTTATTTTAGTTCTGATGATGTTTTTCATTGTTATGACCTCCTATATTCATCGATGAATTTTTATAACTGTATTATATCACTTTTCTCCGACTGCTTCAACAGTTTATTAACACTTAATTCACAAATTCGTCATAATGTATTAATTTAATATGCAAATTTGTGTAAACTGCCATTAATATGGATTGCTGTACTAATTCTGCTTTGATGTATCGGACCTTTTTCGGGACATTTTAAAAATTTCCTTGATTTTTTGGGACGACCATGTTATTATATGTATATCAAGGAGGGCAACTAAAATGAGTATACATGCAGACCGAATTATAAAAACAATGAAACAAAAGAGTATATCCTACGGTGAGCTTTCAAAAAGAACAAAAATACCAAAATCCGCGCTCCAAAGATATGCGACGGGCGAAACAGCAAAAATTCCGCTCAACCGAATTGAAGATATTTCAAAGGCACTGCAGATCTCTCCCGCCTATATAATGGGCTGGAGCGATGATCCCCACAGCGAGCTGCCGTCCGGCATGCAGATTTATGATCCAGTGGTGCACGAAATACCAATACTCGGTACGATCGCCGCAGGGCTTCCTATATATGCCGAGCAGAATATAGAGGGATACACTTACACAGACCGCAACGGCGGTTCAGAATATTTTGCGCTGCGGGTAAAAGGCGACAGCATGAACGCCGCAAATATAAGCGAAGGCAGTCTGCTTATCGTACGTTGTCAGCCCGCGGTGGAAAACGGAGAAATCGCCGTGGTCATGGTCAATAACGAAAATGCCACCGTAAAGTATTTCAGGCGTGATGATAATATTGTGCAGCTTATTCCCCGGTCTTATAATCCCGTTCATCAAATACAAATCTACGATTTACGCAATGATAAAATATCAATAATCGGTAAAGTGGTGGAGTGTAAAACAGAATTTTAACAACCCTAAACTTTCATGCAAAACATTACCTATGCCCACGATCCGCATCAAATATGCACCCGGCGCTGTCTCCGCCGTGCACAATGCCGATAATTTTTTAAAAACACTTGATTATATGCTCGGATTGTGCTATTATACTGTATATAAATGTGATTTTATCAAAAAGTGCAGTAGTCCTGTTTATGGATTCGGGATGTATGGGAAAGAAGAAACAGAAATGAAGCGTAAGATCTATCTTTCCTCGCCGTGTATGTGCGGCGAGGAGCAGAAATATGTCCGCGAGGCATTTGACACCAATTGGATCGCACCTTTGGGAAAGAACGTAAACGAATTTGAAAATACAATAAAAGAATACATCGGAGCAAAAGGCGCCGTTGCAATGAATGCGGGCACGGCTGCAATACATATGGCACTGCGTGCTTTAGGGGTCGGCAGCGGAGATATTGTTTTCTGCCAGTCGATGACCTTCAGCGCAAGCGCCAATCCGATAATTTACGAGAACGGTATACCCGTATTTATTGACAGCGAGCCGGACACTTGGAATATGAGCCCCAACGCTCTGAGAAAAGCATTCGAGAAGTATCCACATCCGAAAGCGGTAATAGTCGTACACCTTTACGGCACACCTGCTAAAATGGATGAGATAGCAGAGATATGCAACGAGCATAATGTACCTTTGGTGGAGGATGCCGCCGAAGGATTGGGCGGAGAATATAAAGGAAAAAAGCTTGGCTCACTCGGTAAATACGGGATTTTGTCATTCAACGGAAATAAGATCATAACAACCTCGGGCGGCGGGATGCTTGTCGGTAATGACGAGGCTATGCTGCAAACCGTATTGAAGTGGATAACTCAGTCAAGAGAGCCTGCGCGGTGGTATCAGCATGAGGAGCTCGGATACAACTATCGCATGAGCAATATCGTTGCCGGGATAGGCAGAGGACAGATGACAGCGCTTGAGGATCATGTGTCGCAAAAAACAAATATATACAATAAATATAAAGAGGCCTTTGCCGATATGCCGATAACGATGCAGCCGCATGAAGCCGATACCAAACCAAATCATTGGCTCAGCGCAGCGACGATCGATAAGGGCTGTAATATCAGTCCGTTTACTATCATGGACAGGCTTGCCGAGGAGAATGTGGAAACGCGTCCTATCTGGAAGCCGATGCATATGCAGCCGTTCTATAAGGACTGCGATTATTTTGCTCATAATGATGACGGCACAAGCATAAGCGAGGATATATTTGCAAGAGGGCTGTGTCTGCCGAGTGATTTTTATCCGCAGATGAAGCCTGAAGAACATGACGAGATCATTGATATAATCAAGAGGTGCTTCTGATGTACGCGAAATATATAAAAAGACCGATGGATTTTATATTATCTCTGCTTGCAATAATAGTACTGTCACCGGTTATGGCGGTAACAGCACTGCTTATCAAGATAAAACTCGGCAGCCCTGTTATCTTTAAGCAGAAACGTCCGGGCAAGGACGAGAAGATATTTAAGATGTACAAATTCCGTTCGATGACAGATGAGAGAGACGAAAACGGCAACTTGCTGCCTGATGAATACAGACTAACAAAGTTCGGAAAACTGCTGAGAAAAACAAGTCTTGATGAGCTGCCCGAGCTGTTTAATATCCTTAAAGGCGATATGAGTATAGTAGGTCCACGGCCGCTGCTTGTGGAGTATCTGCCGAGATATAATGAAACACAGCGCCGCCGCCACGAGGTAAGACCTGGCTTGAGCGGACTTGCGCAGGTGAACGGCAGGAATGCCATCAGCTGGGAAGAGAAGTTTAATTGGGACGTTACATATGTAGACAATATTACATTTATAGGCGATTTAAAAATAATCCTCCTGACAGTCTGGAAGGCATTTGTTAAGGAAGAAGGAATATCCGCTGAAGGGTATGCGACGGTAGGCAAATTTACGGGAAGCAGAGAAAAGGAAGAAGCAAATGGTTAAGAATTTAATAATCGTCGGGGCCGGAGGAATGGGACGCGAGGTCCTGCAGTGGATAAAGGATATTAACCAAGCTGGGCATACCTGGGATATACTCGGTTTTATAGATGATAACGCACATGCGCTCGATAACATAGAGTGCGATTACAGTATTGTTGGAAGCATTTCCGAGTGGGATGTCAAAAAGGATGAGTATTTTGCTGTTGCGATAGCAGATCCCAAAACCAAGCGGGCCGTGGCCGAAAAATTAAAAGCAAGAGGAGCAAAATTTGCGGCAATTATTCATCCACGCGCTCGTATCGGTGAGTTTAATACGATCGGAGAAGGCGCTGTAATTTATCCTGATGCGGCGCTGTCCGTCAATATACGTATAGGCGATTTTATAACATTGCTTCCGTCCACAATCGGCCATGATGCTGTGATAGGTGATTATTGCTCTGTCATGGGGAAATGCAGCATAAACGGCAATGTGCATATAGGCGATAATGTATATTTGGGGTGCGGCTGTATAGTTGCTCCGCGCAGAAACATTGGCGATAACGTTTATGCCGCGATGGGAAGTGTAATTATGACCAATATACGTAAAGGCATAAAGGTTATGGGCAATCCCGCAAGGAAATACAACCTATAGGTGAGAGAATATGGTGACATCTATTATTAGCAGCACAAAAAAATGGATTAGTTTAGAGGCCGAAAGGAATAGCAGGAAAAAGATCAGTGTTTTTATAGACATGGTATATAATTATATCATATACGGTGTTTTCCCGCAGGAATATTATCATTATGGATTTTATAAGAAACTAAGACGTGATAAAAAAACTTACTTTACGACAAAGCTTTACAATAAGAGACGGTCTCAGCTATCCGACTCAAAATATGAAGATGTGATATTTCTTGATAAGTATATATTTTCAAAGGTGTTCAATGACCTTTACAATAGAAAATGCATGATGATAACAAAAGAAACAGATAAAGATGATATAAAAAAATTTATGAAGAGCATAAAGAAAGTAGTTTATAAACCACTTGAAGAATGCGAAGGAAGAGGAGTAAAATCATACTCTATTGATGAGTTCGCATCCGCAGATGATTTCTGTCAAGCAATATTAGAGGAGACAAAGGACCGAGGAAGTGCAATCATCGATGAATGGATAGTTCAAAGCGAGGATATGAATAAATTTTATCCCAAGGGAGTCAACTGCATACGTGTTTATACTTTTTTGCATAACGGATATTTTGAATTTATCGATGCAAAAGTATCATTTGGTACTAAGTCTGATATTGTTAATGCCACATTGGATGGAAATTTATTTGCAACAGTAGATGTTAATACGGGAATTATAACATCAGATCTAACCGATTACACATTAATTTGTCATAAAGAACACCCCGTAACCGGGTTTAAAGCAAAAGGGACACAGCTGCCTCAATGGAAACTAATATTGGAATTGGCTAAAAAAGCGGCCTACCGAGTGCCTCAAGTTGCATATGTCGGTTGGGATATAGCATTGACTCAGGACGGTCCGGTATTGATAGAAGGCAATCATTGCGGAGGGTGCGGTGGAAATCAATTTTGTACATTAAGCGATAAAACAACCGGCAGCAGAGACAAATGGGATGTAATAGCAAGGATCTAAAATTTAGGAGGAATTATGCCGTTTTTTAAATTCAAAAATATAAAAATAACCGCGATGGCGTGCGCTGTACCGACACATGTAATAAAGAGCATGGATTATGCCGAGACGTTCGGCGTTGAAGCGGTTGAAAAATTTATAAGTACAACAGGAGTGGCAGAGCATAGAGCCGCTCATGAAAATCAAACCGCATCGGACTTAGGTTGCGCAGCAGCAGAAGAGATCATTAATAAAAAAAATATTGACAGAAGCGAAATCGGCGCATTGATATTCGGGGCTCATTCCACTGACTACAGGCGTCCGGCAACTGCTTGCGTTTTGCATAAAAGATTGGGGCTTAGCAAGGAGTGCGCCGCATTCGATATAGCTCTCGGATGTTCGGCCTTTGTATATTGTGTTCAGTCTGCGGCGGCGCTGATGCAGTGCTCCGATATAGATAAAGCGTTGGTCATTGTAGGTGAAACGATGACTAAAATGGTGAATCCGGAAGACAGGTCGTCGGCCATGCTGTTCGGCGACGGCGGTGCCGCGGCATTGCTCGAAAAGACCGAAGACGAATGCGAGATAAACGGACTGCTTCGTTCTGACGGAAACGGATATAAAGCAATAATCGCACCTGCCGGCGGGTTCAGAAATATGTATGCTTCGACCGAGCCGATGATTTGGGCTGACGGGAATAAACGAACTTTATATAATACCAATATGAACGGCGTAGATGTGTTCAGCTTTACAATATCAGATGTTCCGAAAGCAATAAAACAATTTATGAAACACAACGGAACGACAGTTGAAGATTACGATTGCTTGGCATTTCATCAGGCAAATCAGTTTATACATAAGCAACTTGCGAAAAAGCTTAAAGCGGATACAGATAAAATGCCGTTATGCCTTGACAGATACGGGAATACATCCGCGCCCGCCATACCGCTGACATTATGCGATGTTTACGGAAGCGATGACGAGGATAAGGAAATGAATATCCTTATGTGCGGCTTCGGTGTGGGATTGTCATGGGGCGTTTTGTCGGCAAAGATCAATAAAAAAGATATATACCCAATAATTGAAACGGATGATTATTTTGCCGAAGGTATAATAAATTCACCGGAGGATATGTAATGTTTAATATGGTAGATTTAACAGACAAAAAAATTTTAATCACCGGTGCATCTTCCGGGATGGGAGCTGAAACGGCAAGATTATGCTCAAAGCTTGGCGCAAAGATCGTGATGGCCGCCAGACGTGAGGAAAAGCTGATAGAAGTTGAAAAGACGCTTGAAGGCAGCGGACATAAATATTATGTATTTGACTTGAGCAATGTGGAGCAAATAGAGCACTTTATAAAGCAGATCGTATCCGAATGCGGAGCCTTGGATGGATTTGTGCACAGTGCCGGTATAGGCAGCACCAGACCTCTGAAGCTGCTTAAGCCGAATGTCCTTAAAGCGGTAATGGACGTTAATTATTTCTCTTTTGTTGAAATAATACGGTCGATCACCAAAAGAAATTGTTATAACAGTGGTTTAAGCATAGTAGGGATCTCATCAATAGCCTCTCAGCAGGGTAATCAGACAAAAACAGCCTACAGCGCTTCAAAGGCAGCTATGGATGCTACAGTGAGGTGTTTGGCAAAAGAGCTGCATCGAAATAAAATAAGAGTGAATACAGTCAATCCAGCATTGATAAATACTGATATTTATCAGGAGTTTTTGGATAACAGTGGAGACAGTGAAGATGCAAAGATCATTATGTCGCGGCAGTATATGGGATTGGGAGAACCTATTGATGTTTCAAATATGATAGCATACCTTCTCAGCGATGCTGCTAAATTTATAACCGGATCAAACATAGTGCTTGACGGCGGCAGGCTGTCAAGCTAAGATAATCGGCAGATTATGCGAAAAAAATATTATATGTATAAGGAGATAAAAAAATGACTATTGAAGAAAAAATCGAATTATTGGCGGAAACTATGGATATTGAGGAAAGTGAGCTTCAGGCAGATACAGCGTTAGCCGATCTGGATTGCTGGGATTCTATGACCAAGCTGTCTGTGATAGTTATGTTTGACGATGAATTCGGGAAAAAGATAACAAGCACAGATATTAAAGAGTTTGTTACGGTAAATGATATTCTCAATAAAATGGAATAAGCATCCCGGCAGATTTTATATGCCGGATTTGTGTTGCACGGGTGCTGATAATGCAGTGTTTGATAAATTACATGGCATATGCCGAATAAAGTATAATAAAATTGGGTGACAAAATAAATATGAATATTTTGTTTTTGACATTGTCAGGAATATTTGATTTGGATAAGCATGGGATATATACAGACCTGTTAAGAAAGTTTGTACAGGAAGGTCATAATGTATATATCACAGCTCCGGCCGAACGCAGGATGCATGAAACAACAAGCGTCAAAAACTTTGACGGATACTGCGTTCTGCGGGTAAGAACGGTAAACATGCAAAAGACGAATGTAATTGAAAAAGGAATAGGCACGCTGACTATAGAGATGCTGTTTTTAAATGCAATAAAAAAATATTACGGCAATGTAAAATTTGATTTGGTGTTATACTCCACTCCTCCCATAACATTTGCGAATGTTATATATTATATAAAAAGGCGGGACGGAGCCAAGACATATCTTTTGCTCAAGGATATATTCCCACAAAACGCCGTTGATTTAGGCATGTTCTCCAAAGACGGCATATTGTGTAAATATTTCAGACACAAAGAGAAACAACTCTACAGTCAGTCGGATTATATCGGCTGCATGTCGCAGGCCAACGTGAATTATGTTTTAGCACACAATCCGTCTGTCGATAAAAATATCGTACATGTATCGCCGAACAGCATCGAGCCTGTTGATATAAAGCATGATGAGCACAGAAAAACAGAGCTGAGGGCAAAATACAATATTCCATTAAATACAACTGTTTTTGTATACGGCGGGAATCTGGGAAAGCCGCAGGGGATATCGTTTGTAATTGAGTGTCTGAGGGCAAATGCAAACAAACCGGATCGGTTTTTTGTCATTTGTGGGACTGGCACGGAGTATCCGAAACTGAAAAGGTATATAGACGAGGAGCACCCTGAAAATGTTCTTTTAATAAACGGTCTGCCGAAGCAGGAATACGAGGATTTTATTACATCGTGTGATGTCGGTATGATATTTTTGGACAAGCGGTTCACCATACCGAATTTTCCGTCACGGCTGCTGTCGTATATGCAAAGCAGCATGCCGGTATTGGCCTGCACCGACGAAAATACCGACGTTGGCAAGGTAATTACCGAAGGACAGTTTGGCTGGTGGTGTAAAGCGGGGAATGTCGACAGCTTTACATTGACAGCAGAAAGGGTTCTCGGGGAAAACATCATCTCCATGGGAAAAAAAGCACATGAATATTTGATGGAAAACTATACGGTGCAGAATACATATAAAATTATAATGGAGCATCTTGAATGAGAATTTTATTATTGTCTCCGTTGCCGCCTCCGGCAGGAGGTATGGCGATGTGGACAAAACAATATATCGGTTATATGAAAAGATATAATGCTATAGATGTTGTGAATACGGGAGTTATCGGCAAAAGATCCCTGAAATATAGCGAACGTCATATGTCGGAAGAGATCAAACGATCTCTTCTGATATTGGCAAAAACCTTAAAACTCCTAATGACCAAACAATATGATATTGTGCATTTCAATACATCATGCTCGGGCAGCGGTCTGATAAGGGATTATTATCTCATGCGGATGATACATATATTCAACAAAAAGATCATACTGCACTGTCACTGCAATCTGAATTATGCTTTGCACTCAGAGATACAAAAAAAGTATTTTAGAAGGATGCTTGCCGTAAGCAAAAAATGCATAACTCTGAACAGTGCTTCGGCACGTTTTGTCGAGGATAATTGCTCAATCAAAACCTTGACGGTGCCCAATTTTATCGATGACAGCTATAACGCAGTTTTAAAAAACGAAAAAGCAACAGCGCCTGAGATCAAACGCGTATTATATGTCGGGCATCTTCTGCATACAAAAGGGTGTGACAATATTATCCGCACCGCAAAAAAATTCCCTGATATTGAGTTCAGGCTTGTTGGACACGTATTTAAAGAGATCGCCGAAATGCCGAGAACAAAAAACGTTGTACTGACGGGCGAACTCGACAGAAAAGGTGTAGATGCAGAATATCGGCAGGCGGACATTATGCTTTTTCCAACTCATACAGAAGGTTTTCCGTTGGTGGTCGTTGAGGCCATGGCATACGGGCTTCCGTTTATCACCACAAAAGTCGGAGCCATAGAGGATATCCTCGAAGATAAAGGCGCGGTCTATGTGCCCGTTGATGATGACGATGCGATTGAATCGGCATTGAAGAGTTTGATTTATAATGTTGACAGGCGCAGACAAATGTCTTGTTTTAACAGAGCAAAGGTGAAAGAACATTATCTTATAGATACGGTCCTTGACAATATGCAGCAAATATATGAGGAAAATCTTTAATGCGCAAACTATTAACCATATTTACACCTACGTATAACAGAGCGTATACGCTTCAAACATTATATGACAGCTTAATACGGCAAACATCGCATAATTTTATTTGGCTCGTTATTAATGACGGATCTTCAGACAATACAGATGAAATAATTCGTAATATGATAAACGAAAATAAAATTCAAATAAAATATATTACACAACAAAACAGCGGAAAACATGCTGCGCATAACAGGGCTGTCAAAGAATGTGATACAGAATTATTTTTTTGTGTGGATTCAGATGATTTTTTGACGGATGATGCGGTATCGACCATAGAAGCATATTGGTCACAATATAAAAACACAGATTTGTCTGATATTTCCGGATTCGTAGCAAACAGGGGCAATATACACGGCCATATCCTAGGCAGAGAATTTCCCAACGGAATAAACACGGCCGGCTTATCGCAGTTATATGAACTTGAAAAAAAGGGAGATACGGCGCTTATATTCAGAACAAATGTAATAGCGAGATATCCGTTTCCCGTTTTTGAGGGTGAGAACTTTTTAAGAGAACATATCGCGTATGATGAAATTGACAAAAGCTATAAACTGATCGTGATAAATAAAATAATTTATATATGCGACTATTTAAAAGGCGGTCTGAGCAAAAATGCAACAAAGCTTGAATTACTGAATCCGAAGGGCGCTGCATTGGCTCGCTATCATGATTACAAAAAAGCAACGACACCGTACAATAAATTTAAGCTGCTGAGCGGCTATGTTTATTTTAGTAAACGCGCGGGCAATCTGAAAGAGGTTTTTGATAATATAGGGATAATACGAACTATTATAATGTTATTCCCCGCGTTTTTTAGCGGTATAAGATATAAATACAGGAGCAAATAAATATGAGCAGATCAAAAAAACGCATGAGTATTTGTTTGATGATATTGATATTTTCAACTTTTTTCGGATCGTCATTTCAGATATTCAGTGCCGGCGGAACATCTATATACCTTTTTAGACTGGTGTTTATACTGTTTGCTGTAATACACATAATTTATGAGAATAGGCATAAAAAAGAGACACCGCATTTGAAGGTTATGCAAAAATACAAAAATATTCTCATATCATTTGTTTTGTTTGATATGATCACAGTAATTTTTACACCTGATATATCTATGTGGGTAGACGGACAGATCACATTTGTTATAAACATAGCATTGATATATTTTATATATTATTATACAGACAGCAGAAAAGATCTCGATAATTACATAAAAATATATATGCTCGGCATTTTTATGACCATGGTCGTAGCAATATATGAATACCTCACGGGTGAGCATTTAATATCAAATAATTATATTTATTCAATGCCGCGCTCCGAATGGGCAATTACTGAATTGAGCAAGTACCCGACAGGTTTTTTGTTTAATCCGAACAACATAGGCGTTGCCATGCTGATCGGAGCCGGATACGGACTCGTGTTCCTCCGTGAAGGCGTAAAGTTTTCCAAAATAAAATATGCGATATGGTGTATGATCGCAATATATGTCGCATTTGCGACAGGTTCACGAGGAGCGATAACATTTATTGTATTTTCAACAATACTGTCACCTATGTTTATCGCTTCGAAATTATCAAAAAAAATGTTTGGCATGATTTTACTTGCTGTGCTTGCTATATGTCTATATTATGTGTTTTATGATTTTATATGGGATCAGCTTGAAAGTTCCGGACTGTTGGAGGGAATAGTCGGAGACACGGAAGCCGATGAAGGAAGATGGGAATTGATGAGGCAAGGGATATCCGTCATGCCAGACTCGCTGTTTCTCGGTACGGGATTTCGTACTGCCGAAAGAGTTATCGAAAACGCATACGGAGCAAGCCGAACTTTAGCAATACATAATTTCTGGATAGAAATGCTGGTGACAAACGGAATACCGGGAACAATAATGTTTTTGAGGCTCTATTTCCTCGTCATCAAATCGCAGTTCAGACTGAGAAAATATTATGTTGAATCGGCCGCAATACTTGTTTCACTGTTAATATTTGCGGCAGCCGGTATAATCCCTCCCACAATAGTTACACTGCATTTTATATGGCTGATCTTTGGATTTGCGCTAGCGGCAGAAAAGGTATATCATATAGAACATGAATAAGGAAAGAGCAGACATACAAAATGAAAATAGGAATATTGATAAACAGCTTTAATCTTGGCGGAGCGGAAAAGCTCATGTATGATGTAGCCGGTGTGTTATACAGCAGAGCAATACCGTTTACACTGATAAGCATGAAAAAGGCTGAAACGGCTCTGGAGCTGCAAATACAAAAAAAATTAACAGACTGCGGATACGAAACAGTCTCTGTGAACAAGCCTGTCGGCAAGGGCAGGCTAAGCTCTGTTATATCGATAAAAAAAATAATACAGAAATATAAAATAGATATTTTGCACACCAACGGACAGTCTCCCGATTTTTACGGAAGATTAACAAAACTACTGCTTCCGAAAATAAAGACAGTCGTAACTGTGCACAGCACAAGCGGTTATAATGCAAAAATAGAAAAAATGCTTTCTGTATTAACAACAGAATATACTGCCGTTTCCAAGCAGGCCGAAGAATATGCACGTAATACACTCGGCATAAAGAAAAAAGTGCATGTAATAGATGATGGGATAGATTTTAAACAATACGTGAAAATTCAAAACAACAGAAAAAACAAATTTGTTATTCTTAGCGTCGGCAGAGTCATTTCTGCTAAAGGCTATTTGGAGACAGCGGACTCAGTATGCGAGTATTTGAAAATCAATAAATCCGCAGAATGGTATATTGTCGGAGATGATACTCAAGATGAAAAATATGTTGCTGCCGTAAAGTCAAGGCTGAGGCCCGAAGTTTCTGATAGAGTAAAATTCTTTGGATCGGTTGTCAACACCGAAGAATATTACAGCAAGGCAGATGTATTCCTGCTCCCATCTGTATATGAAGGCTTTGGGATTGCATTTATTGAAGCCATGGCGGCAAAGCTGCCCGTAATATGCAATGATGTCGGAGTAATATTGGATATAAAAAAAGCAGGTGGAAAAGTAATTACTCTTAAGTATAAATCTATTGCGGAATGCATCGATGAGGCCATACAATTTAAACAGGAATGGTTGGATTTTAATTATGAATACTGCAGGAAAAATTATTCCATCGAGGCAGTCACGGACAAGTATACGGAGATTTATAAGTCTTGTATGAGATGACCGTGTTCGGGATAATCATTTATCCCACAATGCAAAAATGACTGCAAAATATAAAAGCATATAAAGCAGAGGAGAATCCAAAATGTTTAAACATAAAACTTTATTGATCACAGGAGGCACAGGCTCATTCGGCAATGCGATACTTGAGCGGTTCCTTGATACCGATATAGGGGAAATACGTATTTTCTCACGCGATGAGAAAAAGCAGGATGATATGCGCCATTTATATCAGACGAAATATCCGGAGCAGTCTGATAAGATCAAATTCTATATAGGCGATGTCCGTGATCTTCAGAGCGTCAAAAACGCAATGCATGGGGTTGATTACATATTCCACGCGGCGGCGCTCAAGCAGGTGCCCTCATGTGAATTTTTCCCTATTGAGGCCGTAAAGACTAACGTTCTTGGAACGGAAAATGTCCTGACCGCCGCCATTGAATGCGGAGTTAAAAAGGTAATATGCCTTTCTACCGACAAGGCAGCCTATCCCGTTAATGCCATGGGCACCTCAAAGGCCATGATGGAAAAGGTGGTGGTTGCAAAATCAAGAACGGTATCTCCCGATAAAACAAGCATATGCTGCACGCGTTATGGCAACGTAATGTGCTCACGCGGCTCTGTCATCCCGCTTTGGATCGAGCAAATAAAAAAAGGCGAGCCTATCACAGTAACAGATCCGTCTATGACTCGGTTTATCATGTCGCTTGAGGAAGCTGTGGATTTGGTACTGTATGCCTTTGAAAATGCCGAGAGCGGCGATATAATGGTTCAGAAGGCGCCTGCCTGCACCATTGAGGTGCTTGCAAAGGCCGTTAAAGCGCTATTTGACAAGGAGGACAAAAGCAAGATCAAGGTGATCGGTATCCGCCACGGCGAGAAAATGTATGAAACACTGCTCACAAACGAAGAATGTGCAAATGCGATCGATATGGGTAGTTTCTACAGAGTGCCCGCGGACGAACGCGATTTGAATTACGATAAGTATTTCAAAGACGGCGACGAAAAACGCAATACTCTGACGGAGTTTAACTCGAACAACACAGAGCTCCTGGGAACGGAAGCCGTCATTGCCAAAATAGCTGCACTTGAATACATCCGCGAGCAGTTGAATGAAGAGTAAAGGAGAACATGACGATGGACAAGCACAGCAAATATATTATTTATTTGTTGAAATGCGTAATAAAAAACGAACTGCCGGAAACGGTTCCGGATGATATAAATTGGGAGCTTTTATTTAATCTCGCTCAATATCATAATGTATCAAATTTAGTATACTATGCGCTGCAAAACTGTCTCGGCATGATAGACCCGCAAACAGTTGAAAAGCTGACTATGATGTACGATCAATATATTGTGGTGGAAGTACAGCAGCAGTATTATCTTGATCTGATCTGCGACAGCTTTGAAGATGCCGGGATATTATATGTGCCGATGAAAGGCAGTGTCATAAAACATTTGTATCCGGAACCCAATCTGAGATCTTCCACTGACATAGATGTGTATATAGGAAAAGGGAATGCAGCCAAAGCTAAGGCTGTTATGGATAAATTGGATTTTGAAACCATCGAATATGATGCGGAGGTGCTTATACATGACACATACCGTATAGGTGATTTTGTAATGGTCGAGCTGCATCATGAATTACTGCCCAAGGTCCCGTATTTTAAGGGCATCGAGATATGCCCCGAGCTCCAGAGCAGTATAATACCGATGGAAGGAAAAAAATACGGCTATGAGTTTACAAAAGAAAGCTTCTATATCTTTATGATACTGCATATAGCAAAGCATGTCAAGCACAACGGCATGGGAATAAGAGGCTACCTCGACGTTTGGATATATCTGCGCGAATATAAGGATATTCTTGACTGGGACCTGATCAATGAATTGTTCGAGAAAGCAGATCTTACAACCTTCCATAATAAAGTTCTTGGGCTCGTAGATTACTGGTTTAATGAAAAAAAGACCGATGATGCGGATGTCCTTGCATTTTCGGCACATACGATAGGCAGCGGTCTTATGGGGACACAGCAGATGGTCGTATCGGAAGAGCTGTATAAAAACAAAGAGGAGAAAAAAAAGCACAAATATTACATCGATACGATTTTTTTGCCGATGGAATTTATGCGTGATAAATACAAGATTTTACGGAAGGCTCCCGCATTGCTGCCGTTATGCTGGATACACAGGATACTTAATGTTGTGCTTTTCAAACGCAGCAGACTGACGACCATGAAGGAGCATTTTAATGATGCCGATATGGCCCGAGGCGAACGCATCGTAAAGCTTAAAGAGCGGTTGGGGCTGTAATGGACCGGTACGGGATCATAAACAATTTTACGGAGTGTATGCGGTGAATAAGAAAAAAAATAATTTTATATGTGATATCGGCGAATGCACCGGCTGCCATGCCTGCTTCGGCGCATGTCCTGAGCAATGTATATCAATGAAGCCCGATCCGGAAGGTTTTTTGCAGCCGGAAATCGATCTTGATCGGTGTATCGGATGCGGTAAATGCAGAGCGGTTTGTCCGGTACTTAAGCAATATGACGGCAATGAGACCTTAGCGGCTTTTGCGGCAGTAAATGATGATGATAATATACGGATGAAAAGTTCATCCGGCGGTATATTCACGCTGCTGGCCGAAAATATCATCAATCGCGGAGGAGTTGTTTTTGGCGCGGCATTTGATGATGACTTGAATGTAAAGCATATAATGATAGATTCAGTCAATGATATCTATAAGCTCAGAGGTTCAAAGTATGTACAAAGCAGGATAGGCGACGCATATTTGACTGCCAAAGCCATGCTTGCGGACGGCAGGTTGGTTTTATTTTCCGGCACTCCGTGCCAGATCGGTGGGCTAAAAAGTTTTTTGGGAAAGGAATATGAAAATCTTATAACGCAAGACATCATATGCCACGGCGTGCCGTCGCCGTCGGTATGGCAAAAATACCTTGAATACAGACAAGCTGAGCAGAATGCAAAAATCAATAAAACTATCCTGCCCGAATTTAGAAACAAAACATCTGGATGGTATAAGTTTTCAATAAAGCTGAGTTTTTGCGGCGGCTCCGAATATATAAAGACCATAGATAAGGACCTGTTTATGCGGGCATTTCTTCAAAACCTGTCCCTTCGCAGATCATGTTATCAATGTCATTTCAAATCACTAAAGAGAGAAGGCGATTTAACGCTTGCCGATTTTTGGGGAGTAGAACGTCAAGTACCTGAGCTATTCGATAACAAGGGCACATCTCTTGTGCTTATTAATTCAGAGAAGGGAGCAGGTCTGTTCGATTCAGTAAATGCAAAAAGGGTAGAAACCGACGCCGTTAGAGCTGTGTGCCCCAATGAAGCGGCATACAGATCCGTTGATAAACCCGAGAAACGAGAATACTTTTTCAATTCATTATGCACTGAGAATTTTGGCAAAGCCGTCAAGAAATATGCCAAAATCAGTATAAAAAAATCTGTTTATAATAAGATACGCAGCAGCGGAGGCAGGATTCTCAGAGCTATGAAACTACGATAAACCGGAATATTGGAGTTTGAAAGATGAAAATAGGAATAATCAACATGTACAGCAGAAACGCTGTCAATTACGGAAACATTCTTCAGGCATATGCGCTGAACCATTATTTAAGAGATAAATACCCCAATGCGGACATAGAGACCATACTATGGAAAAATGAGATATCGTGTCTGAGAATCACCTCATATACAGGTGCGGTAAAAAAGAAAATACGCAAAAAGATCAGCGGGTACAGGCAGCCCATGATCCATGAAAAAGCCAAAGAATTAAGACAAGAGCTTGCCAAGGTGTTTACATCCTTTGCAGACAGCAATATCGCCCTTTCGGATAAGACCTATAATTTCTATGATCTGAAACATTCGGATTACGATATTCTTATCGTTGGATCTGATATTGTTTGGAGGCAGAGCCACAATATCATAAACCGCGTTACGTTTCTTGATTTTACCAATGCCGTGAAATCAAAAAAGATAGCGTATGCGGCCTCATTCGGCTGCAACTATATCCCAAAAGAAAACAAAAGATACGTAAAAAAATACCTGAGCAGCTTTTCGGCTGTAAGTGTCCGTGAAGCACAGTCTGTAGATTTACTGCACCAGATCGGTTTTGACCGTGCAAAACATGTTTTGGACCCTACCCTGCTCTTATCCGAAAGCGATTGGTCAGGTATAGAGAAAAAGCCAAAACAGATAGAAAGCGTTGGCGGAGAAAACTGCAGATATGCATTCGTATATCTCTTGGAGGATTCGTGGGAAAGCTGGGAACAGATAAATGTATTCTGCAAAAGAAACGGTCTTGTGTCGGTATTTGTTCCGTTTATATATTTAAGCTATGACGGGAGTATAACGGCGGCTGATCTGCGGTTGGAGAATTGTTCTCCGGAAGAATGGCTATGGCTGCTGCATCACGCGGAATGTGTTATAACAGATAGTTTTCACGGTGCCGTTTTATCGACTGTTTTTAAGAAAAAATTCTTTGTGATTTCGCGGATAAACACAACAGAGCTGAACTTCAGAATGCAGGATTATCTGCAGCTGATAGGGCAGCAGGATAAAATGGTCGACATAAGCACAGTCGGATCAATAACCGATTATCAATGGGATTATGACAAAATAGATAAGATACTTTATGCAAAAAAAGAGGAATCTATAAGCTTTATCAACCAATCAATAGGATAGGTGAAGAAATGAACGGCATCAATCAATTAAAAGCAGGCGCTGTACTGTCTTATATCACTCAGGGAATTCATATTCTGTCAGGCTTGATATATACTCCGATCATGCTACGGCTGCTTGGGCAGAGCGAGTACGGATTATATCAGCTTGTCCAGTCCGTCGTTTCGTATCTCGGGCTTCTCAGCATGGGCTTTGGATCAGGATATATGAGATTTTATGCCCAATACAAAGTAAAAAACGACAATAATGGCATTGCGCGCCTGAACGGGATGTTTTTTTTGATATTCCTCCTTATTGCGGTTCTGTGCCTTGTATGCGGAGCGGCATTGACCTTGAATGCCGATAAAGTATTTGGTTCGGGATTGTCCGCGGCTGAGCTGTCAAGAGCAAAAATATTATTGGCAATGATGGTAGTAAATATGTCCTTGACCTTTATAAACAGTGTATTTTCAAGCAACATCACAGCGCATGAACGATTTTTCTTTCAGCGAATGGTCGAGCTTTTAAGAACACTGTTTAATCCGTTTTTAACACTGCCGCTTCTTTTGCTCGGATTCGGCTCTGTAGGAATGGTTGCGGTCACTTCGTTTTTGACTGTATTTGCACTGGTAACCAATATCGGATTCTGCCTTAAAAAATTAAAAATGAATTTTTCTTTTAGAAATCTGAATTTTGGACTTCTGAAGGAATTATGGGTATTTACTTTTTTTATTTTCTTACATTTGATAGCCGACCAGCTGAATTGGAGCGTGGATAAATTTCTGCTGGGAAGGATGTCAGGAACGGAGGCCGTTGCAAAATACGGCGTAGCAAGTCTTTTAAATGGTATGTATATTGCGCTGTCTTCCGCCGTTTCGGCCGTATTCATACCGAGAGTAAATATGATGGTTGCAGAGGATAACGGTACAGATAGACTTACTGGGCTGCTTGCAAATGTAGGTCGAATTCAATTTATGATACTCATGTTTGTGCTGATAATGTTCATTGTGTTCGGAAGAGAATTTATACGCTTCTGGGCAGGCGACGGATATGACAGCTCATATTATGTCGGATTATTCTTAATGATACCACAAACACCTCTTTTAATACAGAATGTCGGTATTGAAATAAGAAGAGCAATGAACAAACATAAAGCAGCGGCAGTTTGGCAGCTTGCCATGGCAATAACAAACTTCTTTATAAGCATCCCTTTGATAAACATATTTGACGAGGTGGGAGCTGCGATGGGAACGGCCATATCTTTGACTATAAATGTGATTTTTATAAACATTTATTATAAAAAGGTGTGCAGTCTGGACATGATGTTCTTCTGGAAACGCATAATTTTGATTTTGCCGAGTATCATAGTCGCCGCTGCGGCGGCCTTGCTTATAAACCAGCTTCTTGGCGGAAAAGGACTTCTCACACTAGCTGCTGCGATCATCATATATACCGTTGTGTATTGGATAGATATGCTGATCATAGGAATGAATCGCATGGAAAAAGATATGCTGAAAAACACAATAAATAAATTCATCAAAAGATAATCGTAAAAATATCGATAAATTAGCGGGGGTACATAAATGAACATACTGATCACCGGGGCAAAGGGCTTTGTGGGACGCAATCTTGCGGAAGCGCTGAAAAACATTCGTGACGGCAAGGACAGGTCGCGCACCACTGCCGTTGGCGATATATATGAATACGACATCGACACCGATCCGCAGGCGCTTGATAATTTCTGCAAAAACGCAGACTTTATATATCACCTTGCGGGAGTGAACCGCCCGAAGAACGAAAAAGAGTTCATGGAGGGCAATTTCGGTTTTACATCCACTCTCCTCGATACGCTGAAAAAACATAACAGCAAAGCACCTGTATTGATAACATCATCAATACAAGCGTCACTCGACAACCCCTATGGAAGATCAAAAAAAGCCGGGGAGGAGCTTATCTTTCAATACGGCAAAGAAAACGGCGTGAAAACTTTCGTCTATCGCTTTCCGAACGTTTTCGGAAAATGGTGCCGCCCAAATTACAACAGCGCAGTCGCAACATTTTGTTATAACATCGCTCATGATCTCCCTATTACGGTGAACGACCGCAGCCATATGATGACGCTTATCTATATAGACGACGTTATCTCCGAACTGCTCAACGCACTTGAGGGGCACGAAAACAGAGAAGAGAATACTAAATACTGCAAAGTTGCCGCAGAGCATAAAATAACGCTTGGCGAAATTGCGGATATGCTGTATGGATTCAAAAACAGCAGGGACACTAAAATCATTCCCGACATGAACGGATTTTCAAAAAAACTTTATTCGACCTATCTTTCATATCTTGACCCGAAGGATTTTTCATATAAGCTTAAAATGAATAAGGATGACCGCGGGAGCTTTACGGAGATACTGCGTACAACGAATGCGGGGCAGTTCAGCGTAAATATCTTAAAGCCGGGCATTACCAAGGGTCAGCACTGGCACAATACAAAGAACGAAAAATTCGTTGTGGTAAAGGGCCATGGACTTATCCAACTGCGCAGAATCGGTGATACTGAAATCCACAGCTTTGAAGTAAACGGCGACGATATGGCAGTTGTTGATATGATCCCGGGCTATACGCATAACATTATGAACCTTTCGGACACCGAGGAGCTTGTCACGTTCATGTGGTGCAATGAGTGCTTCGATCCAAAACATCCGGATACATATCATGAAGAAGTTTAAAGTAAAGGGGACACTAAAATGGCAAAGCTGAAGCTAATGACTATAATCGGAACAAGACCTGAAATAATCAGATTGAGCGCATGTATAAAAGCGTGCGATAAATATTTTGATCAGATACTTGTACATACGGGACAGAATTATGATTATGAGCTCAATCAGGTATTTTTTGATGATCTGGGATTAAGAGCTCCCAACCATTATCTTGACAGTGTAGGAGCCGATCTTGGTGAAACGATGGGAAATATAATCGCAAAATCATATCAGCTGATGGTAAAGGAAAAGCCGGATGCGGTATTTGTGCTTGGGGACACTAATTCATGTCTTTCCGTGATCGGCGCAAAGCGTCTGCATATCCCGATATTCCATATGGAGGCCGGAAACCGCTGCTTTGATGAGTGCCTGCCCGAGGAGACCAACAGGCGAATCGTTGATATAATCTCTGACGTGAATATGTGCTACAGCGAGCACGCAAGGCGGTATCTGAATGCCTCGGGCGTGGCAAAGGAGCGTACCTATGTTGTGGGCTCACCGATGGCTGAGGTGCTTCACAGCAACCTTGAGCAGATAAAAGCAAGCAACGTCCTTGAAAGACTGGGTCTTGAGAAAGGCAAATATATTCTGCTTTCGGCTCACAGGGAAGAGAATATCGACACTGAAAAGAATTTCTTCAACCTGATGAACGCCGTAAACGCGATGGCAGAAAAATATGATATGCCGATATTGTATTCATGTCATCCAAGGAGCAGAAAATTCATCGAGCAGCGAAATTTCAAATTTGATAAGCGCGTGATACAGCATCGTCCTCTCGGATTTCATGACTACAATAATCTGCAGATGAACGCGTTTGCGGTAGTATCCGACAGCGGAACACTACCTGAAGAAAGCAGCTTCTTTTTATCGATCGGCAATCCGATACCGGCTGTGTGCATACGCACAAGCACAGAGCGTCCGGAAGCTCTTGACAAGGGTAATTTTATCCTTGCCGGAATAACGACTGAGCAGGTGCTGCAAGCCGTAGACGTTGCGGTTGAGATGAATAAAAACGGCGATCTTGGCGTCCCCGTGCCGAATTACATAGATGAAAACGTATCAACTAAGGTGGTCAAGATTATCCAAAGCTATACCGGAGTTGTGAATAAAATGGTATGGAGAAAGGATAGCTGAGTGAGCTTCTTTCCAATATTAAAAATGCAGGAGCTGTCGATTTTAGCGCAGACCGCCGCATGCTGTGGACATAACGGTTCTCTCGACGTACGCCGTTCAGTACTTTGCTTCGCAAAAGCCAAAGCTTCGGTCTGTCCGCGCCTTCTTGCTCGGCGCATATACACCGTCGGGTGCGTTTCATCCGTTCTGTATCTAAAATCGAACAGCTCCATGCAATCCTTAATATGACGCCACTATCCAAAAGACACCGATCCAAATTGCTAATTTGAAAACTCAATATCAATATCTCCGTTATTGGCGGATACATTCAGCAATTTTTCGCCGCCGTCTTTGCTGTCCGGCAAATTACTTTCGCCCTTTTTAATCTCCGAATGAACGGAAAAATCATCGTAGGAACCTGCGATCGTACCGGAAATATCTCCATTCTTGACAGCTAAATCAATTGTGTCTGCATTTAGACTTTCAAAGGCAATATCCCCTCCGTTAGCTGAAACACTTATACTCCACGTTACCGTCAATGCCGGAAGCAATATATTTTCGTTCGTTGTAGATAATGTAATATTGTCCAAAAGTGCATCCGGTATCTGCAAAAATATCTTCCGGTTTTCGGCAGAAGGCTTTCCTCCGATATAATCCGTCCAATCCTTGTTGCTTTTGCTTGTCATCGTTAATATATTTTCATCCGAAACTGAAATATCGTACGCTTCTTTGCTGTTCTCAAAATAATCAATGCGAATCCGATTGTCACGTGATATCGATACTTCAATTTCCCTATCCTGCACATCAAGATTAATTTCATTGATCTGCGTATCTGCGGTGTAGCTTTTTTCCTCAAATGGTTCGCCGCTGTCTGAGCAGCCCGCCAAAATGAAGATGTTCAAGATAACACACAATGCAATTAAAATTATTTTTTTCATTATAATCCCTCTATTCATTTTGATTTCCTTATAAAGTTTTTCTTTTTAATACCGCGATCCCTCCGAGAGATAACGCGGCACTTAGCAGCAAGCATATGCAAATGTGCAGTCCTGCATTGCCGTTGATCATGATGATTCGGAAAAATCCGCTCAAGACAGTCCGCATCGGCTCGATCGGTGTAAAAATACAAATAACCGCAACTATTACCGCGTCGGTCAGCCACCCGTACCAATGTGCCTGCATAGATAACAGCACGTGCAGAAAAACCATAACAAGCAGCAAAAAGAACATTTGCTGCAGTCCGGCAGCAATGATCCCGTTTTCGGTCCATTTGCATACGTCCATCATATTGATAACCGTTTGAGCCGAATATACAGGCTCAATCAACAGATGTATTACTGTATTAACAAAAGAAATGCAGAACGCCAAAAAGCCGTAGCCGATCAGACAGCCGAAAAAGTAATCCTTTTTGCTCGTTCCCAAATGCATCAGTTTTGTGAAATCATAAAACACAAAAAAGAAAGGGGTCAGGACAGCAAGCAGCCAAGTATAATTTCCGTTACTTAAAACAACATCGCCGGAAGATGTGGCGCAAACCACCACAAGAGCCGTAATAATGAAACTGATCCTATTGCTTGCCATCAGGCGTTTTACGACCGCAAAAACAGCTGTCATCTTATTGCACCTCCCTTACGTCCGACTGTTTGTATAAAGAAGTCCTGCAAAGACAGCGGCTGTATTTCCAACGAACCGCTCTGTTTTGGCGGCTCATCAAAAATATATGCTGTTGCAAGACCTCCGACAGTATCCCAGCCGATGATATTCAGATCCCGCGTCACAGCCTCCACGTCTTTTTGAAGTCCACTGATGCTGAAGGCCTTTGTTCCAACTGACTGCAGCGTATCAAAGAATCGGATACTTCCTTTATCTATAATTATCAGCTTTTGAATCGTCTTTGCAATTTCCTCAATGATGTGGGTCGATACAATAATAATTCGCGGGTGTTTCCGAAAGCTTTCTGCAAGCATATCGTAAAACTCAACGCGCATGATCGCGTCAAAGCCAAGCACGGGCTCATCCAAAAGAACGACATCTTTATTGCTCGCCAAACAGATAATCGTTGAAACCATCGTTTTCATGCCGAGAGAAAGCTGATTAAACTTCTTTTTTCCGTCCAGCTCAAAACGTTCCATCATTTCCGCGGCAAAATCATAATCATAGCTGGGGTTTACTTCTGAAGCAATCCTCAGCAGCTTCCGCACCGGAAGATTAAAATGCCTTGCAAAGTTTTCAATATAGCTGACGCCCGTATCTAAGGTTGACGTTGTTATTACCTTGCCGTCAACTTTAATAACGCCTTCTGTAATGTTTTGATGCCCGGCAATCGATTTGAGAAGCGTTGTTTTGCCCGCACCGTTTCTGCCGAGCAAGCAATAGAGCCCCGGTTTATCTATCGAAAGGGTAATATCTTTCAGCACTGCTACCTGCCCGTACCGTTTCGTTACTTGTATAAGTTCTATCATTCAGCTATTCCTCCTAAACAGCATCTATATACCTATTGATTTGCACAATGTCCTATGCTATAATATATTATAAACCTTTGTGTAACACAAATGTCAATAGAATAGTAGAAAATAAAATGAAGAAATATTTTTCAGCGGGAAAAGCGGCAAAGGATGTCCATACAACGAGCGAAACGCTGCGGCATTATAATATGATCGGCTTGGTGAAGCCAAGCAAAAAAGACGAGTGTACAAATTACCGGTATTATACTGAGCAGGATATTGTCCGTCTGAATATCGTACGTGCTTTGCAGTATATGGTCTTGTTTTTGCAAGAGATAAAAGCGTTTTGGAATATGATAATTTTGAAAAATCGTGGACTTTTTAGCGTAGGCAGAGAAAAAGCCGATGAAAAAATTGCGGCATTGCAATACAGCAAATCAAAGATCAGAGCAACAAAGGCAAACTATAAGAGAAAATTGAAGGAGCAGCAAAATTTTAGCAGTATTCTTATTAAAAAATTACCGGAGCGCGTTATTTTGCTTTCAAATACATTGGAAATGCCAACGCTTAATAATCTTTGGAATTATCTAAGTCACTTCTACGATAAAGTTGCAACTGCTGTAAAGAAACAATTTCCATTTGGGAATCTTGCCTGTATATACACCGAAAACGGAACAGCAAGGCTCTTTACCATTTATGCCCATTATGTGGATACAGACGGACTAAAGGTGTTGCCAAACGGAAAATACCTATACGCCAACTGCACCGAAAAGAACAGAAAACAAATACTGAGCAAGTTACTACGGACAACTCAAACAAAATACGTCGTTGATCCGGCATTCACAGTACATCTTGTTGTATCGAAGGTTCTTGAACGGACTTGTGAAGTGCAGATTTATGTCGGCAGTATTGTCGAAATCGCAGCTGACGATTTCGGCACAGTGTAAGTTCACCGCAGGGAGGATTATGCAAAGCTTCGCATAATCCTCCCTGCGGTTCCTCTCTCTGATCTCCATGCTGTATGATCCGGCACCAACGCTCCCTGCAGTCCCCTAATATTGATTCAGTTACATACCATAATTTTACTCGCAGACATATGCATTGCCAAGCGATATTGAAATATATTGAAAACCAAGCACCTCAACATTTTAAAAAATCTTACTTTATATGCAGTTCTCTCCGTCCATCCACATGTGGGATAAACAGCGGCTCATTGCTTTTCAGCGTTATCTCATATCTGCAGCCGCGGAACTCTCTTGTGACCTTCACCGGGAACATCTCCTCAGGCAGGCACGGCTTTATCTCAAGCCCTTCCCATCTCGGCTTTATACCGAGGATATACTGCGTCACCGCTATATACATCCACGCCGCCGTTCCCGTGAGCCAGCTCACATTCGCTAATCCGAATTTATCGCTCTCCGGTCCGAATATATTGGACGCATATACATACGGCTCCGCCCTGTAGCGTTCCTCTCCCGCCTTTGACTGCGCTATCATCGGCAAAAGCTGATGATAATACTTATATGCTCTGTCCGCTCTGCCGAGCATACATTCCGCTATTACCGCCCATGTATTCGCATGGCAGAATACACTTCCGTTCTCTCCGCAGCCCGTATTGTAATACGTCAGAGGGTCCTCCTTTGTCGGGTAGTCCTTCATCGCCGGGTCTATCTTTTTTATTCCAAGCTCCGTATCGAGCAACTCCTTTACGCTGTCCATAGCCTTGAGCTGCTTCTCCTTATCTCCCATTCCGCTTATCACGGACCAACTCTGTGTGTTTAGCCATATCTTTGCCTGCGGCTCCGACTTTGACCCTATAAAGCGTCCTTCGTCCGTTATACAGCGTCTGAACCATTCTCCGTCCCACGCCGTTGTATTAATGAGTTCTTTCTGCTCATCATACATCTTCTCATATACGGAGCTGTCCTCGTCCATAAGCTCTGCAAGCTCCGACATCATCTTTAATACTGTTCCGAACTGCATACTCGTCCATATGCTCTCGCCCTTGCCCTTGCGGCACACCTTATACAGCATATCGTTCCAGTCCGACGAAAGCATCAGCGGGAAGCCATGCTCTCCTATCTGTGAACATGTGAAGTCTATCGACTTCTTAAGATGCTCCCATACTGTAGCTTTGCCTTCATCATAAAATTCTACTTCTGTATTCAGGTAATCGAGCTTGCCTTCCTCCATGATTATGCTGTATGCCGTCATGATGAGCCACAGATGGTTGTCGGAGTGTATCCTCGTTACCGGTTCCCAGCCCTCTGTAGGGAAGCAGTAGTGGTTGCAGTGTCCGTCCTTATACTGCTGTGTCAAAAGAAGGTTCAGCTTATCCTTTGCCCTCTCCGTATCGAACGGTGCCATCGCAAGTATATCCTGCGCCGTATCTCTTACTCCAACTCCTCTGAACGTTCCCGTTGCATAATAGCTTATATTCCTTGAGAACTGAAAATTCCGCTCCGCCTGATACGGGTTCCATATGTTTATCATCGTTTCCGCATCCTTATCGGGAAGCTCGCAGCTGAATTTATTCAAGAACCCCTCCCAATGCTCGCCGAGAGCCTTGAACGACCTTTCAACAAAGTCCTTCTCACGGCAGTGTAATACGCTTTTCTGAATATCCTCCTCTGTCATCGCCGTACCGAGGAAGATATTCACTGTCTTTTCCTCGCCTGCCTTAAGCTCGATATCGAGTTCAAGCGCAAAGCACGGATCGCCTCCGTACATCGTTGAGCCTGTACAGCTTCCAGCTTCCACGCGCTGCGGGTCCTCCTCGCTCCTGTAGCTCCCCACAAACGCATCTCTGTCGCAGTCAAAGCCGCTTATCTCCGTATCGGCCGCAAAATATACGAGCGGTGTTTCGTCCGGCTTCGGCTGATCCTCCACACCGTACTTATATACAAGTATATCGCCAATATTGTAGCATGAGAGCTGGTGCTTGTTATAGCACTGCCACTGGAGCTCACGCATAAATTCCATCATTCCGAGCTCCACATACGGAAACAGCTTTATCGTTTTATCTGTGTCCGACTTGAGCTTCAGGTTCCAGACAAGTGCGTTTTCGTACTGTCCCACAAAATACAGTGCAGTAACGCTAACGCCGTTATGCTTTGCGATATACCGCGTATATCCCATACCGTGAGCCGCTTCCCATTCCTCAGGCTTTACGCGGCACGGCTCGTTTGTCGGGCTCCAGTACTCGTTGCCGTCGAGGATGTATGTATAAAAGCCGCTCCGGTCTGTGGGCAGATGGAAAAACCTATAGTGATTTATCCTCCATATCTGCGGCGATTTGTAAAACGCCACTCCGCCTCCGGCCTGTGATATCATTGTATGGAACGTCCCGTTCGACAGATAATTCATCCACGGCGTCGGAGTGTTGTATTTGCTTATTATTATTTCTCGTTTTTTATTGTCAAAAGAATATGGGTTTCTCATCATTGTTCGTCTTCCTTTATTCAAATACTACCATCTGATGGCAGTCTATTTTCTTTATTTCTATCTCTATTCGTCCGTTCTTTATGTTAAACGGCACCTCATCCATCTGCGGAGCAAGATATACACGGCCTACCTCTTTATCTAGCTTAAGCGACAGCTTTGTATCATACACCGGCATGATGTCCTCGATGACCTCAACGCCGTTTCCGCGCTTTACAGGACTTGCATAAAGCATATGGCATATATACCTATCACCCTGCTTCATAAGTGTCGTTATTCCCTGCGCCGGCAGATCTGTAGCAAGCGTTTTTCTGTCTGCAAGCAGTCTGTCAATAGCATATATGACTATCTGCTTATCGGCAATACAGCCGCTTTCGGCATAGTCCGCAAAAATGTCCCATGCGATATATATCCCGTCAGGTCCTTCGGTCATACCCGGTCCGCCGTATACGCCGCTGTCCGGTGAATGCTTATGCGAACAGAAATGCTCTCTTGTCCTGTTGAAATAAGGATCCTCGCGCCTACCGAGCTCTGTACCGCAAAGGCGTATCTTCTGCCCGTGTCCGTACATGATATATCCGGTATCGCCCATTCCTTCTATGTGCTCCGTCGGCCTAAAATAATCCGGTCTGTATGGGTTTTCCGACTCCCACTCTGCCCCAATATCAAGGCAAAACACGTCACTGTCCTCCCGAAGCCCGGACTTCCCCGAAGCAAGTATCTTTCCGCCGTTTTTGCAGAAATCCCTGAGCTTTTCCTCAAGATTTTTATTTATCCTTATTATGTCCGGCAGCACCACGACCTTATATTTTTCGAGATCAGACTCAAAATCAACGACGTCAAACAGGTACTTGCCTTCAAGCATCATGCGGCTCACACCGCTGCCTGACGCTCCAACCTGTGTGGTCTGACCTGTACTCATCGCTCCCGTATATGCCTCGGGGCTTATCACCGCAACATCCGCTGCAGACTCAACATTATATAGCCACGGTTCCTTTTCCTCAAGCTCGGAATATGCCTGCCCTATAAGCTCATAAGTCGTCATATCCATTTTCCCGCGCGGATGCAGCTGGTCGCCTATAGAACACTTTGCACCGTTTGCCGCGGCAAGGGACACCTCAAACCTCAGGGCGTTCGGATGCTTGAAGCCCCCGAATTCTCCCCATGAACTGTGGAACTTACCTGTCATTCCAAGATATTCCATCCCCAATCCCTGACAGTACCTTGCCGAAAATGGAAAGTGGTCGTAGCCCCAGCCGCCGGTCGGCAAGCTCTCAAGCTCCAGATGCGTATTATAGTGCGCAAGATCCCTCCGCCCCTGACGGATATGCCCGCCGTTATGGAACAGCGGCAGCCCCGGCTTATACTTATCTACGGCTTCTCTTGCAGCCTTCGCATACCGTGCATATACCTGCTCGGCGTGCTTCATGACAGCTTCGTCATCATATGGATCGAGCCCGAGTGCCTCACGCTCCGCTATACAGTTCTGACAAAAGCACGGCTGGACCCCTGCTATATCAAGAAATATCCCATCAGCATCATAATCCCTGCACACCTCCTCTATCTGTTTTGTCAGATACTCAAGATACGGAGACGCCATGCAGAATTTATGATATCCGGGCTCCTCAAAGCTTTTCGCCCATGTTGTTGACTCGTCTCGGTTTCTGATAAGCCATTCGGGATGTCTGCGCGCCATTTTTTCATCAAGTCCCGCAGAAAGATATACCGGAGTTTTTACACCGATCTCATGCGCCGCCTCAATCTGCGCTTTTAAAAGATCAAATTCAAGATGCGGGTGCATCTCGTTCGCTTCCGACGGATGGTACGCCCAGCCATGATGGCATTTTGAAAAGAGCGTTATCGAATCGACATGTCCTTTTTTGAGCGCCTCCTGAAACTGCTTTTTATCAAAGTCAGCTCCTATGCCGTCTATTTTTTCACTTGTATGGAAATCAAGATGTACTTGCCTAAACCTCAGCTTCATCTCTCAGCCGCTCCTTTATTCCAAGCTTTTTATAATGTCTTCTGCTATATGCTTTCCGATAAGCTCATAGCCCTCTTCCTTAAAATGCGCAAAGTCACCTACACGCAGCTCTGGATGTACTGAGGTAACGGCATACAGGTCGTCTGATTCAAGACCGTATTTTTCCGCTATTCTCTTGGCCGCTTCATTGCGCTCAAGGACTATATCATTCAGCTCGGAAAATTCCTCCGGCTTCTTGTCAACAGTTGCCGGTGTCGTCGTTCCTATTTTTACTTTTACATCAGGATACTGTTCCATAATACCGCTTATTATTTTATCATACTCCCTTTCATAATCAGCAATGTCAAGATGGAAGCCATGAAGACCGTTGTTTATGCGTATGAGCTTATAATCCTCCGATGCTATCATATACATAAGCTCCTTTGCATAGCGCTCATTGTCAAGCGCCTTTGACGTTGCTATCATATCTACGTGTATATCCTTTCCGGCATACTGCTGCACGTATTTTCTTGATCCGAGCATTATCGAATCCCCCACAAGAAGCACTCGCGTCCCCGTCGTGTCGTTCGCTTCATCATACCATATATTAACCCATTCGTACTGTTCAAGCTTACTCATTACAAAAACTCCTTTTATCTTATATCAATCGAATAAATATCCGCTTCGCTGTTTCCGTTTGTCGACAGAAGCGTAAATCTCATCCCGTAAGCTTTTTTACCTACGGGCAACTTTACAAGCCGCTGATGATTATCAGCCACCCCATTTATCTCATGCCACTCTCCTGACTCGTCAAGTATCTCTGTCCTCATATCCTTTACAAGCGTTTTCGGAACATTAAGCCCTGGATTATCCCTATAAACATTGCTTATAGTAGATTTTTCCTTTAGGTATTTGCCCGCTCCTACGGTCTCACGATTAAGGTCGCTGTTAAAAATGAACCTCACTTCATTTACTTCCCTTTCACCGTCAAAACCGAACATGATTGTGTCACCAATTTTTCCTGTCCAGCAATTGCTCTCATCTCCGCGAGGGCGCTCAACTCCGTTCAGCAGCTTTTCAGCGTTTCTGCCGGTTGTCGATATTTTTGACGTTCTCGTTATCTCCGACAGCTCCTTCTTGCTGAACGGCAGCCAACAGTCATCGTCTATCAGAGTATACTGGAGTTCTCTTATGTGCTCTTTGTATATACCTCTCGGGGTAGCACCATATTTTACCGCAAGATATGCTGCCGTACCTACGGCCTGACCGAGCAGCGCACATGTTGCCATAACTCTCGTTGCGCTCATCGCCGTATGCGTAACGCTTATATTCCTTCCCGCAAAATAAAGATTCTCTATGTTCACGGAATAAAGGCATCTGTACGGTATCCCGAACGGCGACGGAGCCGGATGGAATATATTCGGAGGTTCGTTCGTGTTTATACCTCCCGGGTGATGGTCATCCATGGTCCAGCCTCCGTAAGCGATAACATCGTCAAAACGTCCTTCCGCGCTTACGTCATTCTGATTCATTATAT
Organism: uncultured Clostridia bacterium; assembly: GCA_944390955.1. Taxonomy (GTDB): domain Bacteria; phylum Bacillota; class Clostridia; order UBA1381; family UBA1381; genus Ornithomonoglobus_A. Next base: position 1,033 of record CALXRY010000198.1, on the reverse strand, counting down.
AATCGCCGACGTATCTTCTGCTTTCCCTCTTTCCAGGCAGATACCCGACAAAGTCAAGCTCCCAGTTGTCAGCGTCGTATTCTCCGCTGTTCTTTATGTAATCCCATATACCGTATGCGATCTTTATAAGCTCATCCCGTATTTCCTCTGTATCATGGATCATATCCTGCTCTCCGCCTATCTCCATATACCAGAAATTTTCTTCCGGATCGTCCATATTCGGTATCCTGTAGGGCAGATCCTCTTTTGTGAATTTCCTTGCCCATGACGGAGCTATGTACTTATGCGGTCTTTCAGTCTGTCTTGCCTGCATGAGGCACGTCATACCCATAGTTTTTTTATCGGATTTTTCCGGAGCTATGCTCTCGCCAAACTCACCTCGCCCTTCTCTTCCGTATCTGTATTCAGCACCGGAGAGCGGCGCAAGTATGCTGTCACCCGAGCAGTCGGAAAAATAATCCGCCTCTACTTCATGCCACATCTGGGTCGTCGTCTGATAACCATATATCTTTTTTATCCTGTTCCCATCCATTTCTATATCGTTGCAGGCGCAGTTGAGTATAGGCGTTATATTCTCTTCCTTCTTTATCAGCTCAAAAAGAATACAATCCCACATCGGATAGCGCCTATAGGGATTTCTGTAAAGCGATTCAAGCGCTATCTCCTCTATAATTCCCGTTTCACGGTTATTCTCACCGTGTGCTCCGCATATCCACATTCTGATCTCGCTTGACGCATTGCCTCCAAAAACAGGTCTATCGTGCATCAGCACTACCTTTATCCCATGCCTTGCCGCCGCAACGGCCGCGCACATTCCTGAAAGCCCTCCGCCTACAACGCAAAGGTCGGCCTTATGTTTCACGGTCCTTAAGCTACTATTCATAATATGTCCTCCTATATAATAAAGGTAGTGTAAAGTTTACACCCTGTTTTTTTATTTTAATTTTCATTAAAACCTTGATTTTATGGGATTTTGAATATTTTTTAATAAAAATATAGCAATAACCCCCTTTTTGCTGTATAATTGAGTTGC
>CALXRY010000197.1 GCA_944390955.1 uncultured Clostridia bacterium | reverse complement strand
GCTACAACAAGCCCTAATTTTTTTTTTTTTTCGCTGCTCTGTATAATGGCGTGAGTGCCGATTATAATATCCGCTTCTCCGTCTGCGATGAGCGCCAGCGTTTCCCGCCGCTCCTTTGCCTTCATGCTCCCCGTGAGCAGCACGGTTTTTATACCCATGTCTTTGAAATAGCCCTCGAGCGTTTCAAAATGCTGCGATGCAAGTATCTCCGTCGGGGCCATCATCGCCGCTTGAAAGCCGTTTTTAACGGCAAGATATATCGCCGCGGCGGCGACTGCCGTCTTTCCCGAGCCGACGTCGCCCTGGACAAGGCGGTTCATCATCTTTCCGCTGCGCATGTCCGAGCATATCTCATTAAGCGTGCGCTTCTGCGCTCCGGTAAGCGGGAACGGAAGTGTGTCGGTAAATTCGCGCACCGCCTTCAGATTTTTGAAAACGGCTCCTCTGTACTGCGCATCGTCGCGCTTTCTGTTGAACAACGCAAGCTGCAGTATAAGCAGCTCCTCAAATACGAACCTGCGCCGTGCTATTGAATAGCTCTCAAAGCTGTCGGGAAAATGGATATTGTGCATCGCAAAATTTATTTCCGCAATGTTATATTTACTGCGGATGTGCTCGGGAATATATTCCTCGAGCCTTCCCGCTTCTTTTATCGCGTTTTCCATGACCGACTGCACGACCTTCTGGGTGAGCCCCTCCGTCAGCGGATACAAGGGCACTATTTTTCCGGTAAAGCGCTGGCTGTCGGCTCTTTCGAATATCGGATTTATTATTTCCTTTTTACCGCGCCGCTCCGAGATCTTTCCGTAAAGGATGTATTTTTCGTCGGTGTGGAACTGCTCCTTTACGTATTTGTTATTGTACCAGACTACTGTTATAGTGCCGGAATCATCAAACACGACCATGCTTGAGATCATCATATTGCGGCGGATGCGTGTATCGCGCACAGGCGAAAAAACGGTGATGCTTAAGCACACCGTTTCTCCCGCCTCGGTATCCGAGATCTGCTTTATTTCCGTTCTGTCCTCGTGGGCGCGCGGGAAAAAATAGAGCAGATCACCGACCGTTTTTATGCCCTTTTTGCGAAATATCTCTGCGCGCTTTTCGCCCACGCCCTTTAAAAATTGAATATCCTTGCTCATTATTCCGCGCCTATGACATAGAAGTATACGGGCTGTCCGCCGCGCTTGACCGATACCTCGATCTCATCGTCGGAGTATTTCTCCTCAAGCTTTGTCGCGGCCGCCTCAGCTTCCGATTTCTTTACGTCCTTGCCGTAATAAAGCGTTATATACTCTGTGTCCTCATCGATAAGGCTGTCCGTAAGTCTTTCGAGAACGTCTGCCGTATCCTTGCCCACGACAGATATGTCGGAGCCGTGAACGCCTAAAATATCGTCCTTTTTGATCTCTATGCCGTCTATCTCCGTATCGCGGACGGCATATGTTACGGCCGCCGAATCGACTTTTTTCAGCGCCTTGGTCATCGTTTCCTCGTTGCCCGCTGAGGTCTTGCGGGGGCTGAACGCCATCATGGCGGCGATGCATTCGGGTATTGTGCGCGACGGTATCACGATGACCTTTCGGTCTTCGACAAGCTCCGCGGCCTGCTGAGCTGCCATGATGATATTTTTGTTGTTGGGGAACACGAATACCGTCCGTGCCTTTACGCGCTTTATCGCCTTTAATATATCGTCCGTCGAGGGGTTCATCGTCTGTCCGCCCTCGATTATTTTATCTGTGCCGAGGTCCTTTAATATTGCGGCAAAGCCCTTGCCCGACGCAACGGACACAAAGCCAAATTCCTTTATCTCAACAGGCTTCTTTTTGGAAGCCGATTTTTTGCCGGTCTCCGGCTTTACGGCTGAGGCCTTCGTGGGCTTTGCTGCCGGTTCGGATTTCTGTGCGGAGTCGGGGTGATCCGCGTCTGCCGCCTGCTCCTGCGGAGTATTTGAAGCTTGATCCGTATCCGCTTCGATAAGCGTCCGGTGCTGGTGCTTCATGTTGTCTATCTTGAGGTTTATCATTTCTCCGAGTTTGACGGCCTCTTCAAGTACAAATCCCGGGTGGTTCGTGTGGATATGTACCTTTACCACGTCGTCGTCATCGATTACGAGCATACAGTCGCCCTTTGGGGAAATGGCAGCCTTAAATCCATCAACAGAGGAGCCGTTGTCGTATTTCTCGATTATAAATTCCGTACAGTATTTAAATTTTATATTTTCCGTTTCGACTGCGGTCTGCGCTTTTTTCGGCGGCTCTGCTTTTGGAGCGGGCTCCGGCTCTGTGATAAGGCGCTCCACGGCGGAGCCGTTTTCGAGGAAGTAAAGCGCGCCCTCAAGAACGAGCATCCAGCCTTGACCGCCAGCGTCCACAACTCCGGCCTTTTTGAGAGCCGGAAGCTGATCTGGAGTTCTGGCAAGAGCCTTGTTGCCGCGTTCTACGGCGGCCTTCAGGACCTCGTGGATATCATCGCTTGATGAGGCGGCTATCGTCGCTCCGTTTGCGGCCTCGCGCGCAACGGTGAGTATCGTTCCCTCAGTCGGCTTCATGACAGCCTTGTATGCCGCCTTTGCTCCGGCCGACAGAGCCTCTGCAAAAGCCTGTGCGTTGCACGAATCCATGCCCTTTAGATATTTTGAAATGCCTCTGAAAAACTGCGACAGTATAACGCCTGAGTTCCCTCGCGCTCCGCGCAGTGTTGAAAATGACATGGCGTCCGCCGTTTTTGTGAGCGATGCGCTTTTCTTTCCCGAAAGATCGCGCGCCATTGCCGTTACGGTCAGGGACATATTCGTCCCCGTGTCGCCGTCGGGAACGGGGAACACGTTCAGGTCGTCGACCGTGCTTTTGTTATTGTAAAGATTGTTAGCGCCGGAGATTATCATCTCCGCGAATAAATTTCCGTCTAAAATATTTGCCATTCCTGCCCGTCCTTCTATTCGTCCACGCGCACGCCTTCAACACGCACGTTTACCTGATTAACCTTAAGTCCGACAGAGTTTTCTATTGTATATCTTACTCTGTTTACGATGCTCTTGCATATAGTGTTTATATTTATGCCGTATTCAACGATAATATGCATCTCGATGATAACGCCGTCGTCCTGGACCGTGACGTTGATGCCCTTTGTAATAGTATCCGGCAGAAGGAGGTTTACGATACCGTCCTTTTTATTCCTCCAGGCCATACCGACAACGCCGTAGCATTTTGTTGCGACTGCGCCTGCGATCTCTGCTATAACGGAATTATTTATGGAGACCTCTCCAAGCTCTCCGCTTGTCTTTAAAACCATATCTGTTTCTCCTTTTACGTAAATAATATTATACTGTTATTTTACTACATTTTTTTGATTTAGTCTATAGGTTTTGAAAATTTTTTTGCTGTTCGGTATACTGCGTCTGCAAGCAGTTGCGCGTGCTCATACGTATTGAATATGCCGAAGGACGCTCTTACAGCTCCTGTTTTTTCGGTGCCGAGAGCCTTATGAGCAAGCGGTGCGCAGTGATAGCCGGCTCTAAGTGCAAAGTCTTTTAGCATCCCGCACGTTTCCGCGCTATCCAGGCCGTCTATATTGAACGCCACGGTGCCTATGCCGTCCTGCCGTCCGTAGACTGTAACGCCTTCCATATTCATAAGCTCCGAGCGCAGTGCCGCGGCAAGCCCGCGCTCATGGCGCAGTATCTCATCCGTGCCGATGCTCATAACGAATTTTATACCCTCCGAAAGCGCGGCTATCGCAGGGGTGTTCATCGTCCCTGAATGCAGCATATCGGGCATTACGCGCGGCTGCTCCGGAATTTCAGAGCTGCTGCCGGTGCCGCCCGTTATAACAGGCTCCAGCTCTTTGGGAGTTTTTACGTAGAGCCCGCCGGTACCGAGCGGCCCCATAAGCCCCTTGTGACCTGAGAATGCAATAAAATCTGCATCGAGCACGGCGTTGTCGATTTTTAATATTCCTGCGGTCTGCGCTGTATCTATCATAAGCTTTATTTTGTGCAGCTTTGCTATTTTTGAAACGGACTCTATATTCTGGACAGTTCCGCAGACATTCGAGGCGTGCGATATTATTATCATTTTTGTGTCGTGTCTTATTGCGCGCTCTATCTCATACGGCGAGACGAAGCCCTCTTTATCGGCAGGCACAGCGGTAAAATTCCCAAGACGGTTCAGCGGGCGGAGCACACTGTTATGATCTATAACTGTGGTGACGGCGTGCTCTCCGTTCGAAAGCGTGCCGAGTATCGCCGCGTTCAGGGCATATGTGGCGTTCTGCATGAATGCGATGTTCTGAGGATGCGATATATTAAAAAGCTCTGCGGCCGTATCCTGCGCCTCGAGTATCGCATTCACGGAAAAAAGGCTCTCATCGTTTGTGCCGCGCCCCGCGTTTGCGCTGTGCAGACGTGTATAGCGGTCGAGCGTCTTGTATACGGTCTCGGGTTTTATTGCGGAAGTTGCGGCGTTGTCAAGATATATCACGGTAAACACGCTCCCCGTTTTCGTATTTTTCCGAATATATTCCCTTGACCGTTATTCCTGCTGCATCGGCAATATCATTTACGGACGGAAATATCCTCTCATCGCACCGCACCGAATAAGAACAGCCGCCGTGGCGGAGTGCCGTCGGAGTATGCACGACGTATGCCGGATATCCTCCTATGCGCTCTGCTGCTTTTGCAAGTCTTGATGCGGATGTTACGGATCCGGTTATTATATACATGGATTATCACTCTCCTTTTAGATGTACTTTTCTGTTTTATAATATGATAAAGATGCGCGGCGCGTTACGGGAAGAACGCCTGCCAAAGGCTTTGACAATTGCGACGGCATGTGGTATAATTTATTAAGAAAAGATTTTGATGTCGGACAAATCGAAAGGAAACGTGGATTTATGGATAAAATCAGGAATGAGCATCTTGATGCGTTGTTTGAGGCGGTTCTCAAATTAAAAACAGTGGATGAGTGCTACAGCTTTTTTGCGGATCTCTGCACGGTGTCGGAGCTTAAATCGCTTTCGCAGCGGCTCGAGGTTGCCGTAATGCTAAAAAACGGACATATATATAACGACATAGCGGCAAAAACAGGAGCATCAACGGCGACGATAAGCCGCGTCAATAGATGTATCAATTACGGAGAAAATGGGTATAATCTGGTAATAGAACGAATGAACGAGAGGACGGAAAAATGAATGCATATACGGACTTTGCACAGCTTTACGACAGGCTGATGAAGGGCGATATCGAGTATGGGAAATATGCCGATTATATAGAAAATCTTTTTGATCTCCACGGCAAGGCTCCGGAGCTTGTGTGCGACCTTGCCTGCGGCACCGGGAACATGACGATACAGCTCGCAAGGCGCGGCTATTCTATGACGGGCGTTGACCGCTCGGCCGACATGCTTAATATCGCAAGCGATAAAAGCGGGGGACTTGACATTCTGTATCTCAACCAGTCGATAGCGTCGCTCGATCTGTACGGCTCTATGGGAGCGTTCGTATGTACAATAGACGGCTTTAATTATATACTTGCACCGAAAGCGCTTGAAAATGCTTTGAGGCGGATAAGGACGTGCTTTCTTGATCCGGACGGGATATTGATCTTTGATGTAAGCTCGCGATATAAGCTCAAAAATATAATCGGCTCCAATACCTTTATCCGTTCTGAGGAGGATCTGTTCTACGCATGGCGGAACAGGTATATCAAGAAGCACAATATAAGTG
>CALXRY010000196.1 GCA_944390955.1 uncultured Clostridia bacterium | reverse complement strand
TGCTTGTCAAGCCCGGGCTGAAAGCCCGTCAATTTCAGGCTTTACAAGCATTTTGGAGCATGATAAAATGTTGCACAAAGGGAGTAAGGTTTTCTGTAGTTTTTCATATCCTACTTTACACTACCATTTCATGGAGGAGGGGGAACATCATGAATAAAAAGCAGAAAAAAATGCTTATACGCATTATCGTATCGGCGGCGATGCTTATCGCTCTGAATTTCATACCGGCAACAGGAGTGCTCAGGTTTATTCTATATCTTATCCCGTATCTTATAATCGGATATGATATTTTGATAAAGGCGGTAAAGGGCATAAAAAACAGGCAGATATTTGATGAAAGCTTTCTGATGGCCATAGCCACGATAGGCGCGATCGCTCTTGCGCTTTACGACAGGAGCGGCGACTATACGGAGGCGATAGCCGTTATGCTGTTCTATCAGATCGGAGAATGGTTCCAGAGCTATGCCGTAGGAAAAAGCCGCCGCAATATAAGCGAGCTCATGGATATACGCCCAGACTATGCAAATATCGAGCAGGGTGGCAAGCTTGAAAAGGTCGATCCGGACGAGATCGAGATAGGCAGCATTATCGTTGTTCAACCGGGCGAGAAGATTCCTATAGACGGAGTTATAACAGAGGGTACATCGAGCCTTAATACGAGTGCCCTGACAGGCGAAAGCCTTCCGAGGGACGCCAAGCCCGGAGACGAGATCATCAGCGGCTGCATAAATATGTCGGGCGTTCTGAAGATCAGGACAACGAAGGATTTCGGAGAATCTACGGTTTCCAAGATACTTGACCTTGTCGAAAACGCAAGCTCCCGCAAATCGAAGTCTGAGGACTTCATCTCAAAATTTGCAAGGGTATACACTCCTGCTGTATGTATCGGCGCGCTTGCGCTTGCCGTGCTTCCGCCTGTCGTGCGTATGCTCATAATGAGCGCCGCTCCCGAATGGGGCGTATGGATATACCGAGCGCTTACGTTCCTTGTAATAAGCTGTCCGTGTGCTCTCGTTATCAGCATACCGCTTAGCTTTTTTGCGGGTATCGGCGGCGCAAGCAAGGCCGGAGTGCTTGTAAAGGGCTCCAACTATCTTGAAACACTGTCACAGACAGGTATCGTTATTTTCGACAAAACGGGAACTCTTACGCAGGGCGTATTTGAGGTAAACGGCATCCACCATAACGAATTGGAAAATGCAAAGCTTCTTGAATATGCGGCATTGGCCGAAAGCGCCTCATCCCACCCTATAAGCAAGAGCCTTCAGCGGGCATATGGGAAGCAAATCGACCGCTCAAGAGTAACTGACATACAGGAGATCAGCGGAAACGGAGTTATCGCCACGGTAGACGGCACAGAGGTGGCCGCAGGCAATGACAAGCTGATGAAGCACCTTAACGTTCCGTATATAAACTGCCATATGACCGGCACTATCATTCACATCGCAATAAACGGCGAATACTCGGGGCATATCGTCATATCGGACGTTATAAAGCCGCATTCAAAGGAAGCCGTATCAGCTTTAAAGAAATCCGGAGTAAGCAGGACCGTCATGCTTACAGGCGATTCAAAGGCCGTTGCAGAGCAGGTCGCAGCAGAGCTCGGGATAGACAACGTATACAGCGAGCTGCTTCCTGCAGATAAGGTAGAAAAGGTAGAAGAGATAATGAAGACTAAGTCCGAGAAAACAAAGCTTGCCTTCGTGGGTGACGGCATCAACGACGCGCCTGTGCTGCGCCGCGCCGATATAGGCATCGCCATGGGGGCTATGGGCTCAGACGCAGCCATAGAGGCCGCCGACGTCGTTCTTATGGACGACGATCCGCTAAAAATATCGAAAGCCGTTAAGATCTCCAGAAAGTGCCTTGGCATTGTCTATCAGAACATAGTTTTTGCCATAGGCATCAAGCTTATTTGTCTGGCGCTCGGTGCTGTCGGTATTGCCAACATGTGGCTTGCCATATTCGCTGACGTCGGCGTTATGATAATCGCCGTCCTCAACGCAATACGAGCGCTATTCGTTAAAACGCTGTGAAAATCCGCCTTCGCTTTTAGCAAAATCCCATAAGATAAAAATAGACTGTCACTTTTAGCGCAGGCCGCAGCGACTTACACGCAGTGTAAATTCACCACAGGGGCTTTTAGCTCCTGTCTACGGACAAAACACACCGCTTGGAGTCGCTCCCGCAGCGAGGGAATTGCCGAAAGCAAGTTTTGCAAAGCAAAACCTTAGGATTCAGCACTTTTGCTTCACAAAAGCCAGACCTTTGGTCTGGCTACGCCTTCTTACGCGGTGCATATACGCCGTCGGGACAAAAAAACTGCGGCAGGAAGTCCTGCCGCAGCATCTATTATTACCAAACTCTTACCGCACCCGCGTACTGGTTTATTCTGTAGCTTGTTTCGATCGATGAGATCTTTACTACATCGCCCGACTGCGGAGCGTGTATCATGTTTCCGTCGCCTACGTAAATTCCTACGTGGTGGATACCGCCGCTGTTAGCGAAGAATACCAAGTCTCCTGGCAGCAGATTTTCACGGCTTACATACGTGCCGTTGTTTCTCTGGTCGGCAGCCACACGGTTTACGCTTATTCCGTTCTGTCTGCAAACATACTGTACAAGACCCGAACAGTCAAAGCCTGACGGCGATGTTCCGCCCCATACGTACGGTACTCCGAGATACTGCATAGCCGTATCAACGATCGCCTGTCCTCTTGACGTGCTTGATGATTCAGAAGACGATGATTCGGGAGCTG
>CALXRY010000195.1 GCA_944390955.1 uncultured Clostridia bacterium | reverse complement strand
GTTCTGTTATAACGCGCTCAAGCTCTGCCGCAGTATTACCGTCAAGAGCATTTAAGTACGGTCTCAGCCGTGTTCCCTTTACCCATTCCACCATTGCTTCGACATCTGGCATAGCATGATAATACATGGTCTCCCACATATCAAAGCTTGATGAACAGGAGGAAAGTATATCAAAATACTCCTCGGGCTTCAGGGTTTCGTTTGTTTCTATATTTAACTGCGAAAAGCCCCATTTCATCTCCTTTATGACATCGTCAATGATCCTGAACAGCATCTCGCCTCCGTTCATCGGCATCTGCACCGCAAATACCCCGCCGCTGCCGAGCATATCCATAAGACGCGGTATAAGCGCCTCATGGTCCGGCATCCACTGCAGACATGCATTTGAAAAAATAACATCATAAGTACCAAGCTCATCCGATCCGGACGCAATATCGCACAGCAGAAAATCGATATCCGGATACGTCTGCTTTGCTTTATTTATCATATCCTCCGAATTGTCAATGCCGAGTATATGCGCCTCGGGAAATGTCTTTTTTAAGACTGCTGTGCTGTTTCCCGGTCCGCAGCCTATATCAAGCACGCGTTCCGGACAGTACTCCGCAATCCTCTTTGCCAAATCGATCGCGGGCTGCGTCCGCTGCTTTTTGAATTTCAGATACTGCTCTGAGCTCCATTCAGCCATACTCCATCATACCTCCCAAACCATGCTTATTTTCAATTCAAATTATACCATATATAACACAGCTAGTCAAATCAAATACCAAATATTTTTAACCATGACTAATTCAAAGCGCATTGCTGTATTTTTTCGTAACATAATTCCCGCAAATACCTTGACAAATGAATAAAAGCGGCATATAATAAATATAATGAGTTATAATCTTCGGGGTATGTGAAATTCATAATCGACGGTGATTGGTGTTTTGCCATAAGTCCGTGAGCCTTACGGCTGATTCGGTGAGAGTCCGAAACCGACGGTAAAGTCCGGATGGGAGAAGATTTTGGGATTTTAATAATCTTTTTAGTCATACACCCCGGAGTATACTAAGAAAGGGGTGTTTTTTGTATGAATTTTATGGAAAGAGCTGCAGAACTTGCACGCATAGGAGAAGGCTTTACTAACCCTAATCCCCTCGTAGGCGCTGTCATCGTAAAGGACGGAAAAATCATCGGAGAAGGCTATCATAAAAAATACGGTGAAGCACACGCCGAGGTGAACGCACTTGCTTCCTGCACCGAATCGCCTGAGGGCGCCGATATGTATGTAACACTCGAGCCATGCTGCCATACAGGAAAGCAGCCGCCGTGCACCGACGCTGTTATCGCAGCCGGCATAAAGCGCGTATTCATCGGCTCGCGCGACCCGAACCCGCTTGTAAGCGGAAAGGGTGCGGATATCCTGCGGAACGCCGGCCTAGAGGTCACAGAGGATTTCGAGCGTGAGCTGTGCGATAAGCTTAATCCGATATTCTTCAAGTTCATCACGACCGGCACGCCGTACGTTATCCTCAAAACCGCAGTAACAGCCGACGGCAGGACTGCGGCTGCATCCGGCGACTCAAAATGGATAACGAACGAAAAGTCAAGAGAGAACGTCCACCGTACAAGACGGCGCGCTGCAGCAGTCATGACCGGTATAGGCACGGTCCTCAGGGACGACCCGGAGCTGACCTGCCGCATCGAAAATCCGAAGAACCCGATAAGGATAATATGCGACAGCTCTCTGCGGATACCGATGGACAGCAAGATAGTCAAAACAGCAGCGGACGCAGAGACGATAATTGCGACGCTTTCACACGACTTTGTAAAAACACGGGAGCTGGAGTCGCTCGGGATACACGTTATAAAGACGCGTGAAAAGAACGGCGAGATCGACCTCGCAAACCTTATGACGATACTTGGAAAAATGAACATAGACAGCGTGCTTATCGAAGCCGGCCAGACGCTTAATGCATCGGTGTTCGAGGCAGGCATAATCGACCTGTACCAGCTTTATATCGCGCCGAAACTCATAGGCGGACAGAATGCCAAAGCGCCTATAGGCGGACGCGGTATCGCAAAAATGTCGGCGGCCGTCCAGCTTGGAACGCCGAAAGTTAAGTTATTTGACGGCGATGTGATGCTTGAATACGAGGTAATAAAAAAATAATATCATAAGACGGAGGGACATATGTTTACCGGGATAATAGAGGAAATAGGAACGGTCGCAAATATCGAGCGCGGCGCAAAAAGCAGCCGCATAACGATAAGCGCCGAAAGGATATTTGACGACCTCAAAATAGGCGACAGCGTATCGGTAAACGGCATGTGCGCTACGGCAGCCGAAATTTCGGGTAACACCTTCACCGCCGATATCATGGCGGAGAGCATGAGACGGACGAACCTCGGCGATCTGAAAAAAGGCTCGCGTGTCAATCTTGAGCGGGCGATGCAGCTTAACGGAAGGTTTGGCGGTCACATCGTTTCCGGGCATATAGACGGCACGGGAGTCATAATCTCGCAAAGGCGGGAGGACAACGCCGTATGGCTCACTGTCGGCGCGCCCGAAAATATCATGCGGTATATTATCGAAAAAGGCTCCGTTGCAATAGACGGCGTGAGCCTGACGGTGGCTTCTGTCTATTCCGACGCATTTGCCGTATCGCTCATCCCTCACACTGCCGAAGAAACTACGCTGCTTTCAAAGCGCACAGGAGAAAAAGTGAATCTTGAATGCGATATCGTGGGAAAATATATCGAACGGTTCACCCCCGGTCAGAGAGGCATAACGCTTGATTTTTTAAAGGAAAACGGATTTTAGGAGTTGATATATCATGAATTCAATTGAAGAAGCGCTCGACGCGCTCAAAGCTGGAAAGCTCATCCTCACGGTGGATGATCCCGACCGTGAAAACGAGGGAGACCTAATATGCGCCGCGGAGTTTGCCACCACGGAAAACGTAAACTTCATGGCGACCCACGCAAAGGGGCTAATATGCATGCCGATGAGCAGGAAGTATATCAAAAAGCTCGGCCTTTCGCCGATGGTTACGGAAAATACCGATAACCACTGCACGGCGTTCACCGAATCGATAGACCACGTCTCGACGACGACCGGCATAAGCGCAGAGGAGCGCGGCATCACCGCCAGAAAATGCGCCGAGGACGAAGCGCGTCCGTCGGATTTCAGACGTCCCGGGCACATGTTCCCTCTTGAGGCAAAGCGCGGCGGAGTGCTTGAACGAAACGGACATACCGAAGCGACTGTCGACCTGTGCCGCCTTGCTCACCTTAAGGAGATAGGTCTTTGCTGTGAGATAATGGCCGATGACGGAACGATGATGCGCACGTCCGAGCTCAAGAAATTTGCTGAAAAATACGGGCTTGTGATGATAAGCATAAAGGAGCTCCAGTCGTACAGGCGCAGGAACGATAAATTTATGGAGTGCGTGTCACAGGCGCACCTGCCGACAAAATACGGCGACTTTGAGATATACGGCTACGAAAACAAAATAACGGGCGCACAGCATGTTGCGCTTGTCAAGGGCGATGTAAAAAATGCCGAGTCGGTGCTGTGCCGTGTTCACTCGGAGTGTCTTACGGGCGACGTTTTCGGCTCCTGCCGTTGCGACTGCGGCGAGCAGCTTGCGCGTGCGCTTCAGAAGATAAACGAGGAGGGCACCGGTGTGCTCGTATACCTCAGGCAGGAGGGCCGAGGGATAGGCCTGCTCAACAAGATCAAGGCGTATACGCTTCAGGAACAGGGCTATGACACTGTCGAGGCGAACGTCAAGCTCGGCTTTGCGCCTGATCTCAGAGATTACAGCGAGGGCGCGCAGATACTCAAGGACCTCGGAGCGTACAACCTGCGCATCATGACGAATAATCCGCTCAAGATATCCGAGCTTGAGGAATACGGCATAAAGATAATCGATCGCGTTCCTATTGAGATAGCGGCAAAAAAGGAAAACGAATTTTATCTTAAAACAAAGCAGCACAAAATGGGGCATCTGGTACATTACGATGCCGAATAAATAACGCAAAAAATAAGCGGCGCGTCTCACCACCCGCCGCAATTTATATAAAAACGGAGGATCATCATGAAAACAATAGAAGGAATTTATTGCGGAAAAGAAATCAAAATAGGTATAGTTGCATCACGTTTTAATGAGTTTATCACATCAAAGCTCGTGAGCGGCGCAGAGGACTGCCTAAAGCGTCACGGCGTCGAGGACGACAACATCACGCTTGCATGGGTGCCGGGCGCGTACGAAATACCGCTCATCGCAAAGAAGATGGCGGAGTCGAAGAAATATGACGCGGTCATATGCGTCGGAGCCGTTATCCGCGGCGCAACGAGCCACTACGACTATGTATGCAACGAGGTATCAAAGGGCATCGCACAGGTAGCTCTCTCCTGTGAGGTACCTGTGCTCTTCGGAGTTCTTACGACAGATACCATAGAGCAGGCAATAGAGCGCGCCGGAACAAAGGCCGGGAACAAGGGCTACGACTGCGCAATGTCCGCTATCGAAATGGTAAACCTCATCAAATCACTCTGATTATACAAAGGAGCTTATAACGAATGAAACGCTTTGAGGGCTGCCTTTTCGTTTCGGATATGGACGCGACGCTGCTTACATCCGACCATAATATATCCAACGAGAACAGGCAGGCGATAGAATATTTTATAAGCGAGGGCGGCCGTTTTACGGTCGCAACGGGACGAATGGTAGACGCCGTAGGCGCCTACCTCGACCGTTTGCCGCTAAATGCACCTGCGATACTTCATAACGGAGCCAAAATTTTTGATTTTTCAGACAATTCGGTCATATTTGAAAAATTTATCGAGGAAGACCGCAAGCCGGCAGTCAGACGCGTATATAACGATATGCCGGAGCTTGGTCTGGAAATTTACAGCAATGAGATAATTTATGTGTACAAGCCGTGCGAGGAAACAAAGCGGTTCTTGACACGGGACTATAAAGTGGTGTATAATATGCCTGATGAGGTATGGAGCCAACCATGGATAAAGCTACTTTTGATAGGCGACACAAAGGAGATACTTGATAAATACGAGCCGATTTACCGCCGGGAATACGACAGCGGCTACTGCGTAAGAAGCGGTCCTCTCTATCTTGATATCGTTGCCGGAGGAGTATCAAAGGGAAAGAGTGCAAAACGCATTGCAGAGGCTGTCGGCTGCGATAAGATAATCGCCATCGGTGACAGCGAAAATGACGTTGATATGCTAAGCGGCGCCGATATTTCCTTTGCTGTGGAAAACGCCGTTTCCGATGCAAGGAGCGCGGCTATGTACAGCGCGCCGCACCATAATAAAAATGCCGTGGCCTACGCCATACAGTGTCTTAAGGAAATGCTATAAAAAGTATCTCTTTAACTAAAATAACAAATAGGATTGGAAGGAATGGGGTATTATGAAAAAAAGCTTTGCTGCCGCAATTACGGCGGCTGCGCTTTTATCGTCCGTTGGAATACACGCCTTTGCGGAAGGCACGTTCCTCTGCATGAGAGCGGACGAAAGCGTTGCGATATCTATCGATGAAAACAATAACTTTGAATACATGGACATGCGCGCCTCAAACGGCGAGCTTGTTTATCCGCAGATTTCCACTGATGGGAACACATATCTTCCGTTCAGATACGTCTGCGAAATGGCGGGTCTAAAGGACGGCGCTGATATAGCAGGAGCACTTCCTGACGGATACTTTCGCTACTGGGCCGCCGACCCGAGCATTCCTGGGGACAAGCAGAAGATCGAGCTCATGGTAAATGGCAATTATTACTGCCACAACATCGGCGAGAGCTTCCAATACGAGGTGTCGCCCGGCGACGTCCGAACGGTAAGCATCTACAATATCCGCGGCAGCCTGTACTTCCCTATGACGTACATGGCAAAGATCACAGATTCCCAAGCGCTGTGGCACGGAGACACCGGAAGGATAATGTACATAAGCAATACGCTTAACAGTTCGGATTTTATCGATGAGACAGGCAACCTACGCCGCGACAAAGAGCTGTACCTTAACTTTGATTTTTTTTGCAACAACCTCGGCGGATCGCCGCTATATCTGAAATCCGACGGATATACTATATCTGACCTATCTGCCGAAATAGAGGGCAATCCCAAGGTCCGCAGTGTAACAAGGAACGGCAGAAGCATCTACTTCCTCGACAACAACGGCAGGGTCAATCTCAAAATCGAGGACAACGCAGAAATTTCTCTGCTTTCGTTTGCCGATGAGGGCGGCAATGCCGTCGACGTAATTGCCGACACCATTATCAGCGTTCAAAACAAGCTCTACGGCGTTCAGGTGAGCGCCGCCGGCGAAAAATACGGAAGGTTGTTTTCGGCTAATCACGATGGCTCGGGCTTTAAATACCTTAACGACAGTCAGGTATATAATCTTATCATGCGGGAATTCAGAGGTAACCTCTATCTCTTCTACTGCGACGCCACAACAAGGGCAACGCTGCACATGATAGAACTCAAAACGATGGACGATTACGAAATCGAGATCACGAATTTTGCTCACGAAAATCTGCTCTCCGATATAAAACAGTTCGTAATCGGCAGTAAGCTTGTCGCGTATATTTCCAACGACGGGCAGCTTCACGTTATCGACCTTGAGGACAATCTTGAGGAGTTTGAAATTATCCGTGTAAATAATGAAAACCACAAAATATTCCTCACGGGCAGCGACGGTGAGAGCCTCGGCAACATCACCTCAATGAATTACGATCATATCAACGAGGTGCTCTATGTGACTCAGGTCGACTATACGGGCCGCACCTATTACTATACGCGTTCCGGAGATGCATTCACAAGACTTGAGCGCAGCGACCATCCGATAACGGATTTAGCGCTGTTCAGTGACGCCTATTACAACGATTACTGCGCAAAAACAGTTAATGGCAGGCCTCAGATAGACCGCATACGCTACTCAAACGGTATCGTTGAGATCATAAATTAAGGAGGGAGCAGGCTTGAAAAAGTTTATATTTACGATCATTGCCGTGATGCTGCTGCTTTGCACGGCCGCAAGCGCGGAGAACCTTAACATAGCGGTAATATGCTACCACAGCATAACAGACAATCCGCTCAAATATTCACAGTACTGCATCAGCGCAGAGGAATTTGAGGACGATATAAAATACTTTTCGGAGAACGGATACACATTTCTCAAGCCGTCGGAAATGTGGTATGCCGATCCGAATGCAAAGAATATCGTCATCACCTCCGACGACGGCTACGATGATTTCTATGAATGCGCATTCCCAATACTTCAGAAATACAACGCAAAGGCAGCCGTATTCATGATAGGCTCAAAGATAGACAAACACGGCTACCTCAAATCATGGCAGCTGCAGGAGCTTGACCGGTCGGGGCTCGTTGAGATAGGCAACCACACGACTATAATGCACAAGCGTCAAAATAATGTACTTGAGGGCTATCTCAATGACGAGACGTATCTTAACGAATATGTAGAGGACATCAAGGACTGCAGCGCAAGGATCTATGAGGTACTCGGGCACGGAACCGAGAGCTTCTCATATCCCTACGGATTATATACCGACAGGCTCGAAAGGATAGTCAGGACAAACCTTGGGTACACTACTACGTTTACAACGAATTTCGGAATGGTATACACTCAGGACGATATTCTGTCTCCGATGAAACGCATATACCGCATCCACGGCGACAGTCCGCAGGACATAGAAGAAAAAATAAACAGTCTGAAATATTAGGCAAGCATTTCGGCGCTGTGCGTCTGTTATCTAATGCGCCGGTAACCTGTAAACTTTCTTCTAAGCGGATGTTTTGCGGAGCAAAACTTACCTATCGCGAGTCGTAACGTGTGCGAAGCAGCGTCAGGCCGCCCGTTCGCGTCGGTTTGAGATAACTTGAAACTTACAAAGAACGCGAACGGTATGGCGGGTGTCTGAGCTATAGTTTGCCAAGCTTTTAAAAGCTTGTGCAGGGGTTCCAAAGGGGTTTCGCATCAAACCCTTTTGAAATTAACCTAATAGAAGATCGTTGAAACGGCAGCCATATTATTTTTACATCACAACAAAAACGGCAGAGCATTTGCTCCGCCGTTTTTGTTATAATTAATCCAAGAAGTTTGCAAGTATCTTTGCAGCCTGAGCTCTGTTGGCATTTGATGCCGGCTCAAAGTTGCCGTCAATACCATTGATTATACCTGCGCTTACAAGGCTGTTAACAGCCTCAACCGCATAATCCGCGATCGAATCGGCATCACCGAAATCAACCGAACTTCCATTGTCAGTGATCGTAACGCCCGCCGCTTCCGCAGCTCTTACGACCATAACCGCCATATCCTGTCTTGTGATATTATCATTAAGACCGAACGAACCATCCTCATAGCCGTTTACAACGCCTGCCGCAGCTGCTATCTCAACATATGTGAAACACCAGTTGCCTGACGGAACATCGGTAAATCCGCGATATTCATCCGGCATCTCGTTAAGACCGAACGTACCTACGATCATCTTTGCGAACTCGCCTCTCGTTACGTTGTCATAGGGTGCGAACTTGTTGTCGCCCTTACCTGAGACTATACCCTCATCGTAAAGCTCTCTTATCGCATCTCCTGCCCATGACTCAACGCCCTCGATATCGTCAAACGCTTCGCTTGCCGGAGTTCTTGTCGCTGTCGGAGTAGCAGTCGGTCTTACAGGCATAACAGACGTAGAGCCTGTGTTACCCGTGGAACCGGGGGTTCCGGTGCCGCCTGTCGATCTTGTACCTGTTATTTCGTAGTCAAAGGCCCTTGTCGCTGTCTCAGTATATGACGGCAGATAAATCGTAGCCGTGATCGTTATATCTCTCGTTCCGCTGAACGACGATCTGTTTATCGTAACTCGTCTGTTCGACTGTGATACTGAAGCATAGGTCGACTGTGACGATGCCCACTCAATGCTTGAGCCGAAGAAGCCCTCATAATTAAGATCAGAAATTCCCGATGTGCTTATATTTGTCTCCTCCTCAGGCATATTCGAGAAGTTGCCGTCATATGCAGCATCGAATCTGAGCTGATACTGTCTCATAAACGCATTATAAACGTTATTATACGCCGTAGTATACTTATCGGATGTTGTTGACTCAGCATCCTGTGTTGCTGCATAAGCCTCAGCCCATGCGTCTACTCTGTCCTCGAGAGTATCGGGATCAAACTGAACGGGAACTGTGTACTCAACTTCCTTTGAAGCAAGAGTTACACCGTCCTTTATATACGATACAGTCTTAGTAAGAGTTACATCATGCGCTTCCATATCATCTGCGCCGATGGCACCATTATTGTTTGCGGCATCGATTGCAAGATGATCCTCGTCACTGCTTTCCCAGCTCTGGCTGATATGAGTATCCTCAACACCAGCTACAGTCGAAGGCAGATACAGGTCAAATGACAGCGGATTCTCTGCTGTAAACTTCGAGAACGCATAAACGTCCATAGCATATGTTCCGTTCTGATCGTCATACGGATATACATCTTCCGAGGCAGCTGCATTGTTAACTGCGGTTGTTATTGTACTGAGATAATCTGCAAGATCAAGTGTAAAGCTTACATCATCTGAAGCACTGCCGTATGTTACCTTAGCAGTAAGCGTTACAGCCGTTCCCTTATCCTGCCGAGGATATACAACTACATTTGTTCCGTTTATAACAACCTGACCGTCTGTGCTGTCCGTTGTCCATTCAACTGTCACATCGTTAGGATTAGGCAGAGTAAAATCCCCGGTTACCGTATACGTCTCGCCGTTCTTTACAACAGTCGTCCCGTTCTCTATATCCATATTGGCAATAACATCAGCAACGAAATCTTCATCGCTGACCTGTTCCATTGTAATAGGAATCTTAACATCCTCTTCTCCAACCACAACTTCTCGTATTGCAGTTGCATATTGAGCTTTTGTTATCGTAGCATTATATGTTCCAGCAATTAATCTAAAAGTTGCTACACCATTTTCATCTGTCACAACAGTTTCATTTCCAATTGCAACAGCCACTCCCGAAAGAGCCTTATTCTCTGTATCCGTTACAGTAAATTCAACATTTTGTTTTTTTGCCTCAATTATCTGGAAATCATCAATTGCCATGGGTGCAAGCGAACCACCATTTGTAGCTCTTAGTGCGCTTATATTTTCAGCCGTTATATCCACATCGCTGAAGCTTGCAACTTCTGCATTTGCGCTATTCAAAATTTTTCCGCTCATTTTTTGAGTTTCAAAATTGATATTTAGCGTAATGGTATAGAAATTACCATCAGATGAACTTACCTGTGTATAACTCATCAAATCAGAACTGAATCCATACGCTACTTTAGGAATATATCCTTTATCTGTTCTTGCATCCGACCCTGAAATACCAAACAAAATATTACCATTGTCATCAACAATATTTAAATATGAATATCTTGTTTTACTTACAGTCAAATCAACCTCTGTCTTCCATCTAAAAGATACTTCAATATATTTCTCATCTCTGAAACTTTCGTCAAATGTCTTGATATCCGTTGCTCCAGAACCATTGGTTGTACAAAGCCGCAGATAGCTATTGCCGTCGGCAGATCCAAGCGAAACGCCCGTGCCAGTCGAAAAGCCCCATGTACCTACGCTTGAGTTCTCAAAATTCTCCTTTACAAACACCCTTTGTTCCAGTAAAACAAAGGGAATATCAAGAACTGCTCCTTCAGTGACTGAGTCTATCGAGGTCACTGCGCCTTCTGCCATAGTATATGTATTCTCATTATAGGTCTTATCTGCCGTCATCTCAAGAGTGGCATTAAAAGTATCGCCTATATATACATTCTCAACGGTATATGTAGCAATAACAGTATCGTCTTCAAGAACATTGTTTACAGTTACTGTTGTCTGGGGTATTACTTCATCTGAAACAACAAGGTTTAACTGAACATTTGAAAGCTGCTGTTGACGTCCCTGATTTGTGTAAAAAGCATAAGACACAAGACCATCCTCATCGCTTCTTACTACATCTGTCACATCAAGCTGAATATCTGCACCGCCAGAACCTATATACTCTACAGAGCTTCCTATCTGACTAATAGGCGCCAATCCGGTCTGATCATTCCATGTTACTGAATCTTGATCCCACTCCGCTCCTGTTGATGCCACATATACAATAGAATTTTTATCTGCTACTGTACATGCCGAATGGAAAGATAATTGAGCACTTCTTATTTTTCCTACATACTGTGATAAATCAAACTTCACCAGTGCCGTCTGACCGACATTATCTTTACTATCTCCATGCTCAAATATTTCACCATAACCGTCAGGTTTGCTATAATTTGCAAAAAGCTCTCCAGGATGTGGCAAACCTTGTTCGCTTGTGCCATCGATATACGCGGTCTCCGAAGGCTGAACGACCTGCGGAGTCTCTGCTGCTGTAGCTACAGGTACAAGCGTCGAAACGACCATCGCCGCCGAGCTTGCAAGAGCTATCAGCTTTTTAAATTTACTTTTTATCATAAATTTTCTCCTCCCTCTTAATCTTTATCCCGCGGAGGGGCATACGCCCCTCTGCGGTCATCTCCCTATACATAAATCAATCCTCAAATCTGAATATAAATACTTCACGGAGATTTCCCTTATTGGCAACTCTCATGAATGCAAGATCCCCGTAGTGGATATCCCAGTTATACTCTGCGAGTTCTCCGAGTGTCGTACCCTCTGAATCATAGAATACATCTCCGTCTGCTGTTATAGTAACAAGCTCAAATACTCTCGCAGCGTCTACCTCCATAACTCTGCTTGCCGAACTTCCGCCGACCTCAAGTATTCCGGTAGCTCCAAGTGAATTCTGCAGGATATTTCCGAATATTAGTGAATCACGGCTTGCACTTCCCGCAGGGTTTATAACCTGAGAAGCTATCAGACCGGAAGCTGCATTCGACTGATCAGCAGCATATGCCTTTACATCGTCGATATCAACCATCTTGAGAAGTATTCCGCCATTATCAGCAACACCTACAATATCACCCTTCTGGAGGTAATTTGCTATGCTATCACCATAATTATCCATCGCACTCCACAACAAATTACCATTATATTGCCTGTTACCTGAACCTGTTGTTCCGGTAAGCTTCCAAAGCGTCGTATTGCTTCTTGTTGTATAAGTTACTTCAGCGCCATTTGAATAACCCTTTATAGTATATATCGGGTTATCCTCTTCGTCAACTCCGACACCTATATTTGTTACAAGCATTACAGGATTATCACCCGCCGTATCATAATCAGACAATCTTGTAGGATCGTTCGACGAGCCTGCAAACTCTATAACAAGCTGGGGAGCGTTTCCGTCTTCAAACTGACCTACAATAAATACGGTATTTACACCATTTTCATTATTCAAATAATTTGAAGCCGTAGCCGTTCCGAACGAATAGCTTGCCGCGTCTGTCATGTTATCATTGCTATCAGGAGCTTTCAGAACGATCATTCCGTCCGATAAATAGTAGCCACCTACGATGCTACCCGACGCAGCCTGACCATTAAGGCTTGTTGTATTCAGTATAAGTGCATCAGTTGATGTCTCAGGCTCGGAAGTACCGCTCGTTGCACAGTAAAGAGCTGTTATCTCATTATTTGAATTAACTCTGTATTTTACAAGTCTTATCTGTGTACCGGCATCATCCTCATCAAGGCTGCTTTCATTCAGCTTCAGGAAACCTACCCCCGCTCCATCCGCACTCATAGCATCAAGGATCGCTTCCATAGTGGCATCACTTGTGAGTGAGCTGCTTGAAGTATCTCTCGGGCCCCAGTAAGTAACAGTATCTGCAAGAAGCATCTCCTGCTGGCCGTTGTCTTGGGTAAACAGTCTCACAATATTTCCTGAACCTGATTCATCCTGGAATGCCGTCATTATCCAGCCATATCTTTCCGAAGATGTAAGTCCGCCCGTGCTTGTGGCCTCAACTCTGCCGACGCGGCCGAATGCGTCAAGATAGAATGTGCCCTCTCTGCCTGCGGTGCAGTCTTCGTATGCTATAGCCGCAACGATATATTCTGTACCGTTTATAACTGCGACTCCATTGCCGTTTGAATCTGTCGAAACCGAGCTTACCGAACCTGTTATCGAATCGCTAACGTTTATGATATCGATCGACTTGTCGTCTATAGTTCTCTTTACTACGATTACGTCATTGTTTCTGAGGTTTCTTGGTCTAGCCTCAACGCCGTCTCTTGAAACCGTAACTGTCTTATCGGGATCGGCATCGGTGTCAACGTTTAAAGTCACGCTTGTTTCTGTTCCTATGCCTTCACTCGTATACTCGTTCGTATTTGCCGTAAGGCGTCTTTCGGTAGCGGAAACTACTACCATCGTCTGATAGCTCTCGATATATACGATGTCATAGCCTCTTTCGCTATCATTATCAACGAGTCTGAGCGAACCTGCTCTCGGACGGAGGAAGTCATCATATGTCATAGAAGCCGGAATACGATCCGGATCAGCAGCCTTTGCCGTTTCAAAAGCCGCGTTTGTGATCTCCGCGCCGTTATAGATGACTACCGCCTCGCTTACGTCATACGTTCTTGAGCTTGATACCAACTTGATCTGGCCATTGCCCGTGGCAAAGCCCGAAAAGCTCTCGATCTCGTCAACGTCGATCTCTACCGTTTCGTTTCTCAGCGTATCCGGAGCTATCGACACTACCGTCAGTCCTCCAAGATTATCTTCCTGATAATAATATGTAACGGTCGAACCTACGTAGGAATCAATATCCGTAAGCGCGCAGGCATACTGTGTATCATCTATGTAGATATAGCCCGACTGCGGTCTGTACGACTCAGACATGGACGATGTCGATGTAGCCGAAAGAACACCTCTGTCCTCTACTACATTAAATTTAGTCTTTGCCCATGTGAACGGGGCCGAATACTGGAGCATACCATTTTCCGTTCCCGAAAGCTGGTTGAACGGAGCCATAAGGGCATTGTATACCATCTTTATAACGTTTCCACGCTCTGCCCCCGCGTTCATATCGCCGGAAGCAACGCCGTTATTAAGGTCCATTCTGTTGTTTGCAACGTTTGCATAGCCTGTAGGCCAGCCGCCGCTGGCTTCTGCTTCTGTTCCGAAGTTAGCTGCGCACACAAGCATCTTCCATACCTGGAGCGTTGTTACATCGCCATCCGGCTGGAATGTGCCGTCTTCAAATCCATTAATTATATTTTGGTCGGCCGCTGCCTGTATCGTTCCGGCAGCCCAGTGCGACGAAGTAACGTCGCTGAATCTGTTGTTATAAGTCGTGCTGATATTCATATTGAGCGCTCTTAGAACTATCGTAGCCATTTCTGCTCTGCTTACGACCGAATCCGGCTGCACGCTGCCGTCTTCGTATCCGGTTATGATCCCGAGGGCCTGGCAAAGGCCGAGAGCCTTCTGATAATAGGCGTCGTTCTCATAATCAGTACCACTCGGAGCCTCTGTTGCAGTGGGCGCATCCGTCGGAATCGGCGTCGCCAAAAGTTCCTCTTCCGCCAACGTTTCGTCTCTGTCTGCGTCGGCCGCTCCGCCAAGCTCATCATCGGCAAAGCCGATAAGGCTCGACGAGGTCAAAAGCATAGCAGCAGAAAGAACACCGCACAGCAGCTTCTTAAACTTGTTACTCATGAAAATCCCTCCATAAATCCTCTTCTTTAATTATAACAAAAATCATTACTGATTATTATTAACCCTTTTAATATGTACTCACCTGAAAAAACCGTCGGTTCACATCGCATTCCGCACCATTCTCGCGTACTCCTTGTATTCGAGCGGCGAAACACCCGTATATTTTTTAAACACCTGGCTGAAATACTGAGAATTTGAACCGTAGCCGACCTTTTCCGCAACCTCATATATACGGTCCTTCTGACCGCCTACTATAAGTTCCTTGGCAAGCTCCATTCGCTTTTCCATAACGTAATGGGAAAAGTTCTTTCCGGTTTCCTTTTTGAACAGCTTGCCCAGATAATCCACATTTGTATAAAGTATCGTACCTGCAAGCCACCGCAGAGATAAATTTTCGTTACCGATATTTTCCTCGATAACGCGGATAGTATCCTTAATAAGAGAGCTGTAGATTTTTGTAGTCTTAGGTGCGTTTGCCTTCACGATTTCCGCGGCCTTTTCATTTATAAATTCCTTTATGCCGCATAAGGTCTTAAGCTTTTGTATTTCTACCATGCCCTTCATATATTTGTCGATCTTCTCAACGTCGCAGCACCGTATCATACAGACGTATAATTCCAGACAATACGTCTTGGCAAGCGCCGGCGTCGGCGAAGCAGTCTCAAGTGAGCCGAAAAAGTCTGAAAGCAGACTCTTCGTTTTTTCAATGTCGCCGCTCCTGACGGCACGTTCGATAGCCCCGTATTTCGGTTCTATCATACAGTCATTTTCCGTGATTGAAAAATCACCCTCGTACAATATCTCAGTTCCGTCACCGTAAAAGAAATATGACATACGCCCGGAAAGGCACTCATACATATCCGGCACGTCCACTATGGGCGCACTCCTGCTGTAAATAACGCTTACCTTTCGGTCATAGCATTTCTTGACCAGAGCGCTGATCTGATCTATGATCTTCTTCACCTCGCTGCGGTCCGTTATGCTCGTCACAAGCAATATACAGTCACGAATGTTAATGGACAGCAGAACCGCACCTTCCCCAAAGCACTTTTCCACTGCGTTTTTGATAAAAAACATGTCCTCGTACGGACACCCGTCCGAAGGCTTAAAAATGATCATGCGCACCGGCATCATTTTATCGACGTCAAAAGTGCGGCAGTAGATCTCAAAAATCTCTTCCGTGTCGCCTGTACCCAATATGTATTCCTTGAGGAACTGTTCTTTTATGATAGGCTTTACACGTTCTGATTCCTCGATCACCATTCTTTCAAAGCTTTCGGAGATATTCTTTGAGCTATGTACGGTATCGTCTACCTTAAACATAGTCACCTCCCGTCTTAAGCACATTAAGACTTCTCTCTTTCTCTACGTATTATACATTATATACGACTTTTACAAGAATTTCAAGCCTAAATACGAATATTTTTTAATATTTTTTTATAATTTTTAAAAAAAATATTTGTACAAGCGGCATTAAATACATATATTAGTTTTTATAGCATGATTTTTTACTTTAATCCAAAAGGGTCATATCCCTTTGAGTGATATGACCCTTTATGACAACAACCTGACGCCTTCGAATTAACAATATTACTTTATGATCTGATACGGATTTGTAGTATCGGTCGATTTTTCGATCGTCACATTCGTAAGATCATAATTGTAAGGTACGCCTCTGACATACCCGAAGCACCATATTTTTACGCTCTCGCACTGCTGCTGCTGATATCCAAAACCTTCGGCCTGACCAATGATCGTGCCGCTCTCATCCGCAACAGTGATATTTACTTCCTGAAGCGGATTGTTAATAGCTATCTCTACGGTATACCATTCACCGGGCTTTATTGATGCGACCGTTCTTGTCTGGCTTCCATTTGTAGCAGTTATTGACTGCGTGTCAAACGTTATCGTATTTGCGATATAGTCTGTATTTGAAGTAGGGTCAGAGAATGAACCGATCTGAAGCTGCATTTTTCCTTCATTCATTCTTATATCAAATTTGCAGTGCCCAAAAGTCTGAGCAAAATTAGAGGTCGTATCTCTCTGATATACATACATCGAGCCCGAGCCTGTACCTGTCGCTTCCGAATTTGAATAGAAGTTACAGTAATTTATATCCTTCTCGTCGTCATGCATATATGTCTCGTAGTGCAATGTAGCGCTTCCCTTTGAAAGCCAAGGACCTCCGTCAAGAAGTATGTTTAGTCCGTAGTATCCGTTGCCGGTCGCACCGCCTATGGCACAATCCGAAAAATCCGAATTCTCAATATACATAGCGCTTGCCTCGGCATTTGCAAGGATAGGCATCATAATAGACTGAGCGCCAATAGCCAGCACGGCCAGTGCTGAAATAAATTTCGTCTTTTTCATTTCACTCTCTCCTTCTCCTTATAAATAACTTACTGTATAATAATTATACAACATATTCAATAATTTTTATATATAAAAAACAGATAAATCTGTTTAAAAATCAGCAACTTGGTGGTCACGCATCTTTGGTTCTGCTTTACGGCGGAAAATATGGCAAAAACAGCATTCGGAGTGTCTTGCCGTATCTTTTCGTCAAAAACTGCAAAGAATAAGGTATATACATATTATGAGAAGGGAGCAAGCAAAATGGATATTGCAGCTATGAAACAGGATTTTTACAAACGCTTTGAGGAATCTGGCAGTTATCTTAAGCAGGAGAAATGCGGGCTTTTGTGTACACTGCTGGGATTTCCTGATATAGAAGGCGCACTCAGTCTCACATACCCACTGTCTGTCGGTGTAACCGGTCTTTGCCGTCCGTCAGCCTCCGACAAGCTTCAGCTTGAAAATACAGACTCAGACACCGTCTATACTCAGCGCATAAAAAACACAGGCGGCCTTCTACCGCCAGACACGCATATTTCGGGCGGGCAAATACTTCTTGACAACTCAATCCCAAGATACTTTGACTCAACGGCGGAAACGGCCTGCTGTACCGTAAAATGCATAATGAGCATAAACGGCTTTTCACGGTATGACAAAACGGCTGCCGCGGCCTCCTGCTGCGGAAAATCAAATATAAAGCCATACCTTGCGCTTCTGAACGCACGCCCGGGCTACTGCATAAGATCGGACCGTCTCAAGACAGAGTCTCTGCCTCTGCCGCTAGCAGGCTTTAAGCTCATTGCCATACAAATGGACAAACACGGTGACCATTCCGCTGACTACAAGGAAATCGAATCGGAATTTGAAAAGGTCAAAAGCCTGTACCCGCATATAACGGCAATATCGGAGCTCACTCAGCCGGAGCTTGAAACAGCAAAGCACAAACTCAAAAGCAAGTCCTCCTACAGCCGCCTCAGCATGATACTCCGTGACAACGAGCGCATTAGGTCCGTCGCAGAACCCCTCAGGCGCTGCCGCACCTCGGAGCTCTTCAATCAAATGAACCAATCAGCAAAGGATTTTCTGCAGCTTTGGGGTCTTGAGCAGCAGGAAGCCATGCTGCTGAGATCAGTTCTTGAAATGGAGGGCGTACGCGCCGCACGCTTCTGGAACAAAGGCGTTATCGCCGTGGTGTACGAGGAGCGCGTCGATTATATACTGAGCTCAGTGGAAAACGCCTTTAAACGCACCGGTAAATATGAGATAAAATTCTGTATCTCAAAATAATCAAACTTCATTACGCAAGCAGCACACATTCATCCGTAAATACGCACAAAAACTGTTTCGATAATCAATAATAATCATACTCTTTTGCAGAAATTTAAAAATATATTCCAGCCTGTTGCATTTTGCTAACATAGGTGGTACAATAGTACCCGGAATAAATTTTGGGGTGTGATTTTAATTGAAACAACGAACTCATGAGATGGATATGTGTAGCGGGCCGCTGCTCGGCAAAATTCTTATATTTGCGTTGCCGCTTATGCTTTCAAGCATACTGCAGCTGCTGTTCAACGCCGCCGACATAATCGTCGTCGGGCGTTTTGTGGGGCATCAGGCTCTGGCAGCGGTCGGCTCGACAAGCTCGCTTATCAATCTTCTTATAAACGTATTCATCGGGTTTTCGGTCGGCACGAATGTAATGACCGCAAGATTCTACGGTTCCGGAAATACGAAAGACATAAGCGAGGTCGTACATACATCCATCATGTTCAGCATCATATGCGGAGTCATTCTGATCTTTCTCGGGATATTCCTGTCAAAGCCGCTTCTGTCGCTTATGGGCACGCCTGAAGACGTCCTTGACCAGGCAGCATTATATATGAAGGTTTATTTTTCGGGCATGCCGATAATCATGCTGTATAACTTCGGCACCGCCATATTCAGAGCCATCGGCGACACGCGCCGCCCTCTGTATTACCTTGCGGCTGCCGGAGCCTTAAATATCATCATGAACGTGATATTTGTAACTCAGTTCGGCATGGGCGTCGAGGGTGTTGCGCTTGCAACAGTGCTTTCGCAGATATTATCTTCCGGACTTATAGTAAGGGCACTTATAAAAACCGACGGTCCGTACAAGCTTGAGCTGAAAAAGCTGAAAATAAACGGACGCAAGCTCGTGCAGATTATGAAGATAGGTCTCCCCGCCGGAATGCAGGGTGCGATATTCTCAATCTCAAACGTGCTGATACAGTCATCGATAAACCTGTTCGGCTCTGTCGCCGTTGCGGGTAACACCGCCGCGGCAAACATAGAGGGCTTTGTCTATATGGCTATGAATGCATTTTATCAAACAGCACTGTCCTTTACGAGCCAGAACTACGGTGCAGGCCAATTCGGCAGGGTGAAACGCATAATGTGGGTGTGCCTTGCCTGCGTTACGGTCACAGGGCTTGTTCTCGGCTCTTCCGCATATATATTCGGTCATCAGCTGCTGGGGATATATTCATCCGACGCTGAGGTCATAGAATACGGAATAGTAAGAATATTAATAATATGTGTACCATATTTCCTTTGCGGGCTTATGGACGTTATGGTCGGCTGCATACGTGGACTCGGCTATTCATTCATGCCGATGGTAGTGTCGCTCGCAGGAGCCTGCGGGCTAAGAATAGTTTGGATATTTACAATATTTCGCTGGCATCAGACGCTTCAGACATTATACTTCTCGTATCCCGTTACATGGTTCATAACCGCTGCCTGCCACTTCGTATGCTTCTGGATACTGTATAAAAAGCTTGCGCCGTCAACGGAACGGCTGATCAAAAATAAATCTCTCGGTATTTGATGCATATATTATATAAAAAAACTGACGCCTAAAAAATATCGGCGTCAGTTTTTTATTATTTGGAATTTTCTATCCTCAATATCGTATCTACATTCGCAAGCTCTATATCGTTCAGATTATTGTTGTCGTTGGTATAATCGTAATTCGGATTGATCTTGTACCATGACTTGCTCTCAAAGTACGTCTGATATTCCTCCATCTGGAACTGGCGTCCGTGACGCGCATATATTTCATTTCTTGCCAGCCCGAGCTGTTCCTTTGAAAGATTCTGTATCTCGGAGCTGCTGATGAGTCTCGTTCCGGAATCGGGTATTATATAATCACCCTCATAATACGTCATGCTCGTTATATCGTAGACTGTATTTCCGTTATAGCGTCCGTTTGTAGGATCGGCCGACAGCGTGATATACTTACCTCTCACCTGCTCTGTTGTACTCCCCTCGGAAACATACGCATAATACATTACTCCGTCAAGATTGAACGTCATAAAGTATCTATCTGAGGCCTCGTCGTATATTACCTCATTTCCGACAACAAGCTCGGAATTAAGGCTGTTCGTTACAACTCCCGTATATCTTCCGGTATTAACAGCTGTCGTCGTGCCCTGAGCCGAGCCGCCAGATGAGGACGAGCCTCCGCTCGATGATGAACTGCCAGATGAAGATGATGAGCTTCCTCCTGATGATGAACCGCCCGATGAGGACGAACCTCCACCAGAAGACGAACCGCTCGACGAGGATGATGAGCTTCCTCCTGAGGACGAGCCTCCCGACGAAGATGACGAGCTTCCTCCTGAGGATGCGCCGCCTGATGATGACGATGAGCTGCCCGATGAAGACTCGCTGCCGGATACGCTTGTCCAGTTGTTTCCACTCTCCTCTGTCTCGCTGTTTTCCTCCGGAGCCGCCGACGCCGACGGATTCGGCGTATTTACTGCCGGAGTCTCCACAGGCGCAAGCGTCGGGATCGGCGATACCGACGGTGCAGGCGTTGCGATGACCGTCGTGCCTATACCTCCGTTCCTTACATAATAAGTACCGAAGCCTGCCGCTGCCGCAACGAGCACACATACGCATGAAACGAGTATGATTTTATTTCTCTTTTGGCGCTGCTTTTTCTGGTTGCGGCGCATTGTGATCTCCTCAAGCTGCTGCTGCTTTTCGTCTATGACCTTTTCAACCTGATTCTTTCTCTTTTTTGCGTTTTCTTCAAATATATCGTGTGTGGAACGCCCGGCCATTTCCTCCGAGTAATTTTCTTTGTTGTCGTCCGAATCGGAGCTGAGGTTTACTACCTGCGTATCTCCCATATCAACGCCGGCTTCGGCTGATGTCTCCTCCGGCTTCGGCTCCTCAACAAAGACCTCGCCGCAGAATTCGCACTTTACCGAATCGTTCGGAATCTGCGCTCCGCATTTTTTGCATAGCATAATTTACTTCCTCCACTCTTATCCCGCGTTATTCTCTCAAACGGTATTTTCAAATCCACGTTTTTTCCGAGAATACTCTTAATTATAACATATATTATATACCTACATTTGTTTCAAGTCAATATCTGTACGATTACAATATCAAAACATTTTATACCAGATAATACGCATCCGCAGGCCATTTTTCTATTTCCGATCCTGTGCGCTCCTGCCACACCTGCCGCCGCAAGGTTCTCGGTATCGAACTTATTTCTCCATTTTCCAATGCTGTACGCTTGCAGTATAGCTGCCGCCGCAAGCACTTCCCTATCGCACTTATCTTTCCATTTTCCAGTATTGCACGCTCTCTGCGGGCAGTTCGCTGCCGCCGCCAAAATCGTGTTTCTTGCCGGTGATTAGATCTACCGCCATTCCGCAGCCGGCGTCAAAATGGCATATTACCGGCTCATCGGAAGCATTGATCGCAACAAGTACACGCTCACTGTTGGTCTTTCTTTCAAAAATGCAGTGGCTGTTCTGCAAGACCACCGATCTGAAGCTGCCGTTTATGAGCGCGTCGCTGTTCCTATGCGCTATTGCGAGCTTTGATATAAACTCCGTCAGCTCGTTTTTGATAGGCTCGTCAAAGCATGCCCTGAGAGCCGGATCGCCTTGGCTCTTGAGAGCTTCCGCTCCCCATTCGCTTCCATAATATACGCACGGTATTCCCGGCATTCCGAAGACCATGCCGTACACGAGCGGAAGGTGCTGCTTGTTTGTCAGAATACTTGCGATCCTCGATACATCATGGTTATCAGCAAACGCAAGCAGGTGCTTTCCCCTGTAGAGCGCCCACGGCTCGGAACCGAACTGGCGCTGGAGCGAATGGATTATCTCAAACATGTTCATCGAATTAAAGCTTGAGTAGATCCCCTTGTAACACTCATAATTTGTACAGCTGTGGCACATCTCATCGTTTACGAATCGATTATAATCGCCGTGCAGCAGCTCTCCTATCAGCACGAAATCCTTCTTTAGTCCCTCTGTAAAGCTCCTGAGCCTTTTCAGAAAATCCATATCGAGGCAGTACGTCACATCAAGGCGCAGACCGTCTATATCAAATTCCTTAACCCAGTATTTTACTGCATCGAGTATATGCTCCACAACGTCGTTGTTTTTCAGGTTCAGCTTCACAAGATCGTAGTTGCCTTCCCAGCCCTCATACCACAGACCGTCATTATAATTCGAATTGCCGCCGAAATCTATATGAAACCAATCTCTGTAAGGTGAGCCTTCGCGTTTTTCGAGCACGTCACGAAACGCCCAGAAGCCGCGCCCAACGTGATTGAATACTCCATCAAGAACTATTTTTATTCCCTTACCGTGAAGATCTTCACACACTTTTTTAAAATCATCATTCGTACCTAAACGCGTATCTATTTTTCTGAAGTCGCGCGTATTGTAGCCATGAGTATCCGACTCAAACACAGGCGAAAAATATACTGCGTTAACTCCGAGTTTTTTTATATGATCGCTCCAGTCGAGGACCTTAAGGATACGGCTTTCCGGGATACCGTCGTTCTCGAACGGCGCGCCGCAGAAGCCGAGCGGATATATCTGATAAAATACACTTTCGTATGCCCACATGTTAAAATTACCTCCATCATATTGTAGCGGACTGCGATGCCCACGCCGTACGTCCGCCTCTGCTGTTCCCATTATAACACGTATCCGCAAAAAACACAACACAAATATGCTTGAGGTGTTAAAAAATTCGCCGCCGGAGCACGTCCTCCACCAATATCAGCCGTATCATATGAATATTGTATAAATAAAATGTAAATTTTTTTGATATATTTATGAAAATAATAATATTACCCACTTGATTAAATCAGAAAAATATGATATGATATAGAATATCTGTAGGATATTTTGAACGGCGCCGAAGTCTGGGGCGGATTCCGCCGGCGGCGTTGCATATCGTGTTCAGATAAAACCACAGGAAAGGATAGGATAAAATGAAAAAAATAATAAGCATTATAGCTGCTTCCGCTGTTTCGGCGGCGATGTCGGTATCGGCTTTTGCGGTCGGGATGTTCAGTGATCTTGACGACAGCCGCTATGACTGGGCAAGAGACAACATCGAAAGAATGGCCGATCTTGGTTATATCACCGGCTATGAGGACGGCACCTTTAAGCCGGACCAAAACATAACAAAGCTTGAATGTATAGCTCTGTTTGCAAGAGCGATGGGTTCATCGGATGAGGCAAATGCCGAAGTTCTGCGTCAGGCTCACGCAACATACGATGACCTCATCTCCGACTACTATCTCACATGGGGACAGGATGAGATAGTTTACATGTTGTACAAAGGAGCGCTTACAAAGAGCGATCTTGATACATACATTAAGGATGTAAAAGACGAGCCTATGCAACGTTATGAAGCGGCGATCATCATAACGAAAGCCATGGGCGGCGAGGAAGAAGCTCTCGACGAAGTCGCTATTGACCTCGAATACCTTGATGTAAATGACATACCGAGAAACGCCATGCAGTATGTAAATTACGTAACCAACGAAGGCATAATGACAGGTATGGACGGCAACAGGTTTGAGCCGCTCTCACCGGTGCTCAGAAGCCAGATGGCAACAATGCTCGCAAGAGTCGTTGACGCTACGGAATACGAATATATTTCTGGAAAACTCATGGAAATAAATACCGAAAATCAGACTATAACGATCAGGGATACGTCTGGCGATACGACCGAATATAATTATACTGACAATACGCAGTTCAGTATACAAGGTATTTCCACGCAGCTGAGCAGCATGATCGTCAACGTAAATGCAAACATCACGCTTTCAAACGGAGAGGTCATTCTCGTTGACGCCACAGCATCAGAGCCTGACGAGACGATAACGGGCCGCTATCAGGGATATCAGCTTTCGGGTGCCGGAACGGTCATCAAAATGATACCAAACAATTCGACAGATATTGAACAGTATACGTGTTCCGAATCACTTTCGGTAACATACGAGGGTTCGCCCGCCACGCTCCGCAGCTTCTCCACTGATGATGTCATAACGCTCGAGCTTGAGGACGGACTCGTTGTAAACGTTATCGGCCAGGAAAAAACTCAGGTCATACAGGGTGCGGAAGTCGTATCGGTAAATGTCGGCGACCAGCTCACTATAACAATATCTCATGCCCAGGAAGAATATGACGGAATGACATATCCTGTTTCAAGCGATGTTACCGTAAGGAAAAACGGAGTTTCCTCGGATATGGCTTCTCTATATCCCGGGGATACCATAAGCGAGCTTGAGCTAGAATACGGCGAGGTAACACGGATCGTTGCCTCCGCCTCGACACGCACCTATCAGGGAACGGTTCAATCGGTAAACATCTCTACGGAATCTTCTATGGTTGTAAGAGTCGAGGGCGAAGATATGAGCTTTGTAATTCCGAACGACGTTACGATAACGATCAACGGCGAGGAAGGAACGCTCTATGATTTCAGAGTCGGAGATGTGGTAACGATCACGACTGAATCAGGAGCTATAACAAGAATAGTTTCAAGCGGCACGACGGCTTCAGAGGGCAGGATATCAGGAACGGTAACAAGTATAAACACCTCTTACGGATTTTTGAGAGTCCTTGTCGACGGTTCAGATACTGCTGAAACAGTATTCTTCAGAAGCAGCAATGTCACCGTAGTTACTTCAGCAGGTGTTTCTCAGTCCGTTTCAGATATTGAGGTCGGCGACGTGGTCGATACAAGATGCACGTTCTCAAACGGCGCGTACACCGCAAAATTGATAATTATAGAAGAGGACGCATGATCAACCGCTGTTTTACAGAATAATATTTATACGGCATTAGCAGGGGCTGTCGCTTTTGACGCGGCAGCCCAACGTCTTTAAACTGTCTTTCTTATAAACTTACAATATTACATAAGCAACAGAAAGGCGGTAACGTATGAACTTATTAAAAAAGTATTCCAAATGGGCCGCGGCATTTATTTTTGCCGTTGCAGTGATCACAGTTTACAAGACCTTTGACAACATAAGCAATATCACAAAATTCATCGGTGTGATCCTATCGGCGATGTCGCCGTTTTTATGGGCATTCATCATCGCATATATCCTGAACATCCCGGCGTTAAAAATACAGTCTGTTCTTGAAAGAACAAAGCCTGTCTTTATACGGCAGCATTCATTCGGGCTGAGCGTTCTTGCAGTATATCTGCTGACCTTCGGAGCCATGGCA
The DNA here is from genome assembly GCA_944390955.1 of uncultured Clostridia bacterium. Lineage (GTDB taxonomy): Bacteria > Bacillota > Clostridia > UBA1381 > UBA1381 > Ornithomonoglobus_A. The sequence goes on along the minus strand of CALXRY010000195.1, from coordinate 661 downwards.
TGGATAATAATCTCGCTCATTCCGATGCTGTACAGGAATATCATCGATCTGTACCATAACCTGCCATCGTATATAGACGCTGCGGCGGAATTTGCGGACAATCTCGATATAGTCCGGAAAATCGATCCCGAGCATACGCTCGGATCGAATATCCGATCGGCGTTTACCGCCACATTCGAGAAGATCGATATTGCCGAATTCGGCAAATACGCACACGGAGTCTTTACCATTACAAGCAGAGTCGTATCGGCATTTATCGCTGTCGTTGCATCGGTGTATATGCTCTTTGACAAGGAACGAATAGGTCACAGCGTTATGCACACAATATCGGTATTCCGTGACGAATCCTTTGCAAAAAGAGCGGCGGCGTACGCATCGGAAGTAAACCGCATTTTTACGGGCTTTCTGTATTCAAGATTTGTATGCAGCATCATAATGGCTGTAATATGCTCAGTGGTACTTTCGCTTTTCAGAGTAAAATATGCCGTTGTACTGGGGATATTTATCGGCGCGATGGATATGATCCCGTATTTCGGCTCAATAATATCTTCTGTTATTGCATCGGCAATAACGCTCCTTACGGGCGGACTATTCAAAGGCTGTTTAACTGCCGTATCACTGCTTATACTTCAGCAGCTCGACGGAAACCTTATTGCGCCTA
>CALXRY010000194.1 GCA_944390955.1 uncultured Clostridia bacterium | reverse complement strand
TTTCCGGCTACCGACGTTGGTATACCGTAATCTGTGAAGCTGAGCGTAAAGCTCTGTATAAAAGATGCGGCAAACGTTCCGAGCAGCGGCGTTATCACCGTCGTTACAAAGCAGCGCAGCTTGCTGTCGCCCATGGCCCGCGATACTATCATGAACTTTTTATCTATGTACTGCATGGTGTTATTGATCAGCATAAATGCTATCGGTAGCGTATATATCACGTAGCCTATCATAAGCCCCGGTACACCGTATATATCAAAGAACTGATGTCCAAACAGCATGGTTATGAGCCCCTGCTTGCCGAATGAATATATTATGGCAAAGCCGTATGTGATCGTCGGCAAAAGCATAGGCACTACCGCCAGCACGCTTATGAGCTTCTTTATCGTCTTATTTATATTCGTATAATTCACAGCATAAGCAAGTATAAAAGCAAGCACCGTGGTCAATATGCCGGCTGCAGCCGAAACAAGTACACTGTTGCGAAAGGCCGCTCCGAAATTCTCACGCGTTAGGATATCCGCATAAAATCCAAGCGAAAAGCCCGAATCACCCACAAGCGATTTTATCAGTATGATCGCCATGGGCATGATCAGAAATACCGCAAACAGTACCGCTGCAACAATAAATATCACCTTCAGCGGAACAGGTCCGCGTCTGCTGACACCTGTCAACATGATCACGCTCCTTTTGCGCTGAGCTCCGGAGCTTCAGCATCATGAAAAAGATTGAATATATTATTTCTCTTTATCTCCAGCTGCTTAAGGATAAATTCCTTTACAAACTCATCCTTAGGCGCACTTATTATATCCGACGGCTCGGCAAACTGCGAAATTTTACCCTTATTAAGGATCATGACCTTGTCCGAAAGGCTCAAGGCCGCCTCAGGATCATGCGTCACTATTATCGTAGTAAGATCAAATTCCTTTGCTATCGTCTTTATGCGGTCCTTTATCGATTCCTTTATAACTCCGTCAAGAGCGCTCAAGGGCTCGTCGAGCAAAAGTATCTTTGGTTTCATAACGAGAGTTCTCGCAAGCGCCACACGCTGCTTTTGTCCGCCCGAAAGCTGCTCTATCTTTTTATTAAGATGATCCTTCAAGCCAAGTAGCTCTATAAGGTCATCCACCTCTTCCTTCGTCGATATATCCGGTTTATTCCGCAGACCGTATATGATATTCTGATACGCGTTCAGATTTGGGAACAGGGCATAGTCCTGAAAAACGATATTGAACCCTCTGTCCTCCATAGACATATTCGTTATGTCATCTCCGTCAAAAACAATACTCCCTTCATTACATTCCGTAATGCCAAGAATTATGTTTAGAAGCGTAGTTTTGCCGCTCCCGGATGAGCCCAGTATCGAAATTATCTCACCGTCTGCTATAGACATATCAATTCCGTCCAGAACCGTAACTCCGTCATACGATTTCTTTATGCCTTTTAACTCTAACATATGATCCCTCCGTAAAGTTCATTTTCTCTTTCTCATCATACAATTCTATTACAGTTTTTGGATGTAAAAACTTCAATCACCGCCAAGTAAAAATTTCGTAATAAAAAAGCACCATATCCTAAGATAGGGTGCCGTTTTTTTATTAAGTTTTCTGTAGCGTCTTTTTGTCAGGACATTTGGTACATTTATTTAAACCTGTTAACTATATATTCATTTGCTGTTTTTTCGAGCCTGTCATCGAGCGGCACAAGCTCCGTAAAATCACTGTATTTTTTCTTAAGTGCGTTTGTGAGTATATAATCGCAGAGCACCGGATTTTTCGGGAGCAGCGGTCCGTGCAGATACGTTGCCACAACGTTCTTATACATAACGCCCTCACAGCCGCACTTGTCCGAATTTCCGTTGCCGTAAATGACTTTTCCGAGAGGCTTGTGACCGTTTATATACGTTCTGCCGCCGTGATTTTCAAAGCCTACGATAAGCTTATCCGACTCTTTTAGAAAATCGGCTTCAAGCACTATATTGCCTATTAGCCTCCCCTTGCCCTGCTCGGTGTATATATCGAGGATATCAAGACCCTCTATAGTTTCATCCTTAAGCTTATAATATTTCCCGAGCAGCTGATAGCCTCCGCATACAGCAACAAGAGAGCCTCCGTTTTCGACAAAATCCTTCAGTTCCGCCTTGTGCTCGAGCAGGCTGCGGCAGACTATTTTCTGCTCCCTGTCGGAGCCGCCGCCGAGGAATACTATGTCAACATCGCTCAGCTCAAAGCCGCTGTCCTCCGTCGTGAACGGAACAACCTCGCAGCCTATACCACGCCAGTTAAGGCGCTTGCGCATACATTCGATATTTCCCTTGTCGCCGTAGAGATTGAGCAGATCGGGGAATAGATGCATTATTTTTATATCCATTATTCATTTCCCCTTTCTTTTAAAAGCTCATTCAGCACTCCCTCGGTCGGAAACAGCGCCGTATAATTCACAAGCACATAAACCACCTCGGAATCTGTATCTAGCGCTTTTAATACAGCCTCTTTCATATCGGATGTGATAAAGTCGGGCATGATGTCCGCGTATTTGAAGCGCAGGCTTATATCCCACTTTCGTATACCTGTCGTTGTCAGAGTGTTGAGGTTCTCGTCCTTGACCTTGTCAAAATCAACATCCCAGAGCCATGATACATCACGTCCGTCATTTGCAAGGTCGTTTATCGCGATTATAACATCCTTTTTGCGGTCGTCGGTATTGACTGTCGAGATCGCCTGATTGAAGCCCGCGGGATTTTTTGAAAGGCTCAGTATCACAGGCTTTTTAAACGCAAACTCCTGCATACGCCCTATCTGCGGCTTGTAGCCCGCAAGCAGCCCCTCAAAGCCGTCGGTGCTCTCGCCCACCGCCTCAAGCGCGCCGTATACGGCGATTATATTGTATATATTATAGAAGCCTTTATAATTTATCTCCATAGGCTGGCCGTTTATCGTAAAGCGCATAGGCGTTTTGAGCGAAACATTTTTCACCTCAACATCTATCTCCGGACGCTTAAAGCCGCAGGACGGGCAGTAAAAATCGCCGAGCTGGCTGTAATGGTAATAATTGAACTTCTGCTGCGCTCCGCATACTGGGCAGAATCTGCCCTCTTTTGTGTCGTCAAGCTGCGGCAGCACCTTTTCGGAAATGCCGTAATATATCGCTCCGGCCTCGCGTCCGAACTGGACGCACAGAGGATCGTCGCCGTTTAATACAAGCTTTATCCCTGGGACCTTTGCGATAGCCTCCTTAAGGATATTCGATGTTATATCTATCTCTCCGTATCTGTCGAGCTGATCGCGGAAAAGATTCGTTATGACCATGACATCCGGCTTTACGTAGTCAAAAACTATACGCGTATACGCCTCATCTATCTCAAGGCACGCATAATCAGCCTCCAGTTTTCCCGTGATGCTCGCCGCCTGCAGAAACGCAGTGGCAACGCCGTTCAACATATTCGCTCCGAGCCTGTTGCACAGGACCTTATAGCCCTTAGCCTCGAGCGCCGAGCACAGCAGATTGTTTGTGGTCGTTTTTCCGTTTGTGCCGCAGGTCACGATAACACTCTTTTTTATATACTTGTTCAAGTCCCTGACAAGGTCCGGGCATATCCTGAGCGCATATTCACCCGGACTCGATGAGGATTTCTTCCCTATTATATGTCCCGCAAGCGTCAAAAGCTTTCCGACCCATATGGCAAGCAGTTTTCTCATAATCAGTTATCACCTTTCGATGTTTGTATTATTTAACGGCCGAATCAACGGCACATTGTTTATTCGTCGCGCTTTTCGTCTATCAGCTCAAAGCCGCGCATTATTTCTCTTCTGCGCTTTGAAGCATACTGAGCATAATATCTGTGTGTTACGTCGATATTTTTATGTCCCATGAGCTCCGCCACCATTTTTATATCCACACCGTCCGCAAGCAAATTGCATGCAAACGTCCGCCTTAAAGCATGCGGACGCGTTTTGTCGGGATGCGTTATCCCGACCGTGGCACAATATTTTTTTAATATCTTCTCGACCCCGGGCACGGTCATTCTTTTCCCCTGACGGTTTATAAAAAATGCCTTATTGTCCTTTACGTTCTCGGCACCCTTCCGTTCTTCAAAATACTTAAACATCTCGTTTTCTACCTGAACAGGCATAAATATCTCCTGCTGCTCGCCGCCCTTACGCGTCACGATAAACGACGCCGTATCAAAATCAATATCATCCATATCGATGTTCACCAACTCGCTCACTCGGCAGCCCGTGCCGAGATACGCTGTAAACAACGCAATATCGCGCTGCTTGCGCCGCAGGTATTCGCTCAGGTCCCTGCCATCGTAATATTTTTCGCCCTCATATATCACATCTATAAGACGTATCGTTTCCTGAGTCGTCAGCGGCTTTTTCATCTTCTGATGCAGCTTTTTAAAATCAAGCTTATCTGTAACGTTCTGAGATATCAAATCGTTTTTGTATAGATACGAAAACAGTCCGCGTATTCCGGAAAGCTTTCTGTTTATTCCGTAAGCACTGTTCCTGCGTATGCGCTTTATGACCCGCCCGGATGGGCTTGTACTTTCAGTCTCGTATTCGCGCAGGTATGCGCTGAAAGAAGTAAGGTCGCGTATCGTAACCTGCTCCATATGCTCCGGAGTAAAGTCCTCTATGTTTTCCACATCACGGAATTTAAACCGCTGCAGATATTCAAGAAAAATTTTTATATCTATACTGTATCCTATCTGCGTATTCACGCTGTCACCCGTATATGCCACCTCTATATAGTCATAGACAAAATCCGGCAGCTTCATGAGAAACTGCTGAAGATGTACATGCTTGTTCATTTTTCACTCCGTATCTACACTGTGGACATCTTAAACAGAGCCGTATTCAATATTATTAAGGATATTGCAATACTTATTATAAAGGGTATGCCGCCTATGAACATAGAGAGTACTATCGACAATATGACCGGCAGCCCTCTCGAATAAACGGCAAGCTTGTAAAGCTGTCCGAAAGAAAGTCCTGCATTCCTGCCCGGCAGCCTCATAGTCACAAACGATGCAAGCGCCGCAGTTATCAGTGCTCCAAGCATAAAGCCGGCAGCAGAAAAGATTATCGAAATTATGACCGATATCGCTATCGCGGCTTTGACCATGCCGCTGTATGCATAAAGTGAATTCTTTGTCAGGACGGTGTCCGCCGCCGCAACTTCTGAATACTGCGCCTCAATGACGCGTCCGCCGGTTTTTACTATCATGCCGTCACTGTCAAAAAGCACTCCCTGAGACGCATCCTCAATATCCGCTTCAGTGAGCTGGCGGCTTGTATCTATCATCAGCTTCACTCCGGCAAACTCCAGATCGAAAGTCTCCTCACTCGTAAGCGTTTGATTTTTGAACTCAAACTCCGGGACGTTTTCCGTGTAATATTGTCCGAGTATACCGTAAAGCATTATCGAACCAGTTACAAGCGTTACGGACGACAAAAGCATCAGCACCGCCACAAACAGAGCGACGCGTCCGGTTGAATTGTGAAGCAGCTCCCTATACCGCGACGGTTTGACAAGCGCTATCGCAAAATCGTTAAGCAGTTTCATTTTCATAACCTCTTCTATATGTTACATCCGGCAACAGCATACCGTTCCCGCATATTGTTTACAATTTTATCATACATAAAATTCATTGTCAACATTCCGCCGCAAAAAAGTCACCTGCACTTACATCGATCTTGATTTGTCGGTGCATGCCTTCATCGCCTTTATTACCGAGCTTCTGAAGCCCTCCTCCTCAAGTACGGCAACAGCGTCTATCGTCGTTCCAGCAGGCGAGCATACCATGTCCTTGAGCTCGCCGGGGTGCTTGCCTGTCTCAAGCACCATCTTTGCACTTCCAAGGACCGCCTGAGCCGCAAACGTATACGCCTTCGCCCGCGGAAGTCCGCCCTGCACAGCGGCATCAGCCATAGCCTCTATCAGCATAAACACATATGCCGGAGACGAGCCGCTCACAGCCGTCACTGCGTCCATCATATATTCCTCTATAAGTTCACCCTTACCGAGGCTGTCAAAAATATTGAGCACTGTTTTCTTTTCGTCATCGCTTACGTTCGCGTTTACGGCGATGCCCGACATGGCCTCGCCGACGAGCGCCGGAGTGTTCGGCATAACGCGCACAAGCTTTACCGGCTTTCCAAACGCTTCCTCGAGCTTAGCTATGCTTTGCCCTGCGGCGATCGAAACCACAAGCTTGCTTTCGTCAATACTGTCCTTTATCACATCGATCACGTTATATATAACATTTGGCTTTATGGCAAGGAATAATATATCCGACGCTTCCGCCGCAACTTTATTGTTCGTTGTTATATTTATACCGTACTTTTCTCCGGAAGCTTTAAGCCCTGCTTCATTTATGTCCGAAACGATTATGTCACTCGGAGCGGCAAGCCCGTTTTTTATCACCCCTCCGATTATCGCCGTGCCCATATTTCCGTTTCCTATAAATCCGATCTTCATAATAACATATCCTTTCCTTAATATCTATTATCAAGCGCCCTTAATATTTCCCGCGCATGCTCTAAGGGCGTTTTTTCATTTGTCACCTTTATTTTTATGTCGCAGTTATCATAAAACGGCTGTCTTTCGTCAAAGCGCTTTTTTACGGCCTCCATGCTCTGCCCGTTCATGAGCGGTCTTGTTGCGGCGGCCTTTTCCATACGCGCTTTTATCACCTCAAAATCAGGCGCAAGATTGACTATAACTCCGTTTTTTCTCAGTTCCTCGATATTTTCGCTTCTCAATACCGTTCCGCCGCCCGTGGATATGACAGTCCTGTCAGCCTGTGCGGCCTTTTTCACTGCGGCAGTCTCAAGCTCCCTGAAATGCTCCTCGCCGTATTTTGCAAAAATATCATTTATGCTCATGCCAGCCTCGGCCTCGACAGCGGCATCGGTATCTATAAGCTCGTAGCCGGTAAGCTCCGCAAGGCGTCGGCTTATTTTTGTCTTTCCGGTCGCCATAAATCCCGTCAGCACTATATTCATCCGAACACCTCTTCTCTTATGCAGTCGTATATATCATCGCTGAGCTTCGTGTCTGTAAAAAGCTCGTATGCAATTATGCCCTGATATATGAGCATTCCGAGACCGTTCATAATTTTTGCTCCGCGGCGCTTTGCCTCTTTTAAAAACAGCGTTTCCTCAGGATTATATATCATATCTACCGCAGCCGTATTTTCATTTATTAAATCTATCACATCAACGCCGTCTATAGCATCAGTGGGAAGAATATCAAGCTTAGGGGCCATCCCCGCAGAGGTCGTATTTATTATGACGTCATAACTGTCCAGTCCCGCTTCAGTCTCTATTTTAAAGCCGGTCTTTTCATAGACTCTTTCCGCCAGCGCAAGCGTTCTGGCATGAGTGCGGTTTATGACCGTCACCGACGCGGGCTCCTCATACGAAAACCGTATAACGGCAGGCTCCGTCACTCCGCCCGCACCTATTATAAGGACATTTTTGTTCCTTATTTCTATTCCGTTTCTTATAAGCGACATATAAAAGCCGTCGGCATCGGTGTTGTAGCCTTTTAGGTATCCGTTTTTATTCACTACCGTATTGACCGAACCGAGCAGCCTTGCCTTCTCGTCTATTTCATCAATATACCGCATGACCTTGACCTTATGCGGCGCGGTCACATTTATGCCGCATATACCAAGAGCACGGACGCCGTTTATTGCATTTTGTACGTCAGTCACGCGCCATGCGGAATATATATAATTGTTGCCTGTCAGCTCTGAGATAAAATTGTGCATCGCCGGTGAAAAGCTGTGCTCCACCGGATCGCCTATTATCCCGAGCTGCCTTGTATGTCCGTCTACCTTCAGCATAATATTTCTCCCAAAATTATAAATTCATGCAAAGCGGTCGTCTTAATAACGATTAGATACGCCGCTTATTTTGTTCACTTTCCGCACTCAAAAGAAGCAAGTAGATTACCGCCCAACGGGGCGATGGCGTATATCAATACTCCGAGCCGCGGCGGGTGGTGAGATACGCCGCTTATTTTGTGTGCGGTCAGCTTCTGTAATCGCCGTTGATCCTTACATAATCATACGTCAGGTCGCAGCCCCACGCCTTTGCCGAGGCGGTTCCCTGATTAAGCTCTATGTTGACAAATATCTCGTCCTCTTTTAATATCTCCGCAGCCTTTTCCTCCGAGAACTCAACGCCCGCGCCCGAGCGGCACACAGCAACGCTCCCGGCAGCCGAGGCGATGTCCACGTCCACTCCGCCTATATCAAATTCTGCGTCGGCATAGCCTACGGCACAGAGTATCCTTCCCCAGTTTGCGTCCTCTCCGAACACCGCGCATTTAAAGAGCGGCGAGCGTATAACGCTTTTTGCAACGGTGATGGCCGTATCGGTATCCGGGGCAGATGCGCACGTGCATTCTATAAGCTTTGTCGCACCCTCTCCGTCCTTTGCAAGCATTTTTGTAAGCTCGCTCATTACGATATAGAGCGCCTGTTTGAGTATTTCATAATCCGCGCCCTCCGACGTTATTTCTTTGTTTCCGGCAAGTCCGTTCGCCATGACTATGACCATATCGTTTGTAGATGTGTCGCCATCTATACTGAGACAGTTATATGTTATCTTTGTTATTTCTGAAAGCGCCTCTTGGAGCAGTCCAGCGTTTATGGCAGCATCGGTAGTTATAAAATTAAGCGTCGTTGCCATATTCGGATGTATCATCCCACTGCCCTTCGCCATTCCGCCGAGGCGGCATGTTTTTCCGTCAAGCTCAAATTCAACGGCGCACTCCTTTTTGACCGTGTCTGTCGTCATTATCGCCGTTGCGGCTTTTTCGTTGCCGTCGTATGAAAGCCCCGAGACAAGCTCGCTTATGCTGCTTCTTATCGGTTCTATCGGCAGCGGCTGACCTATAACGCCCGTCGAAGCCACAAGCACATATCTCTCATCCGTTCCGAGCTCCACCGCCGCAAGTCTGCACATCTCACGAGCCTTGTCTTTACCGTCAGCATTGCAGGTATTCGCATTTTTTGAGTTTGCTATGATTGCGATTGCCCTTCCTCCGGACGCCTCAAGCTTGCTTTTTGTGACCGTTACAGGCGCGCCCTTGACCTTATTCTGCGTATACACTCCCGCGGCATTGCACATTACATCGCTCACAAAAAGGCACAGGTCATTTTTATTTTTGTCGCTGTTAAGTCCGCAGTTCAATCCGTTCGCCTTAAAGCCCTGCGCGGCGCATATCCCGCCTTCTATGTACTTATATCCCTGATACGTTTTCATTCTCGTTCTCTCCTTCATTAATGGCTTTTTTATTCTTTCGCCGCCAGCCTTTTCCCGATATTTTGTCCTCTTTTCTGAAAAGGAATTTCCTTATCGCAAAAAGACCGGCTATCGTTGCCACTGTAATCAGATTCTCAAGCGGCGTCGTATGCTGCACAACAAGCTGCTTTGCTATAGCAAACATCAGCACCTCGACAATCGTTTCAGACGTATGCTTGCACAGCATCTTGATAAGCTCAACGCCTATCGCAAGCGTCATCGCTCCGTCAAGAACGTTCACGAGCACATCATCGCCGCTTCCGAATACTGTTGAATTTATCATTTCCCAGAACAGCCTGATACATAAAATCACTGCCGCTATCCCTATTACGCACGATATGGCGATCTCCAGTATATAACAAAATTCAAACAGCATGTTCTGTAATTTTTTTCTCATATCCGTACCCTTTCTCATTCGTCACCTCACCTTGTTTATGCCGAACATATTGTTTATCTTGCTCGAATGCGCATGGCATATGGCTATCGCAAGAGCATCGGCAGCGTCATCGGGCTTTGGTACAGCATTCAGCCCAAGCAGCATCTTTACCATCTGCTGTATCTGCTGCTTGTCCGCGCGTCCGTAGCCCGTTACGGCCTGCTTCACCTGAAGCGGCGTATACTCGTATATCGGCACATTTGCATTAGCCGCTGCAACGAGCAGCACTCCTCTTGCCTGCGCAACGTTTATCGCCGTTTTCTGATTTGAGTTAAAAAACAATTCCTCGATCGCCACTGCATCGGGATCATATTTTATAAGATAGCTGGTCATTTCTGTATATATCTTTTTCAGCCGCTCAACCGTTGGCATTCCGGCTGGAGTCGTTATTGCGTTATACTCAAGCGTCCTGAATTTATTTCCAACATATTCTACAGCGCCTATGCCGACTATCGCATAGCCCGGGTCTATCCCTATTATTACCATCATATATATCCTTTCAAATCTTATGGGTATATTATACCACACCTTTTTCTTGTTGTCGACCATCATAATAAATAAATTTTATATGATGCCCGGATAAATTTATCCACTTTTGCTATTGCATATTATAAGAAAATGATGTATAATATTAAAAGCTTATTTTATAGAGGAGGTTTTTAACCATGGCAAAGGAAAAGGTCGTTTTGGCCTACAGCGGAGGACTTGACACCTCCATTATAATACCCTGGCTCAAGGAAAACTACGACTATGACGTTATCGCAGTATGCGGAGACGTAGGACAGGGCAAGGAGACCGATGGGCTTGAGGAAAGAGCAAAAAGATCAGGAGCGCTCAAGCTGTATATCGAGGATCTAAGAGACGAGTACGTTAAGGATTATATATTCCCTACACTTAAGGCCGGCGCGGTTTACGAGGGCAAGTATCTGCTCGGCACATCTCACGCAAGACCGATAATCGCAAAGAGGCTTGTTGAGATCGCCCACAAGGAGGGCGCCGTTGCAATATGCCACGGAGCTACCGGCAAGGGCAACGACCAGGTTCGTTTCGAGCTTGCGATAAAAGCGCTTGACCCGACGCTCAAGATAATAGCTCCATGGAGGATATGGGATATCAAATCTCGTGAGGACGCTGTTGACTACGCGGAAGCACACAACATAGAGGTCCCCGTAACGAAGAAAGACCTGTATTCAAGAGACAGAAACATTTGGCACATCAGCCACGAGGGAATGGACCTTGAGGATCCCGCAAACGAGCCGCAGCTCGATTCGCTGCTCAAGCTCAGCGTACCGCCCGAAAAGGCTCCCGATGAGCCCAAGTATATCACTGTCGGCTTTGAAAAGGGCGAGCCCGTTTCGGTTGACGGAGAAAAGCTTGATCCGAGACCGCTCGTTGAAAAGCTCAACGAGATAGGCGGACAGTACGGAGTGGGAATTGCAGATATAGTTGAGGACAGGCTTGTCGGCATGAAATCAAGAGGCGTTTATGAAACTCCGGGCGGAACTATCCTTTATGCCGCTATCCAGGAGCTTGAATACCTCTGCCTTGACCGCGACACACAGGCGTTCAAGCGTCAGTCTGCCATCAAGTTTGCAGAGCTCGTATACGACGGAAAATGGTTCACGCCTTTAAGAGAGTCTATGTCCGCAATGTTTGACGTTATGGACGAGACGGTCACCGGCGAAGTAAGGCTTAAGCTTTACAAGGGCTCGGTAACTCCCGCCGGTGCAAAGTCACCGTATTCTCTCTATAACGAGGATATCGCTTCATTCGGCGACAGCCACGAGCTCTACAGCCACAAGGACAGCGAAGGCTTTATCAACCTGTTCGGTCTGCCGCTAAAGGTTCGCGCTATGATGAAGAAAAAGAATAATATGTAATAAAAAGCGTTCTGTTGGCATCTGACAATATAAACGCTTATGTATCTTCCGGACAGCCATACGGTTTACAATATTCTGTGTGGCTGTCCGTTTCATATCTATATGATATTAGAAAAGTTTAATTAGAGGAACAAAAACATGCAGCCGCTGATATATGCGAAAACCATAGATATAAAATAAGCGCTGAGGCTTACTTTTAAAAACTTTTAAAAAATATTTTTGATTTTATGAAAGGATTTCCTCCCCTCAGTCGTATTATAGGTGAAAGGCCTTTTAAGGAACAAGACGTATTCTATGAAACGGAGGGAATTATCATGAAAAAGACAATAGCAAAAGCAGGAGCAATTGCAATGACGCTGGCCATTGCGGCAGGAACGGCAGTAGGTGCTTCGGCATACTGCGGAGGCGGAAGATATTATTCCGACAGCAACGGCGACGGAATATGCGATTACTGCGGAAATTATAACTGCGGAGGTCACGGAAGATACTACGTTGACGCGGACGGCGACGGCGTATGCGATAATTACGGAAGCGGCTCGCACCACGGCGGCGGCCGTCACGGAAGATGCAGCAGATAAAATAAATCGGAGGTAAGCTATGCGGAGCAGCGGAGAGGTTGACAGAGCTATCGATCTATATGCCGATACGGTTAGGCGGCTTTGTATGATATATCTTAAAAGCTATGATGACACAGAGGATATATTTCAGAATGTGTTCATAAAATATCTCCTGAGCTCCGCGGAATTTAAATCTCCCGAGCACGAGAAGGCATGGATAATACGCGTAACGATAAATGAATGCAAGGATTTTCTGAAAAGCTTTTTCAGGAAGCGATCCATACCTCTCGATGAAATACAGGAGCTCAGAGCAGATGCTCCCGAAAGCAGCGGAGAGGTGCTTGATGCGGTGATGTCGCTCCCGCAGAAATACAAGGACGCAGTTTATCTGCATTATTACGAGGGCTACTCAGCCGCAGAAATTGCAAAGCTGCTCCGCAAAAACGTAAACACTATCTATACCAACCTGGCTCGCGCACGTGAGCTTTTAAGGGAAAGGCTGGGTGATGATTTTGAATAGTATCCACAGTGCAATAGACAGTATCCACGCCGAGGAGGCTCTTAAGCTCAAAACGAAAAACGCCGTTTATGCAAGAGCCTCAGGACAGCACGGAGCATTTATGCGCACAGCGGCCGCGGCTACGGCCGCATGCTTTGCGGCAGTCGTATGCTTCACCGGCGGATATATGTATTTTACGCCTGTCTATGCCGTGAGCATCGATAACGGCTATTCAACGGAGCTCGGCGTAAACCGCTTTGACAGGGTGGTATCCGTAAGCAGCTCCGGCGAAGGCAGCACGGATTCCGACGTGATGCATATGAACTATGCAGACGCGCTCAGCGCGGTCCTTGAGAGCAGCGGCGGCGCAGACGTTTCCGTAACAGTTGCCGGTGACAGCGAGGAAAAAACAAGCGAGATGATCACCGCCGTTGAGAGCTGTAATTATAACGGCGCGCTTCACTGCTACGGCGCAGACAGCCATACCGCCGCAGAGGCACAGGAAAACGGGCTGCCTCTC
>CALXRY010000193.1 GCA_944390955.1 uncultured Clostridia bacterium | reverse complement strand
CGAGTATATGTCCACACCCGTAACGCGAGGATTGAGCATACCATATATCTCCTCTATCGTATCCCTTTGGCTCGTCTGTATGCTGCTGTAGAGCCGTCCGCTGAATTCAAGCTGTGTAGGTACGAGCGCCGCATACACGTTTATATCCTCGTCTATGTTCTCCGATATATGGTTTATCGCCTCGGCGTATACTCTTTCAGAGTCCTCGTTCTTTGTAAATACCTCCATTATTTTTCCGTCTGCGATAAGCATACACGCCTTCTGGACGGTCTCGGTGCCGATGTCCTTGTCGGTGTATACGACCTTGCCGTCGGGCGGAGTTATGCCCTTGTTGTCGGAAAGATACCTTCCCGCCGCGACAAGCTCCGAGCGGAACGCGATATTGTCGTTTACGTAGCTGTTAAAGCCCTCGGCAAATTCGCCCGAAAAGAAGCTGTCTGCGGAGAGCACGGGCATCTCGGTGCGCGTGCGGTTCTCGCGTGCAAAGCTGTCCTCGTCGGCAGGCATGAAAAACAGCGCCGCCGACGCCGCAAGCATCAGTATAAAGACTATGACCACCGGTTTTCCGTTCATGATGTCCTCCTGTTAAAACCTGAAATATAGGAATGGGTTATATGTCTGTCCCGTCAATAGCAAAAAGCTCACGGCAAAGCCTATTATGACCGCCGCCGGCTCCGCGACAGCCGCAAAGCGCGGCGAGACCTTACACAGGTGCGTGAATATTACCTTCGGGATGGGCGTCGACGCTATGACGCAAAGCAGTATCAGCCACAGGTTTGAGTACAGTGTCGATACGGTCGTGAGGTCGTAGAGGTCGCAGCCGAAGCCAAACGCGTGCCTAAAGAATGACAGCAGCTCAGACGTGTCGGTAAAGTAAAATATACCCCAGCCGAGTATCACGAAAAACATCGTATACACATAGCAAAACGGCGACGGTATGCGGTTTATCACGGCTTTCAGCGGGTATTTCTCGATCAGGAGCAGCAGCGCATAGAACGCGCCCCAGAGCACAAAATTCCAGCTTGCGCCGTGCCACAGCCCGGTAAGCAGCCATACAATGATTATATTCCGCACCGGTCGAAAGCGGTTTCCGCCGAGCGGGATATATACATAGTCGCGGAAAAACGAGCTGAGCGATATATGCCACCGCCTCCAAAAATCAGTAATGTTTTTTGATATATACGGGTAATCGAAGTTTTCCATAAAGTGAAAGCCGAGCATCCGCCCCATTCCGATAGCCATGTCGGAATACCCGGAAAAATCGAAGTATATCTGGAACGTATACATGATTATCCCGAGCCACGACGACGCGGTCGTCGGTATCGACGTTGTGAGCAGCATCTGCGCGACATCGCCCGCGTTGTTTGCAAGGACGACCTTTTTGCATAGCCCCGCGGTAAAGCGCTTTGCGCCCGCGGCAAAGTCTGTTCCCGAGACGTGTCTGTGCCGCAGCTCCGCTGCTATGTCTGAATACCTCACTATAGGTCCCGCCACAAGCTGCGGGAACATCGACAAATACGCCATATACGAGAGCAGCGAGCGCTGAACGCGCGTCCTGCCGCGGTAGAGGTCTATCGTATATGAAAGCGTCTGGAACGTGTAGAACGATATGCCTATCGGCAGCGAGAACGTCGGCTCCGGAAGCTTTACCGGAAGCAGCAGGTTCAAGTTCTCAACAATAAACGGCGAGTACTTGAACACCGCAAGGATGCCGAGGTTTATGATAAGGGAGCACGCAAGCGCCGCACGCGCCTTTGGCGTCCCGTAATTTCTGTCTATGATAAGACCGTTCATATAGTCGAGCGATGCGCTGAAAATAAGCAGTATCACCCAGACCGGTTCGCCCCATGCGTAGAACACGAGCGAAAACAGCACAAGCACTGCGTTTTTATATGTAATGTTTTTCGAGAAATTGTAGACCAGCAGTGCCGCCGGAAGGAACAAACAAAGAAAAATCAGACTTGAAAAAACCAAGTGTCAGCGGCTCCTTTCATTTTAAGCTGCTTAAAAGTATAACATAAAAAATATTTTTTTTCAATGGTTGTAACATAAATATCATATTGAAGCAAAAAGCTACCTTCGCTGCGGTCCCTCATAAGGCAATGATGGATTGACGATACTGCCACTCAATATTCTTTTTCGTCAACATGAACTGAAACACATCTCCATCACCGGTGCCGGTGTATTGTATGAAAGGAGCATCATCGATAAGTTTTAGAACCATCCATGTATTATCATATAGTTTTCCGTTCTTAAATGGGTTATTTTTTAATTCATTAAAAGCACTGTCAGCATAATAAATCACGATAGTTAGTCACACCTCAATTCTACAAACAAATAATGACCGCTACATAACAAGCTGTACCATCTCGTTAAATGACACAGGCTATAAACAAATATACAGGCAGGCAACAGGTACTTACCGCTGCCCGCCTGTAGTATTATGCTTTAAATTCACGCTGTACTGATTCCTTATAAGCCCTGCCCAATGGAATATCTCTTCCACTTTTTAAAAATATTCTTGCAGATACAATTTTATCAACCATAGCCGTATTTACAATATATCCTTTATGGCAGCGTATAAATCCATATCCCGCAAGTAATGAGCTAAAATCGCGCAAACGTTTCGCACATACAATTTCATCGCAGACAGTATAAATTTTACAGCGCCATTCGTCGGCTTCTATATATTCTATATCATATATATTTACCTGCTGCTTCTGCTGCTTGTACGTGAGGTCTATAATATTGTCTTGCAATATCATTCTGTCACCATATGCGCTCCAGCACGAAAAACCCCCAGCCCTCATATTCTCGGCGGTACTTGAAATACATATGATACCATTTATCAAGCCATTCAAGCATACGCTTATCATCGGGACTTTTTCTTATCTTTTCAATGGTTCGCCGTGCTTCCCATGATATATACCGCTCCCAATCGGCATTCGTGCCTGTTGAAAGCCATGAAACATACCAACCGCGCTCTGAGAACAGCCTATAAAGCTCGTATAATGTATACAGCTCACCCTCAAATTCTCTCAGCTCTTTAGGAGCGCTTTCTTTATTCAAAAAGCACTCGGCAATAACGAGCTTTCCTGTAGGCTTTATAAACCGTTCAAGCATTGATATA
Source organism: uncultured Clostridia bacterium (assembly GCA_944390955.1). Taxonomy (GTDB): domain Bacteria; phylum Bacillota; class Clostridia; order UBA1381; family UBA1381; genus Ornithomonoglobus_A. The sequence continues at coordinate 880 of CALXRY010000193.1, read as the reverse complement.
TGACCATCAATGCCGCCGAATAAATCACCTACACCACAAAGACAGGCAATATCAAATTTTTCATCAGTGATATAAGTTTGCACCTCTTCTGCAATAAGTGTAATATTGTTATTGAGCTGAGCGTCATGCAAGTGTCGATTGCCTGTGTTTATATATTCTGTACATCGGTCAACGCCTACTCCTTTTATATTAAAATTTTCAGCCCATAGCTTCAGCATCTCGCCGTAACCGCAGCATAGATCAAGGACGCTGCACTTGTCATTAAGCCCCAATACTGTACCCGCTTCGATTATCTTATCTGCCGGGGTCATGCTTATAAGATACTTATTTTCATCATAAAATTCCAAATCCATTTTGCACCTCTCTTGATATTGAAGCGGACAAAACGGATATTTCGCCCGCTTTTAAAGTTTATAACCTCTCTCAATAATCATTCTTTTCATCGTTCATCATTCCTTTCATTTTGATAACTTAATCATAACATACAGGAATATAAAAATCAATAAAATGTCATAAACGACACTCCATAAATCCTACGGTAAACGGCAGATGTTCAAATTTCTGCGTTCCGGTATGCTCAAATCCATTCTTGGTGTACCAATTTTTCAAGATCGTATTTTCTTCGATTATCCCTATTTGTATTTTGTTAAATCCCATAGCCTTTGCCGTCTTGAATGCATATTCAAGCATTTCTTTCCCATACCCGTTATGGCGATATTCCGGAAGCACCGCAAGATTATCAAGCTCTGCACTTCCATCCCTCTTTGGGATAAGTGAAAAATAGCCTATTATTTTTTCGCTATTTATCATGGCAAACATCGGACAGCCCTTATCAAATTGAAAATATAATTTTTCCGGTTTTATAAAGCTTGTATGTGTA
>CALXRY010000192.1 GCA_944390955.1 uncultured Clostridia bacterium | reverse complement strand
GGAGCAATGAAACCGGTGCGGTAAAACAAAAAATGCCCTGATTTTTTATAATCAAAGCATTTTGAGAGAAGAAAAATATTTAATTTTAGAGTTAATACTGTATATTGACTATCGGAAACCCTTGATTTTACTGCATTTGCGGGCAAGTCCTGTAAGAACACTCGCACCAAATATCGAACGAACCGCATAGATATGCGGTTCGTTTTTTTATGTACACGAGTAGTATGAGAATCCATTATCCTGCGGCAGAATTAAAGCTATTTTGGAGTTCGTTCCGGTAGTGTTTGGAATTAATATAATAACAATACATTCTCTTTTTAATATTTTTTGCATAATAAAAAGCTTTGATCTGTCAAGGATCAAAGCTTTTCAAGTTGTTTTATTATTAAATTTTTAATAAATAGCGATTAATGCTCGACAATGCTTATTAAGCATTATATAATATTTGACATAAGTATTTGACATTCCTGAAAAAAGTATTATAATTATTTATATAGCCCATTGGATTGCGGGTGCAGATGAGGTATTATAAAATTTTTTCAATAAAAACAGTTTGTGTGTTTTAACTAAACCCGGCATTTGTTTTTGTACATATATACTATATATCAGCGCATATAAAGAAAAATTTTAAAATAGTATTGACATTAAGTATACTTAAGACTTTATAATTATGTTTAAACAAATCGGGAGGTATGAATAATGACAATAAAGGAGGCTTCTGAGCGTACCGGTGTTTCGGTAGACAACCTTCGTTATTATGAACGGATAGGTCTGATTCCAGAAGTGCCGAGAAACAGTTCCGGAATAAGAGATTATGACGACCTCACTTTGTGCCTTATAGATTTTATTGTAAAGTTGAAGCAGAGCGGGATGAAGTTGGATTCGATACGCGAATATATGCAGCTGGCAATGCAGGGAGAAGAAACAAGAAATATAAGAAAAGAAATACTGATAGAGACAAAGCATGAGCTTGAGGCAAAGCTTACGGAATTTCGGGAATGTCTCGATGTAATAAATCATAAGATAGAAAATTATGAGGAAAAATGCGATTCTTATATAGCAGAGATAATGAGAAAATGGAAAGAGACAAGGGAACAGGAATAAAGCTGTGAAATTGTGCGGCGGATGTACAGCAAATGAACATACATACGGAAAGGAACGAAAAATGGAACTCAGGGTATTGAAATACTTTTTGATGGCGGCGCGTGAAGAAAATATCACGCGTGCTGCGGAGCGGATGCATATAACGCAGCCGACGCTTTCAAGGCAGCTTATGCAGCTTGAAGAAGAACTCGGAACGGAACTTTTCAAAAGAAATAAGCACAGTATTTCATTGACGGAGGACGGGATACTTCTCAGGCAGCGTGCGCAGGAAATAGTTGATATAGAGGATAAGATATTTCAGGATCTGTCTCATAATGACGATATACTGACGGGAACAATTACCATCGGAAGCGGTGAAACTCAAAGCATTTGGGAGCTTTCGAGTTTAATAGATTCCTTCCGATGTGAGAATCCAAACGTTAAATTTGAGATATATACGGGGACAGCAGACGATATAAAGGATAGAATGGAGAACGGAACCGTTGATATAGGGCTTTTAACGGAGCCTGTGGATATAAGCAAGTATGACTTTATTCGTATGCAGCAAAAAGACGTATGGGGCGTATTTATAAAAAAAGATGCTCCTCTTTCGGAAAAGGAATATATATCTCCCGAAGATCTTACCGGTATTCCGCTTATCGTGCCAAAGCGAGAGAGCGTAAGAAATGAGTTGGCGAATTGGTTTGGGGATTATTATGATAAGCTTGATATAGCGGTGAACTATGACTTGCTTTACAATGCGGCGGCTCTTGTGCTCGGAAATGCGGGTGCAGCGGTCTGCCTTAAAAGTGATGTATTGAGTGGTGAGCTGTGCTTCAGGACACTGAGACCGGCACTTGAGACCGGTGCTGTTTTTGTATGGAAAAAGCATCGGGCAGTATCCAATGCGATGACCGCTTTTATAAACTATGCGAGAAAATGCCTGAAAGACATTATGTGAAATGTGATATAAGTATTAGACATTTTCAAAGCGCTATGGTACAATATATGCATAAATAAAGACGTCTTAAAATAATGAGATCGTATTTTGGAAAGTAGTTTAATAATATAGATTAGCCGGGAATAATCAAATAGTACGGAGGTAAACGAATATGAAGAGAAAAATATTTAGATTGTTGTTCGTATTTTGTATGATGAGTACCGTTTCCGTAATGACAGGCTGCGGAGAAGCGGTGCCTGAAGCCGCGCCGGAGACAGCCGTTTCGATGGCAAGCACAGCGCCTTCAGCGGTTGAACGGCCGGAGGATATTATTTTTAACGGTGAGAGCATTAGCCTTAACGAATATGCTTCGTTGATGGCGCTGTATCAGCAGATGAGCTTTGACAATGTCGTTATTGAAAGCAATTCGGATTTTCTGGAGGAGGCAGGCCAATATGGCGGTGAGGAACTTTATGATCTGCATGAGTTCATAGATTCGCTTACCGCATCGGAGGCCGGCGAGCTGCACAGGATCGCGCTTCAGGCGCTGAATAATATGTAAAGACACATGCAGCATCAAATAAGAGCCGCTCCGATATGGAACGACTCTTTGGTATTTCTGTGATTTTTAGTGGAGCTTTCTGTTGTCTATAACTCGCTTTGCTTTTCCTTCGCTTCTGACGATAGATTTTGGACGCAGGAGGTGGACTTTTGCGCCGATGCCGAGTGTTGAGCGCAGCTGAGCTTCAAGGCTCTTTTTCTCATTTTCAACATTTCCGTTGAATTTCGGGCTGAGCTCTACATTTATGTCAAGCGTGTCGGTATTGTTCACGCGGTCAACGAGTATCTGATAGTTCGGCGATACCTCGATGCTGTTCTTGAGCAGAACTTCCTCGATCTGCGACGGGAATACGTTAACGCCTCGGATGATAAGCATGTCGTCGGTACGTCCGGCGGGCTTCTTCATTCTTACATGTGTTCTTCCGCATTTGCACGGTGTGTAATCAAGTGTACACAGATCCCTTGTTCGGTAGCGGATAAGGGGCTGTCCCTCTTTTGTTATTGTAGTAAAGACAAGCTCTCCGAATGAACCGTCGGGCAGGACCTCTCCGGTGTCGGGATCTATTATTTCCGGAATAAACATGTCCTCACAGATATGCATGCCCTGCTGCATGCTGCATTCGTATGAAACTCCGGGTCCCATGATCTCTGTCAGACCGTATACATCATGGGCCTTTATGCCAAGAGTTTCTTCTATCTGAGCTCGCATTTCCTCTGTCCAGGGCTCAGCGCCGAATATTCCGGCCTTGAGCTTAAGCTGATTCTTTACGCCCATCTCACGGACTGTTTCACCTAAGTACATGGCATAGGATGGCGTGCAGCAAAGGTGCGTTGTTCCGAGATCACACATGAATCTTATCTGTCTTTCCGTATTTCCGGACGAGGTCGGGATGACCATCGCACCTATTTTCTCTGCGCCCTGATGCGCCCCGAGACCTCCAGTGAACAGACCGTAGCCGTAGGATACCTGAACTATAGATTTGTTTGTTCCGCCTGCTGCGGTAAGCTGGCGGGCAAAGCCGTTTGCCCACATCTCAAGGTCGTTTCGTGTATATCCTGCAACGATCTGCTTTCCGGTGGTACCGGACGATGCCTGTATTCTAACTATATCCCTCTTTGGAACGGCAAGAAGGTCGTACGGATAATAATCTCTCAGATCCTGTTTTGTAGTAAACGGCAACTTTGCAAGATCCTCGAGCGTTTGAATATCCTCGGGTTTTACTCCTGCCTCGTCCATTCGCTCTCTGTACATGGATACGTTTTCATAAACGCGCTTGACCTGCCATTTCAGTTTTTCAAGCTGATGCTCTCTTATGTCCTCGCGGGACATAGTCTCAATTTCCGGCTGAAACATCGACATTGGATTTGTCCTCCTTATTTCATTTTTATTTATTTTGATTTTCAATATAGTGTTTCCATTTCGCCCTTTTCTTAAGGCGTATTATCCATAACGCCGTCAGAGCTGCTGCGAGTAAAATCACAGCAGACGCCTTGACAATGCCACTAATATTATACCGTGACACGAAATCATCAAAACGCAGCTGCAGCGGAGTCATTTGAGTTTTATCCGGCTCAATGTCCGATTCAAAAAATTCATATTTATCCGGCTCCGAGGCTGAATATATGACAGTACCGTCTATGCTGCGTGTGACCTCGGAGTTTGCAAACGAATATTCATGATACAGCCCATCACTGTTTATAAAGCAATTCAGTGCAGCTATGTCGCGGTTCATAGGCGGGGCTGTTATCCTAAGGCTGCGATAATCATCAGAATCAGTTTTGAATATGTGTTTTTCTATGAAACCATCGCCGCTGACATCAGCCGCCGCCGCAACACAGTCTCCTGCATGATAGCTGCCGCGTTCCTCTGCCGTGCTGAATTCCGAGAAATTTATACGGATATTCCCATCCGGAAAGGCATGATGTCTTGAAGCAAAGCCGCAGCCCCTGCTGCAATTTGCAGGAGAGATTATTTGCCTTGTGATATCAACATACATTGCATCATCAGTGACCTCCGAGATACTACCTATTATGAATATGTCGTGGTGATTATTCAGAAGTCCGTGCAGAGTATCGTGCGCATATGCGGGAGAACACAAAAACATAACAAAAGCGGCAGCTGTGATTATCAGTAGTTTCATTTCTATTTTTACATATTATATCCTATTTCAAATGCCTTCAGGTTTACGTCGAGCAGCTTTTCCGGAACGGTCTCCTTTATTGTATTGAGCCATATTTGCTTGTCAGTATCTGTGCTCTTTGCAAGCAGACCTATAAGAACGACATTTACTGCCTTGAGGTTGCCGGCTTCTTTTGCCGCTGCAAGCGCGTCGACGGCCTGCAGGTCGATCCTTTCGGAAAGCTTCTTTTCGATATCCTTCGGATATTCCATAGCCCCTGTGATAACGGGCATCGGGTTCATCTGCTGGGTATTTGCGATTATCTTTCCGCCCTTTTTGAGATACGGCATAGCTCTGTACGCCTCGAGTATCTCAAATGCGAGGATTATATCGGCTTCGCCCCTGTCTATTATAGGCGAATATACCTTTTCGCCGTATTTAACGTATGTAACGACGCTTCCTCCGCGCTGGCTCATTCCGTGGACCTCGCTGACCTTTACGTCGTAGTCCATTTTTATGGCGACATTGCCGAGGATACGGCTTGCCAGAAGAGTACCCTGTCCGCCTACGCCTACTATCATTATATTCATATTGATTAGTCCTCCTGTTCTATTGCTTCGAACGGACATACATTCACGCACAGTCCGCAGCCGTTGCATTGTGTAGTGTCTATTTTTACTGCGTCACCGTCAAGCGAAATAGCGGGGCAGCCAAGCTTCATGCACATCTTGCATTTTTTGCACTTATCAGTTATAGTGCAGTGTCCGGTGTATGTTTTGCGCATGTTGGGCAGCAGCGCGCACGGTCTCTGAGCGATGATGACCGACGGCTCGTCGCGTTCCGTTTCTTCCTTTACGATGCGCTCGAATAATTTTACATCAAACGGGTCGGCAACGGTTACATGCTCTATGCCTATCGACTTGCAGAGCGTTATCAGATTGACCTGCTTTGTCGGCTCTTTGCGGATGGTGTAGCCGGTAGTCGGGTTGTCCTGATGTCCGGTCATACCGGTTATCGAGTTGTCAAGGATTATGATAGTGTTGTTTCCCTTGTTGTAAACTATATCTACAAGGCCGGTGATACCCGAATGCATAAAGGTCGAATCCCCTATTACGGAAACGAGCTTTTTGTTGAATTCTGCGCCTCTTACCTTTGACATTCCGTGAGCCGCACTTACCGATGCGCCCATGCATATCGTCGTGTCTATGCTCTGGAGCGGCGCCGCTGCTCCGAGCGTATAGCAGCCTATGTCTCCGGAAACGGTCAGACCGAGCTTCTTGAGCACATAGAATACTCCTCTGTGCGGACATCCTGCGCACATAACGGGAGGACGAATGGGTATGTTTTCCTCTATGGCTTCAAACTCCGCCGGAGCTTCGCCGAGAACTGCCTCCTTTATCATTGAAGGCGTGTACTCGCCGAGAAGCGTAAAGGCGTCCTTGCCGATAACGTCGATTCCGATAGCCTTGCAGTGCTCCTCGATAAACGGATCAAGCTCCTCTATAACGTAGACCTTGCAGCATTTTGCGGCAAAATCCTGTATCAGCTTTTCGGGAAGTGGATAGATCATTCCGAGCTTCAGGTAATTGACCCTGTCGCCGAGGGCCTCCTTTGCATACATATATGCGATTCCCGAGGCGATAACGCCTATTTCGCTGCCGTTGTCCTCGACTGAGTTGAGCTCGGTCGTTTCTGCAAATTCGGCAAGCTTCTTCATCCTTTCCTCAACGACAACGTGACGGTGTATCGCATTTCCCGGCATCATAACGTACTTTTGAGGATTCTTTTCATAATCCTTCAGCGGCTGCTCCGTGCGCTCCTCCTCTTCAACAAGGCTCTGGGAATGCGAAACTCTTGTTGAAAGGCGCAGGAATACAGGCGTGTCGAACTCCTCCGAAAGCGAATAAGCCTGCTTTGTGAACTTCTTGCATTCGCTGCTGTCCGACGGCTCGAGCATCATTATCTTTGACGCCTTTGCGTAGTGTCTTGAATCCTGTTCGTTCTGAGACGAATGCATTCCCTGGTCGTCGGCAACGCACAGCACAAGACCGCCGTTTACGCCGGTATAGCTTACCGTGAATACGGAATCTGCCATAACGTTAAGACCTACATGCTTCATGCAGGACATGGCTCTGCCGCCCGCGATAGACGCTCCTATGGCTACCTCTGCGGCAACCTTTTCGTTAGGTGCCCACTCAACGTAAATATCGTCGTATTTTACGATGTTTTCTGTAATTTCGGTACTCGGCGTACCGGGATATGAGGAAACGACGCGCACACCGGCCTCGTAGGCACCGCGTGCAACAGCCGCGTTCCCCAGCATTAACTTTTTCATTATGTAAAACACTGCCTTTCTTTATTGTATATTGACTATATCGCAATAAATTTTATCAAAAAAAAGCGAAGAAGTCAATACTTTTACCAAAAAGCATATCGGAAATGAATGAAAATAAAATATTTTAACTAAGGGCTTGAAAAATGAAAGGATTTGTAGTACAATAGTATCAGCACATTTAAATTCCTTATGTTGGAAGAAAGGATAATCAGGATAATGAGAATAATTGCCGCTACAAAGAACGCGGGGAAGATAAAGGAAATCGAAAGTATTTTTGAAGGACTTGGGATCAAGGCGGTATCCCAGCAGGAAGAAGGCCTCGATGTAGACATTGAGGAGACCGGAGATTCATTTGAGAAGAACGCGCTAATAAAGGCAAGAGCTGTGGCGCTATTGACAGACGATATAGTCATGGCGGACGATTCGGGGCTCTGCATAGACGCTCTTGACGGAAGACCAGGCATATACAGCGCGAGATACGCAGGAGAAAACGCCTCGGACAGGACAAAGATCCAGAAGATACTGACTGAAATGGAGCCGTTTAAAAACAGGAGTGCGAAGTTTGTGACGGCCGTTGCGGTCATACTGCCGGACGGGCGCGAGCTTGTGACGACAGGCGAGGTCAAGGGAGAGATATTGCGCGAGCCGGCCGGCGAGAACGGCTTTGGCTATGATCCTATATTCTACTGCGATGAGCTGAAGAAGACTTTCGCACAGGCGACGGACGAAGAAAAAAACAGCGTGAGTCACCGCGGAAGGGCGTTGCGCGCTATGTATAAAAAGCTGGAACCGATACTTAAGGAGGATTGATTCTGATATGGATATATTTATGGAGTATATGATAAAGCGCCGTAAGGACACGAAGGACAAGCTGCTCATAGCAGGGATAATTGTCCTTGCGTCAATCGTTACACTTTTGCTGTTTGCTCTTATGATGTTCATGGCAACGCAGGGCATATCATGGGCGTTTAGCATAGGCTTCCTGTGTGTTGCGTTTGCATGGTACGGAGCGATACTGCTCATATCAACGCGAAATATTGAATGGGAATATATACTTACAAATAATTATTTTGATGTTGATAAGATAATGGCGAAAAAGGGTAGAAAAAGAGTCCTAAGCATAGATTTCTCCGAGGCGGCGGCCGTTGCGGCCGTTGAGGATAACGACCATAACCACGCCTACAGGAACAGAGAGCAGAGCGGAACAAAGGTCCTTGATTTGACCGGAGGAAAAGAACTCGGTGAGGTGTATTTTATAGATATACAGGTTGAGGGCGAAAGAAAGCTGGTGCTGTTCCAGCCGACGTCAAAGATGCTTGATGCGATAAAAAAAGCAAATCCGAGAAACGTATTTATTTATCAGCAGTAAACCGCAGCGGCGGACGGAGCTAATGTGCCGTCCGCCGCTTGAGCTTTAATGAGCCTGCGGCGGAGTATTATCAGAGGAGGAAATAATGTGAAAGAGACCAATAACACAGCTTAAATAAA
>CALXRY010000191.1 GCA_944390955.1 uncultured Clostridia bacterium | reverse complement strand
GATCTGCAGCCTATCATAGTAGTAAATAAGGTCGACCGTCCGAATGCAAGACCGTATGAGGTTGTAGACGAGGTGCTCGAGCTTTTTATAGACCTCGGTGCTACCGACGAGCAGCTTGACACACCTGTTATATACGCGTCGGGACGCGACGGCTGGGCGACGGCCGAATATAATCCTGAGCAGCCCAACAGCGACCTTACCGAGCTCTTTGAGCTGATAGTAAATGCGATACCGTGTCCGGACTGCGACGACGACGGACCGTTCCAGATGCTCGTTTCAAATATAGATTACGATGAATATACGGGAAGGATCGCAGTCGGAAAGATAGAGCGCGGAAAAATAAAGACGAATATGCAGCTTTCGGTATGCCATCCGGACGGCAGCGTCACAAGGGGCAAGGCGACAAAGCTGTATACGTTTGAGGGGCTTGAAAAGGCTGCTGCTGACGAGGTTGGCGCGGGCGATGTCGTTGCTATCTCGGGTCTGGCTGATATAAATATAGGCGAAACGGTCTGCGACGCGGAGCATCCGGAGCCGCTGCCGTTTGTAAAGATAGATGAGCCGGTGCTTTCGATGACGTTCAGCGTAAACGACAGTCCGTTTGCCGGACGCGACGGGAAATTCGTAACGTCAAGGCATCTGAGAGACAGGCTGTACCGCGAGCTTGACTCGAACGTCAGCCTCAGGGTCGAGGATACTGATACGACAGAGGCGTTCAAGGTCTCGGGGCGCGGCGAGCTGCATCTTTCGGTGCTTATAGAGAATATGCGCCGCGAGGGCTATGAGTTCCAGGTCTCAAATCCTGTAGTTATATATAAGACGATAGACGGCGTGCTCTGCGAGCCGGTAGAGCGGCTGACGGTCGACGTGCCCGACGAGTATACTGGAGTCGTTATGGACAGCGTTGTGCAGAGAAAGGGCGAAATGACAAATATGATGCCGACGACGCAGAATTATACGCGACTTGAATTTCTTATCCCGTCGAGGGGGCTTATAGGCTACAGGAGCGAGCTGATGACCGCCACGAAGGGAACGGCGATAATAAACAGCATACTTGAAAAATACGAGCCGTACAAGGGTGATTTCAGCGGCAGGAACCGCGGCGTTATAATCGCCTGGGAGGACGGCGAGTCGATAACCTACGGGCTGTATAACGCGCAGGAGCGCGGCACGCTGTTCATAGGACCGGGTGTAAAGGTGTACGAGGGCATGATAGTCGGCGAAAACGCAAGGCTTGAGGATATAGTCATAAACGTCTGCAAGAAAAAGCATGCGACAAACACAAGAGCCTCGGGCTCTGACGATGCGCTTAAGCTCGTTCCGCCGAAGGAAATGAGCCTTGAGCAGTGCCTTGATTTTATAGCCGACGACGAGCTCCTTGAGGTTACTCCTCACGATCTGCGAATGAGAAAGAAGATATTAAAAACAGACCTCAGAGCAAAAGCAAGGAATAAAAAATAAAGAAAAGATTATGAAACATTCTTCGGTAAAAAAGAGTATAGTAATACTGAAATCATCAGGAAAATTTCTTCTGGAATTTCTGCGGTGGGCGGCGATCGCCGTCGTTGTAGGCTGCATAGGCGGTGTCATAGGCGCGGGCTTTCACATGGCGGTGTCGGGCGCAAATGAACTCAGAGGAGAGCATCCATGGCTCATATTCCTGCTGCCGGTAGGCGGTCTGGCTATAGTTGCGTTGTATAAATTTTCGTCTATGCTCGAGAGCCACGGAACGGACGATATAATCGATTCGGTGCGCGGAACGCGTGAGATACCGTTCAGAACGGCACCGCTTATCTTCATATCGACGGTCATAACGCACCTGCTCGGAGGAAGCGCGGGCAGAGAGGGAGCGGCTCTGCAGCTCGGCGGCAGCATAGGCTACGGCGTGGGGCGCATATTCAGTCTCGATTTCAAGGACAAGCACATAGTCGTCATGTGCGGCATGAGCGCGCTGTTTTCTGCGCTGTTCGGCACACCGCTGACGTCGACGGTTTTTGCCATAGAGGTCATATCGGTCGGCGTGATGTATTATTCGGGGCTCATCCCGTGCATGGCGTCTGCACTGACGGCTTATGGGATAACGCGCCTTTTGGGGATAGAGCCTACGCATTTTGCCCTGGCGTCGGTACCGGCGCTCGGGCTCGGTCCGTTGCTTAAAACGCTTGTGATAGCGGCTTTTTGTGCCGGGCTCAGCGTCATATTCTGCATCATGCTCCACGGCACTGATGCAGGGCTAAAAAGACTCATAAAAAATCCGTATATAAGAATTGCAGCGGGCGGACTTGCCGTTATAGCGCTTACGCTCCTTTCGGGCACCACCGACTATAACGGAGCGGGTGAGCAGGTAATCCTAAATGCTGTCGGCGGCACTGTAAAGCCAGAGGCGTTTCTGCTTAAGATGGTCTTTACCGCAATTACGATCGGCTCCGGATTCAAAGGTGGAGAGATCGTCCCGACATTTTTTGTGGGGGCGGCGTTCGGCTGCCTTGCGGGGGAACTGATAGGGCTTGATCCGGGCTTCGGCGCGGCAGTCGGGATGGTGGCGATGTTCTGTGGAATGCTCAACTGCCCGATAGCGTCTATAATACTCAGCATAGAAATGTTCGGTCAGCAAGGACTTATACTGTTTGCCGCCGCGGCTGCGGTAAGCTATATGCTGTCCGGCTATTACGGGCTGTATCACAGCCAGAAGATAATGTATTCCAAATTCAGGGCGGAGTATATAAACAAGAAAACAAGATAGGAGATTAACGTGAAAAATAAGCGGCGCATCTCACCGCCCGCCGTGGCTTGGAGTATAGGAATACGCCGTTGCCCCGTTGGGCGGCGATCTACTTGCTTCTTTTCCACGTTATGATTTATGCCGCTATGAGCGGCGGAATGGAGATCTTTATGGACATATATTCTCTGTGGGACATAGTGCTTATGTTTTTTATTTACGGCTTTATGGGCTGGTGTCTTGAGGTAGCGTTTTTCGGAGTGACCACCGGTAAATTTGTGAACCGCGGCTTTTTGAACGGACCGATATGCCCGATATACGGAGTGGGAGGCATGATAGTTATTCTGTGTCTGCTGCCGCTTAAAAGTAATTTTATCTTGCTTTATATATGTTCAGTGATGATAACTTCTGTGCTTGAGCTGGTCACAGGACTGGCGCTTGAGAAGATATATCATGTGCGCTGGTGGGATTATTCGGACAGGCCGTTTAATTTCAAGGGACATATCTGCCTGAGCTTTTCGCTTGCGTGGGGAATAGCGTGCGTTATTGTGATGTATGTGATACATCCGCCGATATCCTCGCTTGTGCTGAAGCTTAATGACACGGCGGAGATAATAATCGTTTGCGTGCTTCTTGCAGTGCTGATCTCGGATATCATAGTTACGGTCGCAACTCTGAAGAAGCTGCGTCTGAGACTCCGCGCAATGCACGAGATAGCTGACAAAATGCATGAGCTGTCCGACGGCATAGGACGCCATGTGTTTGAGGCGACGGAAAATGCCGTAAAGAAATATGACGAGCTTAAGGAGAGAGATGAGTTTAGGGAGCTCAGGGAGCGGTACAATAAAATGACGGAGGAAACAGGTGCGCTCCAGAAGCGTATAATAAAAGCGTTCCCGACGATGCATTCCCAAAATCATTCGGCAATAATCAGCCATATACGTGAAAAGATCGAAAAAAATAAAAATAATAAAAAAAGTTCTTGACAAATCACAAGAATTGTGGTAAAATAGAAAAGCAGTCGGTTTGAGACTGCTTTGAAATGGCCCGGTAGTTCAGTTGGTTAGAACGCCAGCCTG
>CALXRY010000190.1 GCA_944390955.1 uncultured Clostridia bacterium | reverse complement strand
GTTCCGGTGAATGCGGAAGCGGGATATAACACTATCGAGCTTGAGACGAGCGTATATATAGAGAGCAGTGCAAACGCAAATGCAAACGACAGCTCCACGGTGATCGAGCTCCAGATGAGCGACGGTGCGTCAAAGACACTGTTTATGTTCACGAACACATCGCTCAGGATCGGCGGCAATTATTATGAGATACTGAGAGGAACAAAGCAGGCGGGAGAATGGTATGACCTGAAGCTTGTGATAGACGTATACAACGGAACATTCAGCGCGTGGGTGGACGGTGAGCTGATGTATATGGATCAGGGCTGGATATATCCGGTCAAGGATTATGATAAGCAGTATGAGTGGTATCAGAGCCTGAAAGCAGGCATAAATGCGTTGAAGATAACTCATACGCAGAGCGCTGCCGATGTGAGCACGGCCTCGTATATCGATAACACGAGCCTGACACTCAGCTCCTATGACGATACGCCTGCGCCCGAGGCGTCTGTTGATGTGAAGTATGAGGACGGAACTGTGAAGGCGTCGTTTGAAAATCTGACAGAGCCTGCCGTTATGTATGCGGCCGCATACAAGGACGGAGTCCTTGCGGGCATAAGAATGATAACGGTGGACGAACCGGAGGAGGAGATACCGTTTGCATTTGATGATGCGGACAGTATAAAAGTATACATATGGGATACCGAACAGGGCTCTTTGTTCGCTCCCGTTACGCTCAGATAATAAAAAGGGGGAAATTTAAATGAAAAAATTATTATCAGCAGCTGCGGTCTTTGCCGCGGCTGCAGGCATGGCGCTTTGCGTCTCTGCGGCAGAACCGACAATGCAACAATATAATGCTGTTGATGCCTTGATAGGAGGGACAGCCACTTTTACTGCGAATAATTTATCGATAGCTGAAGAAAATCAAACAATAAATAGCGTTACAACGCCTACGGTTAAGTATTATGCAGCTGCCAACTATGGAACAGCTGCGGAGATTGCATATGATTTGGGAACTGTAAGTCAAGGAGATAGTGTGACTGTTGATATGAATTTTAAGTTATCAGATTCGGGAAGGATGCAGCAGCTGTTATTTGTTTTGCCGGAGGAGCAGTATAATGACTTAAAGGACAAGAATTCAACAGATTATTATGACAATTTCTTAGAAACGTATGCCGATTATAAAGAGACGGAAGGGAAACTGTATAATGAGAAGCTAAATGTTTGGAGCGTGGATTCAGCAACAATAGACAATATTGATTATGAGGGTCATCTTATAGCATGTGTAGTGGGAGCCGCAACAACAGGAAAGCTTACATCTCATGTTGCATGGTTTGATGTTACCGTAACTCCAATGCAGGAAGAGGGGCAAACGTTAACGCTCATTTCTGTAGGTGATGAAATTCTTGAAGCAAACGGCAGCTATGGCAAGGTGTTTACCTTTGAAGCCGCTTTAGGAGATAAGCAGATTTCCGATATGGTGCTGAAATACGGCGATACGCAGGCTACGCTTTTTTCTGAAAACGAGAGCCCGTCTGTAGATGGCAATGCAAAATTCGGCATCATCGTCAAATCCGATAGTAGAGAAAAAATAGAAAGCTTTGACGGCAGCAATGTAACCTTGTCGTTCAATTAACAGAGGGAGGAAACGAACATGAAAAAATTTGAGATGCCTGAAATAAAAATAATAAGGTTCAGCACAGAAAATATTGCGACTCTCTCGGGAGAATTTCAGACGATAGAGGATCAGGCGCAGAATTTGCTGAAGGGACCAGACGGACAAACATCGGTCGCAGCGATATTTGAATTTACGATATGACATTTTCATAACCTTTTTCAGGGCTGCCGTATTTAATGCGGCAGCTCTTTTTGTCATCTTCAAAAGTTAACAGCCTACAAAAAATAATTATCCCGTAAATTTATTTTCTAAAATAGTGTATAATTAATAAAAAGCATGGTGAAAGGAATCGGGAGCAATGAAGGATTTTGAAAAATACAGGAAGCGGTATACCGTATTGCTTTCGGGGGACGGCGGCGGCAGACATTCCGAATATGTGAGGGACAGGCTCGACGCTTCGGCACGAAGGAGCGCGGACCGGCTCGGTGCGGACGTAAATGAAGCTCTTGTCTCAAAGGAGCCCGACATGATAAATACGGCGTTCGGGCTGATCAGGGAGCCCGCTTCGGCTTATAAAAGAAAAAGATCTGTTTTCTTCGGCGATACAGGCATAAGAAATGCGATAGCAGATGCGCTTGAAAAGCTTTCGTCAGTATATAACACCGGTATCGAGCAATATGGTAACTGGTGGTATTGGGAAATAGGGATACCGCTCAGTCTTAATACCGTATTCTGCCTTATGTATGACGAGCTTGACAAGCTGCTTATGAAGAGCTATATGGCGGCGGAGCGGCATTTTAATGACGATATCAAGCTTACGGGAGCAAACCGCGTATGGGAAGTTATAATAGTAGCGGTAAGGGGGCTCCTGACCGAGGATGAAGCGATGATAAAGAGCGCCGCGGATGGTATTGAGAACATCATGGATTATACCGATTCCGGCGACGGCTTTTATCCTGACGGCTCATTTATACAGCACGGCAGCTTCCCGTACAACGGCGGCTACGGACGCTCGCTTCTTTATGAACTTGCGGCATTTATATATATTTTCCGAAGCGACGGCTTTGGGGATATAGGGATAATATATGACCGTATCAAAAAAGCGTATATGCCGTTTATGGCATACGGGAACTGCATGGACATGGTCAGGGGAAGAGAGGTATCGAGGTATTACGAGCAGTGCGACTTTGCCGGAGCGCGTATCCTCGGCGCGGCACTTGTCCTGCTGAGCGTCGGAGAGGATGAGGAGCTAAAACGCCTTATCGCGGGGCAGCTTACGGAGGATTTCTTTGAATATTCGACGGCATATGAATCAGAGCTTGCCGATGCGCTTTTGAGCGAGGGAATACGGTATGAGGAAAAGCCGGTGTTTGCGGCCTTTAACAGCATGGACAGAGCAGTAAAAAAAGGACGCGGATTTATTGCCGGACTGGCGATGCACTCGGAGCGTATCGCGAATTTTGAATCGATAAATAATGAGAACGGGCACGCATATCATACTGCGGACGGCATGCTGTATATCTATAAGGAAAATGAACAGATATCAAATCGGTTCTGGCCTACAATAGATCTGCAGAGGCTCCCGGGGACGACGGTTTTGAGAAATACGGCAGTGCGTGAAAATTCCGTATCGCAGCAGTCATTTGTGGGAAGCTGCGGTATAGGAGAGAACGGAGTCTGTGCGATGGAGCTGAATCCCGTCGGGTATAAGCTGAGAGCGTCGAAGGCGTGGTTCTTTTTTGAAAATGAGATAGTATGCCTCGGCAGCGGGATAAGCGGACGCGACGGTATAACGGTCGAAACGGTGGTGGAAAACAGACGTGTAAGTGAAAATTCAAGGTTCACCGTATGCGGCAGCGAGTCGGAGGACGGCTACGATATCAAGGGGGCATACCTCGACGGTGACCATGACATGGCGTATATATTTCCGGAGGTGCAGCATGTGAAGGTGCTCCGTGATGTCCGCAGCGGCGAGTGGGATAATATAAAAAAAGACGGTATGGAACACAGCGGGATGTATGTGACGATGTGGATAGATCACGGAAAAAACCCTCAGGATGCTTCATATGAATACATAATCCTTCCGAAATGCAGCGAGGATGGCTATAAGGAATACACGGCGAAAAACGATATCAGGATAATAGAGAATTCCCCGTGGATACAGTGTGTCAGAAAAAACGGCGTTACAGGTATCGTCTTCCTTAAGGACAAGACTCGCAGCATGGAGGGAGTTTTGTGCGACAGGCGCTGTATAATAATGCTTGAGGAAAACGAGGCTCTGACGCTTGCCGTAGCAGAGCCGACACAAAAGCAGAAAAGCATATGCATAGAGCTTGAATACAGCGCCGAGGCTGTCTGTGAGCCCGATCCTGCGATAAGGGTAAGGCAGCTGAAGCCGTATATTTCTCTTGAGGTAAATACAGACGGCCTGAAGGGAAGGGTCACAAGAATAAAATTCAATAATTATAAAAGGAATGATAGTGATGTATGATGTTGCGGTAGCGGGCGGAGGCATTGCCGGATGCATGGCGGCGGTATCGGCCGCGCGGCTCGGAGCAAAGGTGATCTTGATCGAAAGATACGGCTTTTTGGGCGGAACGCTCACAGCCTGCGGAACGGGACCGATGATGACGTTTCATGCCGGCAGGACGCTTGCGGTGCGCGGTGTCACGAATGAGCTTGTGGAAAGGCTGAAATCCCGCGGATTTTCGACAGGGCATATATTCGATACCACTGGATATACATATACGGTAACGCCGTTTTCGGCGGAGGGCATGAAGCTCGTGCTTGAAGAAATGCTGACCGAGGCGGGAGTGACGCTGCTTTATCACAGTGCGGTGTGCGGTGTCGTCAAAGAAGGACAGAGGCTCAGGAGCCTTGAGGTCTTCGGGAAAAACGGAAAGAGGAGCATACAAGCGGACGTGTTTATAGATGCGAGCGGTGATTGCGACCTGAGCATGCTTGCCGGTCTGGGCTATACAAAGGGACGCGAATCGGACGGGAAGTGCCAGCCGCTGACGATGAATTTCAAGGTGACGGGAGTAGATATTGACAGGGTAAAACAGTATATCATGGCGAACAACGACGAATTCCCGAGGCTTGAGGGAGACCTCGGAAAGGTCACGAGGGCATGCCGCCTTTCGATAGGTGGCTATGTCAAAACGCTTGAAAAAGCGCGCTCTGAGGGAAGGATAACGTTTGAGCGCGAGGATATATTGTTTTTTGAAACGAATACACCGGACGAGGTGATAGTGAATACAACGAGAGTTCTAAACGCCGATCCAACACTTCCGGAAGATCTGACAAGAGCCGAGATCGAGGGCAGGAAGCAGATATGGGAGGTATATGAGCTGCTGAGGGAAAGAGTGTCAGGCTTTGAAAAAGCACAGCTTGAATTTTCGGGACCGTTCATAGGAGTAAGGAGCTCAAGACAGATCAAGGGCAGCTATACGGTAACGGCACAGGATATAGTCGGATGCAGGGTGTTTGACGATACGATAGCCTGCGGCGGATATCCGATCGATGTACATTCTCCGGACGGCAGCGACAGCAGTATGTATGAGAAAACAAAGCTGTCGCTTGGATACGGCGATATTTATACGATACCGTTCAGGGCGCTTATCACGGACGGGATCGATAATCTGATAACGGCAGGGCGCTGCATAAGCGCGGATTTTGAGGCGCAGGCCGCGATACGCGTTTCGCCGAATGCAGGTGCCACGGGCCATGCTGCGGGTGCCGCGGCAGCGCTGTGCGCGCTTAATAAAACGAGCGTACACGAGCTCGATATAAGAACACTACAAAAAACGCTTCTGGAACAGGACGCATATTTAAAAATCCCGGAGGAGTAAAACTCATCTGGGATTTTTGTTTCTGTATTGTGACGGCGTTTTTCCGCATGTCCTCTGAAAAAGCTCGCTGAAATATCGCGTGTCGGTATAGCCGACCTTTTCGGCTATCTCATAAATTTTAAGGTCGGTGCTGTCAAGGAGCTCGCACGCCTTATGCATTCTTGTCTGTATAAGATAATTCTTGAAGGTCGTGTTCGTTTCTTTTTTGAATATCACGCTGAGGTAGCAGGGAGAGATGAACACCTGCGAGGCGATAGTTTCAAGCGACGCGTCAGTAGCGTAATTCTGTTCTAACAGCTCCTTTACGCGTGTTATGATATTTTCTGTTTTTTGACGCTGCATTTCCTCCATATGTGAAATAACGACATCGGTAATATCCAGTATAAATTTATGAAGCTTTTCAGATGATTCGCTTTTTCTTATGAGCGACCATACGTCGGTGTTATTGAACAGTATTGCCGGATTATAGTCAAGCGAATACAGAGCATCTGATATTGCAAGTATAAGTGAAAGACTGCGCCGCTGCTGGTTATAGAGCGTTGTTTCCGAACGCCTCATGCTTTCAAAAAGCTCGTCAACTATTTTTTTGATGTGACGCAGATCTCCGTTTTTCAGATTTTTTATATAGCTGTCTATGAGCTTCGTATGGTATGCCGAAAGCGACGCCTTCGGCTCGATATCGTTTATGTATATTATGTTTCCGCTGCCGAGCGTACTGCAGTAGCCCAATGCGTCGACTGCTGAATTGTAGCTGTCCTCAATTTCCTCGATAGAGTCTGTAATACTGCCGATGCCTATATTATATTCACAGCTGAAGCTGTTTTCGATGTTTTCGCTTATTTTTTCGCAGACAGAGAAAAGAAAAGCCTCTGCATCACGTTCGGAGCAGCTGAAGCAGAATATAAAAACAAGTTCGGTATTCCCAAAGAACGGGATGAATTCTGCGTCCTTGCCGAGTGAGTTCAGGATATACTCAAACGCCATAAAGCATGTGTTGTCCGTATCGCCGATGTTGTTAAAATGTATCACGACCGCGGCGGTCATTTGCGGCGGCTTTGATATCTCAAACAGCTCGCAGTCAAGAATGCCGTTTTTTGCACGGGTGAACAGATAGCTCAGCAAAAAATATTTGCTCTGAGTCATTGATTTTTTCAATGCCTCCGAGCGCTCCGCAAGCAGACGCTTTGAGCGTATGCTTTCCGCCAGCTTGTTTACTACCGAATAAAGCTCGTCCTCGTCGATGGGCTTGAGCAGATAGCTGCATACTCCGTTGTTTACGGCGCTTTGCGCATATTCAAATTCGTTGTAGCCCGTCAGAAAGACCATGCGTATGTCGGGTATAAATTTTTTTACCTGCTCCGACAGCCAGATGCCGTCCTTTTTGGGCATACGGATATCGGATATGATAATATCGGGGCGCAGCTCCTTTGCAAGCTCGAACGCCTCCTCACCGTTTTTTGCCTTGCCGACCATATCGATATTAAAATCCTGCCAGTCGAGCGATGCCAGGCCCTCGCGGATCAAGGGCTCGTCATCACAGATCAATAGCCTTATATTCATATTCCTGCCTCCTTATCTTTATGAGCGCCGTAACGCCTCCGTTTTTATTGGTCGAGAACGATAGCCCGCATGTATCGTCAAAGTACAGCTTTATGCGAAGATTGACGTTGCTGAGCCCGTATTTTTCGATCGGCTCATTGTAGTCTATCGTGTGCCCGAGTGCCTTGTTCAGAGCATCGGTATCTGTTCCGCAGCCGTTGTCGCTTACCTCGATATATATGTAGTCGCCTTCGGAGAACAAGCGGATAAGTATTTCTCCGCCCTCCTCAATATCCTCAAAGCCGTGTATGATACAGTTTTCAACGAGCGGCTGGACCGTGAGCTTGATGATCTTTGATTTCAGCAGGCTTTCGTCAAGGTCATAGCTGACGCTGAATTTGTCGTTATATCGTATTTTTTGTATATCGGTATAGCTTCGTATCTGCTTGAGCTCGTTTTCGATAGTCGTATATTCATTGCCCTTATTCAGCGAATGACGGAAAAATGTACCCAATGCCGATACCATATGGCTTATATCGCGTGCGTGGTGAGCTCTTGCCATCCAGTTGATGGAGTCGAGCGTATTGTATAGAAAATGCGGGTTTATCTGCGCCTGAAGCGCCTTAAGCTCAAACATTTTCTGGTTTTTATAGAGCGTCTCCACATCGGTTATGAGAGAATCGATAGTGTCAAGCATTGTATTGTATGTTTTGCACAGCTCGCCCATCTCGTCGTTTGTTATCATTTCCGAGGGGACCTTTGTCCATTCTTTGTCAAACGAGCGCATATATGAAATAAGCCTGGTTATCGGAGCGGTGAGCCAGCCTGTCAGCAGGAACATCAATATTATAGCTCCAAGTATCGAGATAATGCCGGTAAACACAATCGACGTGCCGACAAGAGCCGTGTCAGCGCTTATATCCTTATAGTTTGCCGCGTAGACGAGAATAATAGGACTGTCCTTAAGCTGTTGCTTGTTTATGATATGCTTTGCGCCGCTGATAGTTTTAATCTGAGGCTGAGTTTCGGATGAATATACAGCGTCAAAAAATTCCTGCTCGTTTATAAATGTTTTTATGTAGCTATCATTCCATGTATTCACTATATGGTTTTCATATACTATGAACAGCTTTCCCTTGTGGTCAAGTGATATCCTTGACAGATCGTTTGTAAAGAGAGAAAGATTGACGTCGGCGCGTATAACTCCAAGAACCTCGTGCGTGCGCGCATCTATAAACGCACGGGCAACGCAGAGGACTCCGTTAAGGTCAGAGGAATCAAGCACACACCAGTATATGCCGCCGTTTTTTTCAATGGTGCGTCTGTACCACGGCTCGTTTTCAACAAGAGACGATGACGAAGCAAGGGAGTCGAATGAAGTTGGATAGGAGTCCCTGTTGATAACGTAAAGCTTAAGATCGGAAACTACAGCGCGCATGGGGTCTATCGCCTGAAGCTCCTTTTCGATAGCCGCGATCTCCTCATAGGAGGAAAGCCTCTGTGGATTGGATATGATCTTCGTTATCACAGAATTTGCCTGAACGTTGCAGAGCACCTGCTCTATGCTGTTCATGGATTTGGTCATATTATCAACAGCAAGATTTGTGACCTGCTGCAGATTATCCGATATTTGGCTGTTAAAATGTCTTGAAAAGCTGAGAAATACAGTCGAGCCGAATACTATCATGCACAGCATTATAACGGCAATATATGAGATCAGGAGCTTTACCCTGAAAGACATGCCTTTAATAAGCTTGGTAAATATTTTAAATCCCTCCCTTGCGCCAAATTAATCTACTTATATTTTATCATATTTTCTCATAAAATCAAGATAAAAAGAATGCCGGGCATAAACTTAAAAAAAACAACACATATTTTAAAGTTTATCGCTATTTATATTTTGAAATTATTATTGTATAATATATTCGTAATACAAGGAAGATACTGGACAGTATCATACAGCGAAGAATGGTGATTAACAATGAAATGCTTGAAGTTTATTGCATTG
>CALXRY010000189.1 GCA_944390955.1 uncultured Clostridia bacterium | reverse complement strand
GTATATCGACCTTACCTGCCCGTTTGTCTCAAAAATACACAAAATCGTAAACGAACATTACAAAAAGGGTTATAAAATCGTCATAGTCGGCGACAAAAATCATCCCGAGGTGATAGGCATAAACGGCTGGTGCGGGGACTCCGCACTGATAATAAACAGCCCGGATGAACAAATTGACGAAAATTTATCGAACTATGACGTTTGTATTGTAGCACAAACCACAATTAAACGCGAGATTTTTGTGCAAACAGTACAAAATTTAAAAAAAACTTGCAAAAGTACCCTAATATTTGATACAATATGTAGTGCAACGAGAGATAGGCAGGAGGAAGCGGTGCAGCTTGCGAAGGCTTCGGACATGATGCTTGTGGTCGGAGGACGGGAAAGCTCCAACACAAGAAAGCTGTTCGAGATATCGAAGCAGTACTGCGATAACACCTATCATATCGAAACATATGAGGAGATTCCTCAGAAAAGCACATATAAAAAAATAGGTATTACTGCGGGTGCCTCCACACCCGTGAGTATTATCGAGGAGGTAGTAAAGGCTATGAGTGAAAACTTAAAAAATGAGGAGTCCTTTGCCGAGCTGTTTGAGCAGTATGAGGGCAAGGCACTCAGCAATGGAGACATTATCGACGGAACGGTCGTAGAGGTTCGCAGCAACGAGGTCATAGTCGATCTCGGAGGCTTCAAGTACAACGGACAGCTGGCGGCCGATCAGTTGAGCGATGATCCGTCACTTAAGCCGTCTGATGTTGTAAAAGAAGGCGATACGATCAAGGTTTACGTTGTAGGCGTAAATGATGGTGAGGGAAAAGTAGTTCTATCAAGAAAGAAATTGGTAGCTATGGAAAGCTGGAACAAAATCAAAGCGGCTTATGAATCGGGAGAGATCCTGGAGGGAAAAATCATAAAGGCGGTAAAGGGCGGCTTGATAGCTCTTACCGAAGGGTCGCAGGTATTCATTCCCGCACGTCAGGCGTCAGAAAGATTCGTACAGGACCTTCAGAGCTTTGTGGATACCACAGTTCAGTACAGGATTATTGAGATCGACGAGAGAAGAAAGCGCGTTATCGGCTCCGTAAGAGTGATCTTGGAGGAGAAGAAGAAGGCAGCCGAGGAGGCTTTCTGGGCATCGGCGGAAGTCGGCAAGAGATACCACGGAACGGTCAAGTCGCTGACGAACTTCGGAGCGTTTGTTGACATCGGCGGCGTTGACGGACTTGTTCATATCAGCGAGCTTTCGTGGAACAAGATCAAGCATCCTTCTGAGGTAGTGAAGGAGGGCGATGTACTGGACGTATACATCAAGGATCTAAACCCCGAAACAAAGAAGATATCCTTAGGCTTCAAAAAGGCTGAGGACAACCCCTGGGTAATTGCTCAGACAAAGATCCATAAGGGCGACGTTGTAAAGTGCAAGATCGTAAGGATGCTGCCGTTCGGCGCATTTGCGGAGATCATACCGAACGTTGACGGACTTATCCATATTTCGCAGATCGCGGACAGAAGGATAGGCAAGCCCGAGGATGTTCTGACGATAGGTCAGGAGGTAGAGGCGAAGGTTACCGATGTAAACTGGGATGAAAAGAAGATAAGTCTCAGCATCAGGGAGCTCATTGCGCCGTCAGCCGAAAAGACTGAGACGAAGGAAGAGGAGGAGAAGGCTCCCGAGGAGGATAAGGCCGCTCCGGCTCCCGAGGAGGAGGAAACTCTTGTATACTCTACAGATCCCGATGTAGAGGTTGAGAATCCGATAGAGGTCGAGGAATAATTTGATATAAAAAAGGCTCCCGAGCTTAACGCCCGGGAGCCTTTTATGATTCAATCACTTTAACTAATGGGAGCTCAATGGAGCTACCTCGAATAAAATTTGTTTCGCGGAGCGAAACATACCTATAGCGAGTTTTGCGCGTGGGGCGTAGGGTGCCCCGTGCGCAAGTGTCTGAGCTGTAAGTTTTTGATTAAACTTTTTGGAAAAAGTTTATGCGCGGGTGTCAAGAGGGTATTCGCATTAATACCCTCTTGCCTGGGGTACAGGGGGCGGAGCGCCCCGGTGCTGATAAAAAGTATCGATTGCTTGGAGTTTGTGGTATTATTACCAACAATGCCACTCGGGGAAGAACTCGAACTGTATTTTGGGCGCGGGGTTCGTGGCTGCGTAAGTCCCGATGCCACTATGAAAAAGCAACGGTAAATTGCTGTCTATGGGATTTAGAAACATAAATAAATCGTTATCCATAGCCGCCGTGTGGGGCTCCGCCCCATTTTAGTTTTAGTTCATGTTCTTGTGCACGGTACCCGCCAAAGGGTATCCTCGCCGATACCCTTTGGAATCCCGGGCGCAAGCTTTAAAAAGCTTGGCAAACTACAGCTCAAACACCCGCCATACCGTTCGCGTCCTTCGCGAATTTTTTTGTTGTCTAAAACCGGCGCGAATGGGCGGCCTGACGGTGCTCCGCACACGTTACGACTCACTATAAGAAACTTTTGCTCCGCAAAAGTGATTTTTATTCGAGGGAGTCCCCTCGAGCTCCCCCTCACTCTCATTTTAAATCTTGACAAATTTCGCCATGACATGGTATAATATGACCATGGCAAGAGCGTATGCGGTTATTCTGACACCTTTTAAGAACGGGGGTGTCGCTTATGAATGATTTGATTATAATATTATTTCTAATATTAATGCTTATAATTCATATAAAAAAATAACCGCCTGCTCTGCACAGCAGACGGCTATTTTACTTTATAAAATAGTTTCAATTGCAGAATAACCGCAAGGTTATCCTCTTGCCTACATTCTAACATAAAAACTCCGCAAAGTCAATATGCATTGTGAAAATCCCGCGATGCTTTTTTCTATGCGGCCGCCCGATAAGCTCAGGCCTTTATACCTGCGATTATCGCAAAGGCTCCGGGACCGACGTGCGTGCCGATTATCGGTCCGAATTCGCTGTACATCCTTACGCAGCAATTGCCGAACTCATCCTCAAGCTTTTTGCAGACCTCTTCGCCTCGTGCGCTGTCGGATTGCACAACGAGAAAACGCGGATTCTCCGAATCGAAGTCCTCGTCTTCTTTTATTTTATCTATCAGCTTTTCAACGAGCTTTTTCTTTCCTCTGAGCTTATCCATGCTCTCTACGAGACCGTTCTCTATCGTCAGCACCGGCTTTATATCGAGCAGCGTCCCTACGACTGCCGCGGTTTTGTTTATGCGTCCGCCCTTTTCAAGGTACTTTAGCGTATCGACGAGCAGATAGCAGCGCCACGACTTTATATATTCCGCGCAGTCCGCGATTATCTCCGCGGGTGTTTTGCCCTCGGCGGCAAGCTCCGCGGCATACACTGCCGTTTGTGCGATATAGAGCGAGAATTTTTCCGAATCGACTATGTGGATGTCGCCCTCGGGATATTCCTCGGCGATCTCCTCGGCAACGAGGTTCGCGGTCTGGTATTGGCCGCTGCCCTTTGACGATATCGTAAAATATATGACGCTGTCGTGAGTCTTTGTCTGCTCAAGCAGATAATCATACATATCGCCGTATGGAGTCTGCGCTGTGGTGGGTATCTTGTCGGAGCTCTCGAGCTTTTTGTAAAATTCCGCGTTGGTCAGCTCAACGCCCGTGACATAGCTTTCCTCGCCGAATATGCTAAGGAAGGAGAGTATACCTATATTGTATTTTTTTGCGACGTCCGCCGGTATGTCTGAGCTTGTGTCGACTACTATTTTAATATCCATTTTTTTATTATCCTTTCTGTTTCGGGTCTACCAGTGAAACTTTGTAAGCTGACCGAGGTTTTTCAGATTTTCAAAGCCCTGCTGGCGGAGCGCCTCGTATACGATTATCGCAACGGAGTTCGAAAGGTTAAGGCTTCTTGCCTCGGCGATCATCGGTATGCGTATGCAGCGCTCCTCATGCTCGTACAGCAGCTCCTCGGGAAGCCCCGCGTCCTCGCGTCCGAACATTATGTAATCGTTGTCTGAGTATTCGACCTCCGTATAGGTGTGCGGCGCCTTTGTCGTTGCGTAGAAATACCTGCCGCCGGACGTTTTTTCAAAGAAGTCGCTCAGGCTGTCATAATATGCGACATTGAGCAGGTGCCAGTAATCAAGCCCGGCACGCTTTAGGTTCTTGTCGGTTATCTGGAATGCGGTCGGGCGCACTATATGCAGGCGGCAGCCGGTGGCGGCACAGGTGCGCGCGATGTTTCCCGTGTTCTGCGGTATGCGCGGCTCGACCAAAACTATATTGAACATATATTTTATCCCTTTCGTTATTTTAATATCTTGAGCATAAGCCTGTTGAGGAGCGGACGCTTTATCTCCATAGCCTTTTTGGGGCACAGCTCCTGGCAGCAAAAGCATTTTATGCATTTGCTCCTGTCTATCTCTGGCCTGCCGTTTTTCATCGTTATCGCCTTCGGCGGACAGCATCTCATGCACTCTCCGCAGCCGACGCATATATCGGCGTTTACGGACGGCCTTGAGGCAAGAGCGTTTGTAACGGCGGCATTGAATGACGGCGGGAGAGAAAGCAGCTGCAGGAGATTAAAATGGCTCTCGGGCTTTGCAAAGTCCTTTATTATAAGCTTTTCTACGTCCTCGCCGAGTATTTCCGGCTCTGGCGGCGTGAGCCCGCGCTCAAGCGACTGCTTTACGGTATCGACCTCACAGGGCTCGTAGCCGATGATGCGGCTTGCCGTGAGGTCGAGCGCAAACGGATTGGCGCTTGCCATGACAAGCCCTATGTAGCGGTTGTGACCGGCGGTCGGACCGTTGCCCTCCATGCCCCATACGCCGTCCATTATTGACAGTGTCGGCTTTACAAATTCGCACAGGTCGACGAGCATCGAGCAGAACGCCGCTCGCTCGTTGAGCCTGAAATGCAGCTCTGCCTTGTGTGTCCCGGGAACGACGCCGAAAAGGTTTTTCACAGCTCCGGTATAGCTTGTCATGGCATGGGTCTTTAGCTTGGGGAGCGATATTATTACGTCCGCATTGAGTATCGGATCGATAACCGCCAGGCTTTTTACCGTAACTCCGTTTGGGAGCTGCACGTCGGAAAACGACGTGTCGTAATTGAGCGTTACGCCGGCCTCCTCGGCGGCCTTGTCCATGCCGCAGCCGGAATAGACACTTTTGAGCATTGCGGCGCTGTATGGACCTCCGGGACTTTCGGCTATCGTGACGATGCCTCCGGCGTCCAAGGCGAGCCTTGATACGGCCTTGACTATCTCCGGATGCGTGGTCGCCGCCTCGTCGGGATCCTTGCGCGAGACAAGGTTCGGCTTTATCACGACGCGGTCGCCCTTTTTTACGAATTTTTCTATCCCTCCGAGCATATCCACCGCTTCCTTGACGTATTTGAAGCAGTCGGAATACCGCTCGCATTTTACTATAGACACGGACGATGATTTTTCCATTTCCGCATAATTCTCCTTTTATAAGATCATTGTAATATTATTATATACCATTTTCATGAAATAATCAACATAAAAATTTTTTGTTTGGGGAGCTCGGGGGAGACCCCTCGAGCTCCCCTGCAAAAGTAATTGAAATCTTGACAAAATACGACAAGCCGTGATATAATACATTCACGGCAAGAGGGTACGCGGTTATTCTGACACCTTTTATGATAGAATGGAGGTGTCAATTTATGGATGATTTAATTATAATATTATTTTTAATATTGATGATTATAATCTATATAAAAAAGTAACCGCTTACTCGGCAAAGTAAGCGGTATTTGGTGCTAAAAAGCACTTTACGGGCTTATTGCCCAAAAATCGCATTTTGCAGAATAACCGCATTGGTTATCCTCTTGCCTACATTCTATCATAAATGAACGGCAAAGTCAATATTTATTTTATTTTTTCACAGGGGCGCTGCCCCTTTTTATTTTATCTTATGCTTTTGTGCACCAAAATCACATAGACAGCAAATTGCCGTTATTTTCTCGCGGCAGCGGGGCACTCCGTCCCCTGCACCCCAGGCAAGAGGGTATTAGTGCGAATACCCTCTTG
>CALXRY010000188.1 GCA_944390955.1 uncultured Clostridia bacterium | reverse complement strand
GGGCTTGTTAATCTGCTGTTTAAGGACGAATTTTTTGAGGATATAAACGTTTCCGAAATATTTGCGCAGGGGATAGGTGCAGTGCTCGCAGCCGAGCTTACACCGCAGTCCTTTCTTATAGGAACGGTTGTTTTTATAGCGGTATCGTTGGTGTTTTGTTTGATCTTGAAGCTTGCAGCGAATGAAAAAGCGACCGTGGGTGGACAAATAAAGACGATAATATGGCTGGCGGTGGTTGCGCTTGGTCTCAGATGCGCCGCACTGCTTGCGTGGGACATGCCGCAGACATCGGACTTTCTTGCAAATTATGAGCTGTCTGAGCTGCTTACGACTATACCGGTAGGATACTGGGGCAGATTCCTGCACGAACTCGGGACGGAATATACGGGTGTGTGGTCGGCGCACATGCCTTTTATACTGTATCAGGCGGTTGCATTGAAATGCGGGATAAGCCCGGGGCTGCTTAATGCTTTTTACGGAACGGGAACGTGTATATTTGCGGCGCTCCTGGCGAAGGAGCTTTTCGGTGGAAGGGCATTTGCGACGGCAATGATGTTTATGGCGCTGAATCCGCTTGCGGTCTTATATACTTCTATTCTGTCTAACCAGTATCCCGCGGCTATGCTTCTGACGGCAGCCGTATGGATAGCGGTCAAATATAAGAATTTCGGCGGAGCTGCAGCTGCCGGGCTTGTGCTCGGAGCGGGACAGATAATACGCCCGGAGATGTATCCTGCGGCTATCGGCATGTTGATATACTTTATCATTTTGCGCATACGCGGAGACAGGCGCGCGGCAGCGAGAGCTGTTGTGTTTGCTACGGTATTTGCGGCGGCTGTGCTTGCGTGCGATATGGCAATGCGCAGCGCCGGTCTGATATCGGGACATATTTATGAAGGGAATATGCAGTATAAGCTGTGCGTGGGGCTTAATAAGGAAACACGCGGAGGCTGGAGTGAGGCTGATTCTTTGCTGATAAACGATCCGGAGCTGCTGTCGGAGACGCTCAGGCAGCGGTTGACCGAACCGGGAAATTTGTTTCTTATGCTCCAGAAAGTGGTGTTTCAGTTTGGGAGCTATATGTACACATGGATAATGGACGCAGCTGCACATCCGATGTTTTCAAATATAATATGCCGAAGGGCGGTAAGTGCGTATATGATAATCATATCCGTTGTTGCCGCTGTAAGACTGCTTAAGGACAAGGAAAACAAGCTTTTTCCTGTGTGTATAATAATTTTTGGATACATGGCCGCGTATGCGTTTATAGAGATACAGCCGAGATATAATTTTACGTTGATACCTCTGCTTGCGGCTGCTGCGGCTGATATACGTATGACAGACAATAAAAAGATGTGATTTCATGATTTAGGCGGAAAGGAGAAAATGATTATAGCCATGGAGGAAGCATGCAGAACATGTCAGTATAATCAAAGGATTCTTGAAAGAATAAAATCCGAGCTGCCGAGTGAGGAAACCACCGCCAGCATAAGCGATGTTTTCAAGGTGTTCTCGGATAATACAAGGATACGTATTTTGTGGACGCTTTTTGATAAGGAGCTCTGTGTGTATGATATAAGCGATAAGCTTAATATGACACAGTCGGCTATAAGCCATCAGCTGAGGACGCTGAAGCAGGCACGGCTCGTTAAGGCGCGCCGTGAGGGGAAGAATACTTTTTATTCTCTTGATGATGAGCACGTAAAAAGGATAATAGAACAGGTTCTGATACACCTTGAGGAAGAGTAAGCTGTAAATACAGCAATAAAAAGTCCGCCGGTCAAAATGACCGGCGGATATTTTATTTAGAATAATGCCGTTAATCTTGCAAGCATTGTTGCTGCCTGTGCGCGTGTTGCACCTTCTGCGGGCTTGAATTCACCATCGTCAAATCCAGTGATTATGCCCAGAGCGGCTGCGTCCTGAACAGCATCTGTGGCCCAGTCGCTTATAGCGTCCGCATCGCTGAACTCTGTTGATACGTCTTCAACGCCTACCTCCTTATACGCTGCCGCAGCGGCAACTATCGATGCCATCTGCTCGCGGGTTATCGGAGTGTCAAGGCTTGCCGTATCTGTCGGGATAGCTTCGTTTATGAGCGAAGCTGCCTGAGCTGCGTCTACGAACGGCTGTGCCCAGTGCTGACCCTCGGCTGCTTCAGCTGTGTCAAGCTCAAGGGCTGCTGTTATAAGCTTGATGAACTGACCTATCGTAACGCTGCCCTCGGGTGCGAAAGTCCCGTCACCCATACCGTCTATTATTCCGGCCTCGTGCATTTCAAGGATACTGTCCTCGGCCCAATGACCGTTTATATCCGAGAACGGACCGTCTGTTGACGGAGTCGTTGCGCCGCCCTCGGGGAGAAGCGAAGCGTCGAATGCCGTAGCTGTGTATTTGTTGTTTACAAGGCTGATATTGGCATCGGGCTGAGTTGTGTACTCTGAATTTTCTATCTTGTCATTCATGTACCAGCTTATGTGAGGCGGCTGGTTGTAGCAGTTGTTGTATGCGCCTGATGAATTTCTGTAAACGTCATCGTGAGCGAGAGTATAGAAGTTATACTCTGTCGGGATTGTTGTTGTGTAAATTCTGAGCGCATATTTATATGAAGGTCTGCTTACAGTAACTTCTACGTCCTGATCCCAGTTGCCCTTTATTGTTTCTGTTGATTCCTCAACCTGCTCGTCTGTTATAACGTAAGAAACAAATTCCTCTCTCCAGTCACCGATTATATCGCCCTGACCGTTTGTGTTACCCTTTGTTGAGTTGATGGAATGTGTGTCCTCGGGAACGAAAACTTCCTCAACAGATTTTGCCGTATCGTTCCACTTCGATATAACTATCTCCTGACCTGCTCCTCTGTGGTCCTGAAGCTCCGATTGAAGGTCGCCGTCCCAGTAGATCCTGCCGTTCATTGCAAGGCCGAGATCGCCGAGGTCGTTGCCTTCGTTGTCGTGGTAGCCTGTTGAAGCGGCACCCCACATTACATAGTAGGAATCGCCGTAGCCGATGTTGTCTATAATACCGCGGCCCGTATCCTTCTGTCCGGCGTATGCCTGGATAAATTCGCCTGTGCTTGCCGACTGCAGTGTAAGACCCCAGTTAAAGGTCTCTGCCGACTGGTCAACGCCGAGAGCTTCCTTGAGCTTTAAGGGAGCCGTGAGAGGATCGTCAAATGCGTTTCCGCTTTCCTCGTGAGCTGTGAGGATTTCAAGGCCTTCTTTTGTCGGGTCGAAGTCGCCTATATGCATAGCGTCACCGTGACCGAGACCTGTGCACCATAATACCGATCCGTCGTCGTCCCACGCCATAGCGCCGATGCATACTTCATCCTTGCCGTCGCCGTCGAGGTCTGCCGCTTCTATATTATGGTTACCGTTTCCGACATACTGTGAATTGCCGGAATCGGCTGTATCGAATGTCCATCTGAGAGAAAGCTCGCCGTTTCTAAAATCATATGCAGCGGCAGCCATTCTCTGCTGACCGTTCTTACCCATGTAGTAGCCGCGGCCGAACACTGCCGAGGGCTGCTTTCCGTCAAGGTATGCGATGGTTCCGTTGTATCTTTCCGAACGGTTTCCGAAGTCGTCGCCGAACGAAAGCGATACGGAAGTCGAACCCGAAACGTTATTGGGATAGTAGTCGATCGTATCAAGAGCCTCGCCCGTTTCGCCGTCGAAGCATGTTACATAGAGGGGACCTTGAAGGTTCTTGCCTCCGTTCATAGCTGCCCATGAGCTTTCGTAGGTCTCGCCTTTTGAGGCGTCGCCTATTACATTGCCCTGACCGTCTATTGTTCCATCAGCTGTTCTTACGATAAGCTCAGCTGCGCCGTCGGCGTCGAAGTCAGCAACGCAGAGCTGTGTATCGTGAGCACCCGCTCTGATATTGTAGCCCATGTCTATACGCCACATGAATGTACCGTCAAGCTTGTATGCGTCGATATATGCTTTTCCTGTCTGGCCTGCTGATGCCGCGTCCTTCGCGTCGGAAGGATTCCAGAGCATGATTATTTCGTATTCGCCGTCGCCGTCGAGGTCGCCGTATGTACCGTCACCAGGTGCGTATGAGCCGTAATAAACACCGTTTCTGTCCATTATAAGAGCGGTGCTCTCAGGAGGATCCTGAAGCGGGATCTCTATGTACTGGTCTTCAAGAACATCAACGCTGTCTGACATCTCGCCGTTTGCAACTACGGTATATTTGTCTCCGAGATTACCGTCCGGATCAACATAGTTCGTTATAGCACCTTCAGTAACAAGCTCCTGATTGCGGTAAAGCGAGAATTGCGTATCTGCAGGTTCCGTTCCGAGTCTTCTCCATGAGATGAATACGCCATCGTCTGTCTTGACTGCAACAACACCTCTGTCCAGTTTCTCCATATTTCTTGTCATTGCAGAAGACGCCTGAGCGCCTGCGGTCACCGCCGGGACTGCTATACCGGCCGCTGCGACCTGTGCAAGAACAAGAGAGAATATGCTTATCTTGCGTAAGTTCTTTTTGATTTTACTTATCATTTTTATGATCTCCTCCCTCTCCTTTTGAGTATTTTATCATAATTATATGTGTATATATTATAACACATAACGAGCCGTTTTTAAAGTGTTTTGATATAATTTTATGTATAATTTTCAGTGGTTTTTGTGCAATTTAAATTATAAAAAGAACGGTGCAGATAAGCCTGCCGGTTTGTTAATAAAATGTTCATACAGTAAATACAGTTTCTTAATTGACAAAACAAAAAAACCGAGTATAATAATAGATGAAAGATCAAGGAAAGTCAAAGTCAAGAAAAATAAAATTGAAAGAGGGTGATTGCCAAATGGGTATAAGCGACAAAATAGAGGCTTTCATAAACGAGCTTATGAAGGATGATGACGACTGGGTAGAGCTTAAACGAAACGAGCTTGCGTCGATATTCAGATGTGTGCCATCGCAGATAAATTATGTTATCTCGACGCGGTTTAGCCCCGAAAGAGGCTACGTAGTCGAATCGCGCAGAGGCGGCGGAGGCTATCTCAGGATACGGCGTGCCGAGACGGACAGTCCGGTCAGGACGGTTATATGCGGCATAGGTGATGCAATCGATTATCCAAAGTCAAGGTCGTGCGTGAAAAACCTTTTGGAATCACACGTAATAGATGAAGGTACGGCGGCGCTGATCTTAAGTGCCGTATCCGATAATACACTGTGCATACAGCAGCCGTACAAGGACGAGCTGAGAGCGTCGATAATGAAGCACATGCTGGCGGCGCTGAAGCAAAGGAACATTGAAGAGGAGGAATAATATCATGGATTTGTTTTCGGATTTATTTAACGACATATGGAACGATTTTGGGATGTTCAGCGCTCCGGCGGCTGTTAAGGAGGAAAAGCGGTGCCCCGTATGCGGACATACTCTTTCGGATTTCAGGCGTACCGGAAGGCTCGGCTGCGGCGAATGCTACAGGACGTTCCGTCCGGTGCTTGCGGAAACGCTGAGGCAGATACACTCAAATTCGCACCATCGCGGAAAGATACCGTCAAAGTCCGGCAGCGAGCTGAAAAAGAAAAGGCAGCTCGAGGTCTTGAAGGCAAAGCTGCAGGAGGCTGTCAGGAACGAGGATTATGAGACTGCGGCAAGGCTGCATAAGCAGATAAGAGAAGAGGAAGGCGGTGAAAGGTAACATGATCTGGTATAAGAACAATGACTCAAACATAGTCGTATCCACAAGGATACGTCTTGCAAGAAATATAGAAGGAACTCCGTTCCCCGGAGCTCTTAAAGATAAGACCGAGGTTACTAAAAAGATAAAGGACGCCGTGCTTTCTTCAAATTCGACGCTTGCCGGAGATTTTGATTTTATAGATCTTGATGAAACTCCGCAGGATGAGAAGGAAAGGCTCAGAGAGGAGCATCTGATAAGTCCGGAAATGGCCGAGGGAAGCGGACATTCTGTAATGATAAACAGAGACAGGACGATGAGCATCATGCTCATGGAGGAGGACCATATAAGGCTCCAGATAATCGAAAGCGGAAATTGCCTTGAGGAGGCGTATAAGACGGCCTCGAGAGTCGATGACGTGATAGAGGAAAGCATTTCGTATGCGTTTGACGAGGAGTTCGGTTATCTGACCGCATGTCCAACAAATGCCGGAACTGGTCTCAGGGCGTCTGTCATGCTGCATCTTCCGGCGCTGACGATGACCGACAATATCGGCAGGATATTATCGTCTGTCAATAACATGGGCATCGCCGTAAGAGGACTTTACGGCGAGGGCACAAGAGCCTATGGAAATCTGTATCAGGTGTCCAATCAGGTCACTATGGGGCTTAGCGAGGAGGAAATAATAGAGAAGCTCAATAACATCGTAAAGCAGATCGTGGAGGCCGAGCAGAAAACGCGTACAGCGCTGATGGAAAAGAACGAGAGCTATCTGAGAAACAAGATAATGCGTTCCTACGGACTTTTAAAATATGCGTACACAATGGAAAGCTCTGAGGCAAGAGAGCTTCTGAGCGATGTAATTTTAGGCCAGAATATGGGAATACTCGAAAGGGGAAGATTGTCGCCTCTCGAGTGCATGGTAAATGTAACTCCGTCCTTTATAGGCGGGAGCGATCCTGTTGAAAGGGATATTAAGAGAGCGAAATATTTAAATGACAATGTATAATAAACAATGCAGTGATTATGCTTGAAGAAAGGACTGATAAATATGCTGTTTTCAAACTTTACAGAAAAAGCAAGAATCGCGATAAGCGAAGCGCACGACAGTGCGGCACAGCTTGGACATAATTATATAGGCAGCGAGCATCTGCTGCTGGGACTTATCAAGGAAGGAAGCGGCGTTGCCGCCAAGGTCCTTGAAAAGAACGGAGTGACTGAGGAAAAGGTCGTTCAGAAAATAAAGGAATACGTAGGTGCAGGCAGGGCGTTCCCTCAGAATACGGAGCTTCCTCTGACACCGAGAAGCAAGAGGATACTTGAAATAAGCGCCGCAGAAGCAAGAAGGCTCGGTCATAACTATATCGGCACGGAGCACCTGCTTATGGCGATAATCCGTGACGGAGACGGAGTCGGAGCCAAGATACTTGCAACGATAGGCGTAAATCCGCCGAGTCTGTATACAGATACTGTAAGGAGCGTCGAGGGCGGCGTTTCCGAGGATGGCTCCGACGGTTCGCCGCGGTCTCAGGCGAATCAGAATACGCCGACGCTCAACCAGTACGGAAGAGATTTTACGCAGATGGCGCGCGACAATAAATTTGACCCCGTTATCGGCCGTGAGGATGAAATAGATAGGGTAATACAGATATTGTCGAGACGTACGAAGAATAATCCGTGCCTTATCGGAGAGCCGGGCGTAGGAAAGACTGCAGTTGTCGAGGGACTTGCGGAGAGGATAGCTGCCGGGAGCGTTCCCGAGCCTCTGAAAAACAAGCGCCTTGTAGGGCTTGATCTGTCGTCGATGGTTGCGGGTGCAAAATACCGCGGTGAATTTGAGGAAAGACTTAAGGGCGCCGTGGACGAGGTCCTTAAGGACGAGAGCGTCATACTCTTTATCGATGAGCTCCACACGATAGTCGGAGCGGGCAGTGCCGAGGGGACTATGGACGCATCAAATATATTAAAGCCGTTTCTTGCAAGAGGCGAGCTGCAGCTGATAGGTGCGACGACGCTCAAGGAGTATAAAAAATATATTGAAAAGGACGCGGCTCTTGAAAGACGTTTCCAGCCTGTAACTGTCGGAGAGCCTACTGTTGAGGAAACGATAGAAATATTGAAGGGTATCCGTGACAAGTATGAGGCGCATCATAACGTAAGCATCACAGATGAAGCATTAAAGGCGGCCGCAACGCTTTCGGCAAGGTATATAAGCGACAGATTCCTGCCGGACAAGGCCATAGACCTTATCGATGAGGCGTCATCAAAGAAGCGCTTGTCATCGCAGACAGAGCCTGCCGAGCTGCGTGAAAAGGACGCAAAGCTTGAAAAGCTGCTGAGCGAGAAAGAAGAAGCAATAACGGCACAGGATTTTGAAAAGGCTGCGAAGCTGCGTGATGAGGAAAAAGAACTCAAGGCGCAGATTGAGAGCATGACTAAGGACTGGAAGGGAAGCGGAACATCGTCCGAGCTCGTCGTTACAGAGGACGACATTGCGGAGATACTGGCAGATTGGACGCATATCCCTGCGTCGAGCCTGAAGGAGGGTGAGGCCGAAAAGCTGAGGAAGCTCGAGGAACTTCTCCATGCAAGAGTTATCGGACAGGACAAAGCGGTAAGCGCCGTTGCAAAGGCCATAAAGAGAGGCCGTGCAGGCTTGAAGGATCCGAAGCGTCCTATAGGCTCGTTCCTGTTCCTCGGACCTACCGGAGTCGGTAAGACGGAGCTTTCAAAAACGCTTGCCGAGGTAATGTTCGGCAGTGAGAACGCGCTTATCAGAGTAGATATGTCGGAGTACATGGAGAAGCATGCGGTATCTAAATTCATCGGTTCGCCTCCGGGATACGTAGGCTTTGAGGAGGGTGGACAGCTGACCGAGAAGATCAGAAAGCAGCCGTACTCGGTAATACTTTTTGATGAGATCGAAAAGGCTCACCCTGATGTATTCAATATCATGCTCCAGATACTTGACGACGGCATATTGACTGATGCACAGGGCAGGCGTGTTGATTTCAAGAATACGGTCATAATCATGACCTCGAATTTGGGCGCTAAGGAAATACTCGGAAATATGCACGCCAAGCTCGGCTTTGCCGATAAGGAAAATGAAAACAAGAATGCGGACGAGAACGAGCGCATAAGGAAAAAGGTCATGGAAGAGGTCAAAAAGGCATTCAAGCCCGAGTTCCTCAACCGTATCGATGAGATCATCGTGTTCGACCGCTTGACGGAGGACAATATCAAGGATATTGCAAGGCTTATGCTTAAATCTCTTAAGCAGCGTATGCACGAAAACGAAATGGAGGTTGAATTCACCGATGAGGCTGTAGAAAAGATCGCAAAGTCGGGATTTGACCCGGTATACGGAGCAAGACCGCTCAGACGTGCCATCCAGAACGAGATAGAGGATATGCTGAGCGAGGCTATCATTAACGGCGAGATCAAAAAGGGAGACAGCGTGAAGGTAGTCTGCAAGGACGATAAGTTTGCAATAGAAAAATAATATAAGGGGTTGTCGCTTTTAGCGCAGACCACAGCGACTTACACGCAGTGTAAGTTCGCCATAGGGGCTTTTAGCCCCTGCTACGAACAAAACGCACCACTCGGAGTACTTGCGCTTCCGCAATGCGGAAGTTGCCAAAGGCAAGTTTTGCGCAGCAAAACCGCAGGATACGCCGTCGGGTGCGTTTCATTCGTTCTGCATCTAAAATCGAGCAGCCCTATGCGATTCTTAATGCAACAGGTTCCTTGCATTATATGATCGAATTTGTGTACTCTGCCGGAAGTGCATCGTATACAAGCAGAGGAACGACTATGAGCAATATTAAGAGTATGCATAGAAGTATCCCGAGTATCGAGACGATAAACGCCGCTATACCGGCGCGGTCCCAGGTCTTCTGAGCGGCATTGAATTCCGCTGCACTTGCAAACTTGCCCGACTCCCATGCCCATTTCTTGCCGAGAGCGCCGTTTACGAATATCCATATAAGACCGAGCAGCGGCACAGGTATGAGCGCAATAAGCGTCAGATATGCATGGTTGCCAATGCCCCATATCCAGCCGAACGAAAATGCTCCCCAGCTCCAGCCGAGCTTCGGGAGGTCATCCTCTCCGCGTACAGAGCCGTCGCTGTTATATTTGTTTTCGTATTTCGTGTCGTATTTGTTGTCGTATGTATTATAATTTGGTTCAGTCATATTTAAATTCCCCCATTCAATTGCTTTAACATATGCATGCAGATTTTCTTTCGGGCAATGCCCTTTATTACATTATATATGAATTCTTGTGAGCTGTCAACAGATTAATAGTACTTTGTCAGATAGAAGAATGTCCTTAGAGGTGATAAGCGAGCTTATGAAAGAAGTGGAGGTATACAGGGATTTTGTGACAGTGCAGAAACAAAGCAAGGGCCGGAGGGGTATATCCTGTGTAAGGTGAGCATACCTATAAAACAGAGACTGCTCAATGGTATTCGGAGGTATGGATATGGCGGGGGTTTTTATAACTGCGTACAGCTTTGTTGCGGCGGTGATCGGCGCGGGCTTTGCATCGGGGCAGGAGATACTGAGCTTTTTTACAGTATACGGAAAATGGGGCGCCTTGGGAATAGCGCTTGCAGCCTTTGTTTTCGGCTGGTTCGCGTATTTTGTGCTTGAGGCGTGCCGCAGTGAAGGAACGGACGATTACAACGAGCTTCTCGGAAGGATAATGAGCGAGCGGATGATGCGGCTTTCCGGCGTTATTACGTTTATATTCCTGCTCTGCTCATTTGCTGTTATGACCGCATGCTTTGGTGAGACGGCATATCTGCTTTTCGGACTGAACAAGGCGGTCATGTCTGCAGTATTTGCAGCCTTATGCGCCGCGGTGATCGCTCTCGGAGCCGACAAGGCTCTGAAGCTGAACGGAGCGCTCGGAGTGATGATCGCGGCCGGTATAACGGGAGCTGCGCTTTATATGCTGCGATTCCGCGAGCATCAGACATTTGCGCCTCAGGTCTCCGCGCTTGTTTCAGGGGCGGGCTATTCGGGCTATAACCTCATAGGTGCGGGTGTTATACTGGCCAAGCTGAGCGGGAATATCAGAACAAGGAGCGGCGCGGCTCTTGCGGGCGGTCTCGGAGCCGGTGCACTGCTTGTTATGATGACCCTGATATATGTGCTTCTGAGTATCTACTATAAATATATAAACCTTGGCGAGATACCGATGCTTACGCTTGCAATGCGCGAAAATAAGGTCATAACATATTTTTACGGCGCAATGCTTGTGCTGGCTGTCGTTACCACTGCGATATCGAGCGGAGTAGGTGCGGTGGAGCTTGTCGGCAATAAAAAAATATCAAGACCGGCCGCGGCCGCAGCGGTAAGCGCTGCCGGGCTTTTGATCTCGGGAGCGGGTTTTTCAGCTGTAATAAACACCGCATACCGTTTCTGCGGCTACGTCGGCGTAATTCTCGTTTTGTACATGATAATAAAGTATAAAAAATATAAAAAAGATAGAAAATAAGAGTAAAACGGAGTAAAATTGAGATAAATAAGAATAAACCAGCTTAAAACTCCCGTAATCGGGCTTGATAAATATCATAATATCTGCTATTATATACAAGTCGTTCGACGGTAGACAGAGTGAGATTGCGGGATGTAGCGCAGTTTGGTAGCGCATTTGGTTT
The DNA here is from genome assembly GCA_944390955.1 of uncultured Clostridia bacterium. Taxonomy (GTDB): domain Bacteria; phylum Bacillota; class Clostridia; order UBA1381; family UBA1381; genus Ornithomonoglobus_A. The sequence continues at coordinate 3,342 of CALXRY010000188.1, read as the reverse complement.
GGGACCAAAGGGCCGCAGGTTCAAATCCTGTCATCCCGACCATTTTTGCGGCGGGCGCCGTTGCGGAGGATATGGGAGTTTAGCTCAGCTGGGAGAGCGTCTGCCTTACAAGCAGGATGTCACAGGTTCGAGCCCTGTAACTCCCACCAACCCTTACTGCGTTCGCCGCAGTAAAAATGCTGGTGTAGCTCAATTGGTAGAGCAGCTGATTTGTAATCAGCAGGTCGCGGGTTCGAGTCCCATCACCAGCTCCATATGGGAGAGTTCCCGAGTGGCCAAAGGGGGCAGACTGTAAATCTGTTGTCTTCGACTTCAGTGGTTCGAATCCACTCTCTCCCACCAAAAACCGCTTAAACCTAGTGTTTAAGCGGTTTTTCTTATGTTTGGATATATTTTTGATAGGGTATAAAAACATAAAGCACTTGACATACGTATTAATACGTGTTATAATATAAATATACTAATCATAAGGAGATACTTTACTATGCCGATGACACCGAGAGAAATGATACGGATATTAAAAAAGCATGGGTATATTGAAATATCGCAGAACGATTCTCATAAGAAGCTGTATAATGAGGCTTTAAATAAGACTATAATAGTACCATATCATAGCAAAGAACTAAAGAAAGGACTTGAGCAAAGTATATTGAAGCAGGCGGGCATAGACAAGGAGGAGTTATGATGACTAAGCATTTTTATCCTGCGATCTTTCATAAAGAGAACGGCGGATACTGGGTGGAATTTCCGGGATTGGACGGATGCGTTACACAGGGTGACAGCTTTGAGGAGACTTACGAAATGGCTGTGGAAGCGCTCGGGCTGTATCTCAAAACAAAGACCGGTTTTGAGTATCCGGAGCCTGCGGATATTGAACCGCAGAAGGTCGACAAAAACGGTCTTGTTGTAATGGTGGAGTTTGACGAGCTGGAATATCTAAAGAAGGTGAATGGCAAAGCGGTCAAAAAGACGCTGACTATCCCCGAATGGCTTAACGATATTGCAGTTCGTGAAAACATTAATTTTTCAAACGCGCTGCAAAATGCACTGATGGAACAGCTTCACATATCAAAATAAATATTACTTTAAGCACATCTTCGGGTGTGCTTTTTTTGTATGAGCATGCCCGAAAATTTATCCCATCTCGCTGTATAGATTCTGCGCGTGTTCAAGATACGATTCCATAAGGGTGTGCTGCGTTGAGATTATCTCAGCCGATTCGGCATAATCCGGGAACAGCGAATCTCTTAATTCAATGATCCCTGCGTATATCTCGTTGTCCGCGTCTATGAATGCCGCTGCAACGTCAAGGAATTGTTTTGCGGCGGGCTCGTCGCCGTATTCTGCAAGCAGCTCATCTATATGTAGCGCCATATCCTCCGTTCTGTATAGCGCAGCTGTAACATTGCGCTCAAATTCATCATAATTTATTTGCGGCAGTATTTGAGTCAGGAACCGCATCTCGTATTCGAGGTCATCTAAGATATCACCGGCTATTGTCTTGAATTGAGACGACACGGCAGGCATAGGCGTGGAAGAGGGCGACGGAGCGGATGTGGGAACAAGTGTGCTGTTGGTGGTAAGAATTATCGTATCGTTGGCAAAATCAACGCTGAAGCCTCCGACTGAATCAGCGATGTCCCTCAGCTTGAAATATGTGCTGCCATTTATATTATAGCCTTCCATTGAGATGCTGCTGTTGTTGAGCGTTATCGGAAATGGATTAGGATTGGCGGTAAGACCGACCGCAAATGCTCCGATGGCTCCGAACGTTAAGGCTCCTGCGATATATCCTATTATGAATTGCTTTTTCATATTTTTACCCTCCGAAATATTTTATAATTTTCCGTCCATCATCTAAAACTATTCTCGATTACGCCCGGAAGTAATTCGTAAATTGAACCATTGATTTTTCTTTCAAACTGCTCTTTTATTTCCAAAATCTTCTTCCATTGGTCAACTGTGGCAGGATGAATTCCGTAGCGGATCGTTACATCGACAAATCTCTTTTCCAACAGGCAAAATCCGGTTGGCAGAGCTAATGCATCACACAGCTGCACGAGCCTGTCGTAGTCGTCATATACGGAATTTTCAAGAAAGCTCTTCATAAACGAATAATCGTCTTCGGATACATCAAATGTACCTATGGATGTTTTTATGTCCTGTATCATAAAGGCATGTGAGATGCAAATTTGAGCTGCCTTTTTCCAGCCTCTCTGTATGCAAAAACGGTAGCCGTCTATCAGATGCTTTTCGGACGTTACTCCGGCATGACGTCCGATGTCGTGTAGCAGGCCGAAGCAATAAGCTTTTTCCGCTGATAAATCGCTGCATTGTGCGGCTATATTTTTACACGCAAACGCAACAAAGCGGGAGTGGTCCGTCCATTTTCCGGGGTTTAATTCTCCCGCGCGTTTTAACTCCATTTCTGCGATTTTACGGTTCAATTCCATAATAAAAATCCTTTCCGATCTTTATGTTAATAACTTATATTTTAAACAATCAGAACTCGCTGTTTATCCTGATTATAATTGTTATTATATCACATAATCATTGTATGGGCAATAAAAAATAAAGACATAATAAAAAATTGCGCATCTTGATGCATGAGGGAACCTCGCTTGACAAAATCAGACAATACGTGATATAATACTGTTATATCAATATTTATGAGGTTATAAAAGAAGGAGAGAGTATTTATGAATGCAGATGACAGATTTCAGTATATGACTACCACACCGGTAAAAAGGCTGATACCGTCGCTTGCGGTGCCGACTATAATCAGTATGCTTGTAACGACGTTTTACAATATGGCCGACACGTTTTTTGTTGGGAAGCTGAGCACCTCGGCAACGGGAGCCGTCGGAGTGGTATTTTCGTTTATGGCGATACTTCAGGCCGTTGGCTTTATGTTCGGTCAGGGGAGCGGCACGTACATATCTCAGAAGCTCGGAGAAAAGAGGCTTAAAGAGGCGGCAGTTATGTCGTCGACAGGATTTTTTTCATCACTCATAACAGGAATCATAATAATGATACTCGGTCTTATATTCCTTGAGCCTCTTTCGCGTATTCTCGGTGCAACCGATACGATACTTCCTTATGCAAAGGCGTATCTTTCTATAATCCTTCTTGGTTCTCCTGCAGTGACGAGCTCTCTTGTTTTGAACAATCAGCTGAGATACCAGGGCAGTGCGATGTACGCAATGGTAGGTATAGTGTCGGGAGCGGTGTTGCACATCGGTCTTGACCCGCTTTTCATATTCGTATTTAATATGGATATTTACGGAGCGTCGTTTGCGACTGTGATGTGCCAGTATGTGAGTATGCTGCTACTTCGCTTCC
>CALXRY010000187.1 GCA_944390955.1 uncultured Clostridia bacterium | reverse complement strand
TTCCGGGCGGCTGTCGGTCAGAAGCGTGCTGTCCGGGGCATGCTGCACGCCGAATTTTGATGCGAGCACCACCTCGCTGCGGAACGGCTTCAGCGCCTTTCCTACGAGCGACTCATTATACACGGTACGCCCTTCCCCGTCTTTGCCCACATAGCATTCGGCGGTGTCAAAGAATGTGACGCCCATCTCGAACGCCGAACGGATGAGCTTTATCATTTCGTCCTCATCCGACGGCGCTCCGTAAGCGTGAGTCATGCCCATACAGCCAAGTCCTATAACGGAAACCCGCATGCCGCTTGCTCCTAAATTCCTGTATTTCATCCTGTCTCTCTCCCTATACTGCTTATAATACGTTCTCCTGGATCCAATTCTCTATATGATCCGCTATCTCAGCATTGTTCAACTCCTGGAACATGAAGTGCGAATTGCCTGTGATGCCTATATCGGGCAGGTTGATAACCGTGCAGTTTCCGCCGTCCTCGTTGTAGCTCTCCGCAAACTCAACAGCCGCGTCTCTTACCTGTTTCCAGAAAGAGGTCGACTGTATATCCTCCGGACCGTTGTCGATATAATCTCCGAAATAGATAACGATCGGGATGTCAGCCTCAAGGAACTTGTTGTACTGCTCGGAGTCGATCTCCGGTGTGCCGCCCGGCTCTATCGCAACTATAGCAGCCACATTTTCCGTATCAACGTTCCAGCCGACTCTGCCGCCCTGCGAATGTGTCACATAAATGCTCTTTTGGCCCGTCATATCGTATACGTCCTGCATTACCTCGTCCATTGCCGCGGCTGCCACAGCCTCATCATAGCTGCCCGTATTCGGCGTCATCTGGCGGAAGAACTGGTTCTGTGCCTCCTCGCCCTCAGGGAACTGTGAGCCCTCGTATCTTTCGGGAGCGACACGTCCTATACGGAAGTGTGTGTACCACGCCTGATCGCCCGGCATATATTCCTTGGAATCCGCCGACCATGTGTCTATCGAATCGGTTGTCATCGCAGCTGTGGAGCCCGCCTCACCTCTGCGCGGCTGATCCACGAGGAATACGCTGTGTCCCTTCTCAAGGAACATATCCGACCAGCCCTCACGTCCGTCCGGCGTCGTCATCCATCCCATTCTTGACTGACCGTAGCCGTGAAGGAATACCATCGGCAGCTCCGTCTCGCTTGCCGGTCTCTGATAAAGCACATTCGCATGGTCAACGTGAGCCGTATTTCCGGCACGCGTTGAATCGAGCCAGTTTGTCGTTTCGTCAAACTCACCCTCGACCGGCTCCGTTACCGTACCGCCCGACGAGAACATTCCCTGATCGGCTAACTCGATCGCACCGTCCTCGCCAGCCTCTGAGTCCGAATCGAGAACTATTGTGTCGTTTTGGAAATCAACGTTAAATCCGCCGACGACATCTGATATGTCGCGCAGCTTAAAGTATGTGTAGCCGTCAATATTATACCCCTCCAGCTCCACGTTTTCACCGTTCAAGGTTATTGGGAAAGGGTTAGGCGCTGCCGTCATGCTGGCCGCCAACGCTCCTATCGCTCCGAATGCCACTGCACCCGATACAAAGCCTGCAATAAAATTCTTTTTCATTGTTTTATTCTCCTATCTTTTTTTAGTCGTGTATTTTCATGCTATGAAGCATTCTCACAAATGCCGGATCGTAGTGATTTACTATCTCGCTGTGCCCGGTATCGAGCCCTGCGATCTCCGCCATATCCTCATCACTCAATGTGAAATCCCAGATGTCCATGTTCTGTTCCATTCTCTCCTTATGAACGGACTTCGGAATTACAACAACTCCACGCTGTACGTTCCAGCGCAGTGCCACCTGAGCGGCGCTCTTGCCGTATTTTTCGCCTATTTTGCTGAGCACGGGATGTGTGAATATCCCATACTTGCCCTCGGCAAACGGTCCCCACGCTTCCGGCACAACGCCGTATTCCTTCATGATATCAAGCGCTTTCTGCTGCTGGAAGAACGGATGCAGCTCCACCTGGTTTACAGCCGGCATTATGTCCACCGTCTCACAGAAGTCCGCAAGCCGCTCCGAGTAGAAGTTGCATACGCCTATGGCTTTTAATCCGCCTACCTTATATGCCTCCTCCATGGCGCGGTATGCGCCTATATAATCGCCCATCGGCTGATGGATGAGATACAGGTCGATATATTCGAGCCCGAGCTTTTCAAGCGATGTCTCTATCGCCTTCTTTGCGCCCTCGTAGCTTGCATCCTGAACCCAGAGCTTTGTGGCGATAAACAGTTCCTCGCGCGGCACTCCGCATTTTTTTACCGCTTTTCCTACGGCCTCCTCGTTCATGTACGCAGCCGCCGTGTCGATCAGCCTGTAGCCGCTCTCTATCGCGTCAAGCACCGCCTGCTCGCATACCGCCGGATCCGGCACCTGAAACACTCCGAAGCCCTCGAGCGGCATTTTGATACCATTATTTAATGTTACAAATTCCATCTCGTATTCCTCCTTAAAAACTTTCATTTAGAATTTCCAAAATAGCTTCCTTTGTCATATTGCCGTAGCTTCCCGGCGCGATATTGCACGACTCGGCGATCTCAGGAAGTATGCTCTTATCCTTGACGCCCAGTTCCCTAAGCGTCGTCGGCAGCCCGATCTCCTTTATGAAGCCGGCAAGCGCCTGCACACCCTCGGCAGCCATTTCCTCTTTGCTCTTTCCGTCCGCTGAAATACCCCAGACGTTCACCGCAAAGCGTACAAACTTATCCAAGCCGTCCTTGTAAATGTATCTGTAATACGGCGGATGGATCACCGCAAGCCCGCAGCCGTGGTTGCAGTCGGTATAAGCGCCGAGCTGATGCTCTATCTGATGTGCCTGGAAATCACATGCCTTGCCAAGCTTGATTATCCTGTTCTCGGCCATTGTCGACGCCCACATCAGATTGCTTCTTGCGGTATAATCCTGCGGATTTTTCAACGCTGCGGGAAGATTCCTGATAATGCTCCGCATAAGCGCCTCGGAAATATCATCCGAAATATTGTCCTCGTCAGTCTTGCTGAAATACGTCTCCATGATATGGCTCAGTATATCGAACCCGCCTGATGCGGTCTGCATCTTCGGCACGCTGAACGTATACTCGGGATCCATAAGCGCGAATTTCGGATTGCATTTAGGATAATCGCCGCCGGTCTTTATCTTCTTTTCCTCATTAGTTATCACGGCGCCGCCGTTGCATTCGCTGCCCGTGCCTGTGACGGTTACCACTACTCCGAGCGGTATCGGTTCAACATCGATGATACCGCGTTTTTCCCAATAATCGCTCCAGACATCGCCGTCGTATGCCGCCGCCAGAGATACCGCCTTACAGCAGTCCATGACAGAGCCGCCTCCAACAGCAAGCATCATATCGATATTGTTCTTTCTGGCAAGCGCCGCACCCTCCATAACCTTCTTGTATGTCGGATTCGACATGATACCGGAGAACTCGACCACGTTCTTGCCTCTGTCGGCAAGTATATCAGTGATCTCATCATAAACGCCGTTACGCTTTATCGAGCCGCCGCCGTAAGCAAGCATCACATTCTTCCCATACCCATCCATTATCCCGGCAAGGAACTCTTTAACACAGCCCTTGCCGAAGTAGACCTTTGTACTGTTTTCAAATATGAAATTATTCATATCCTATCCCTCTCTTTCTTGTATCGTTTTCTTTAATTATATTGTAACACGCTCAAATCGGAAACAGAAGTATCGATTGGTTTATCTGTGCAAACCAAAAGGTTTGCACTTAATTTCTGCTTATCATCCAATTTATTATCCGGCTGTCATATGCAAAAAGCTGACCGCTTCCGTGATAATTCCCTATGAGCCGCCCCTCGAAATATGAATCATCCTTCAGATCCAAAACAAGCAGATCGTTTATCTCCTCATCCGATATGCCTTCTGCTTGGTAGGCGCTTTTCAAACCCTCATATGCTTCACGCGCTTTTTCCGGTCCGTAATATTCGTCTTTGTCGGACATGCATATATAGACGGGCACACGGTGCCTTGCGGCAGCTTCATATCCTCCGTCCCATTGCGACGCGGAATGGAGATATGCCTCAAACAGCTCAGGTCTCATGTCTATGGCTCTCGACAGCGTTTCACCTCCCGCAGAATATCCCGCCGCGTAAATTCGTTCTCTGTCCACAGCAAAATTATTTATAAAGTATTCGGTCAGCTCAATGGTCTGGCGCGCAGATCTGTCACCCCAGTCCGTCAAGCTCGGAGAAACAACGATAATATTTCCCGCCGCATCCGTCCAAGCCTCGGCATTTTTCAATGCATATTCGTTTTCGGTAAGAGGCGTGGTCTCTATAGTATAGAATCTTTCGCTCCATCCGGGCAGAGTCACAAGCATAGGATAGCTTTTGCTTTCATCATAATCTTTCGGGAGATAATATGTATAATGTATATCTCCCTCGGCGCCGGACAAGACATTATTCAGCATTTCCCGCAGTCCCTCCGAGGAATTGTCCGACCTGATGCCATAAAACGCATGGCTTTCCGTTACAGGTTCCATCGTATCTTTTTCCCAAGCAAAAACCTTCATTGTATATTCCGCTCCCGGTTCAAGCGCAAATGTTCCCCGCATAGTATTTATGCGCACCGCTGACAGCATATCATTTTCATAGAGCGCGGTAATTACATTCACATTTGAAACATCGCCGCCTGCACCGATCTCAAAATTAAGTATACCGTTTTCTACGACCGGCTCGTCTACGCTCAAAATATCGGCATCATCCGGCGCGCTGTCAAATACGTCTGTAAGAAATCTGTCGTAATCACCGAACCAGTCTCCCCGTGCTCCGAATCCATGACCATATCCGTCAAGTATATGACTTTCTACCGGCGCCCCGATCGTTTCCAGTAATTCAACTTGATTTTCGATCTGGTCTCTGAAGACCTCTTCCGAACCATACAATACATATGTCGGCGGCAAGTCGGCATCTCTGAGCCGGTCTCCATCGGTCGAAGCCACGCTCAGTCTGCCGTAAAAAGAATACATAAGACCCACCGCCGCAGCATCTGCAGGAACATTGTCCAATTCATCGGGAACATATCCGCTGTCGAGCACAGTGCCGTTCACCAAGCCTTCAAAATTCAAAACGAGTTCTCCGCTCAGAATACCGCCGGCACTGAACCCCATTACAGCAATATCATCCGGGTCTATGCCATAGTCATCCGCATGCGCGCGAACGTAACGTATACCCCTCGAAAGATCCAGAGCCGCTTCCTGCTGTGTATATGGGCTGAGTCTGTAATTTACAACAAAGCACTGATAACCGAGCCTGCTTAATTCCTCCGCCACCGGGATCCCTTCCGCGGGACTTCTATAGACAAACGCACCTCCCGGGCTTATCATGACCGCTCCCTTGACCGGCGCCCCCTGTCCGGCCGGAACGCTTATCATATTCGGCATGAAGTCCTCAGGATCCCCTCTTGGGTTAGAATCGGTCCAAGCAGTTTCGGCAGGTATATTATCCGGGTCCCACAGCGAGATAGTCTGCTGCATGTTTGGAGTCGGAGCCTCATGAAAAGTAATATTGCTGTTGTCTGCCTCCGCGCCGCGCACTGCCAAAAACGCAGCAACGGCAAAGCACGATGCAAAAATAAGTATTTTAAATTTCACTGCTAACCACTCTCCGCTTTTTATTGATTACAGTATATCACTGTCCGTCGCGAAACGGAAGTATCGATTGGTTCATCTGAGCAAACCAAAAGGTTGCAACTAAAAAAAGCTTGTCCGGGACTTGCCCAAACAAGCATTTTCAAAAATATTTTTATACGCTGTATAGCTTTGCCACCGCGTCAAGAAACTCTGACACATACGGCGAAGGATGTGGTGAATGAAGTATCCCGAACGGTATCGTATGCTTCCAGTTTATCGGCACCATTCTGAGGAGCGGATGAACGTTTTGCCACTTTCCGAACCCGATCAAAATATCGTTTCCGCTTTCGCATTGGTTGAACACATCAACATTGAAAAACTGCACATCGGTAATATGTATCTCGGGATGCTCGGCCCACAGCTCATCTCGTACCGCGTCTGTGTGTCTGTTCCAGCCGCGTTTTATGAGCATAACATTTTCTCCGTAGAGGTCAGTTATCTCCAGCCTTTCACGAAATGCCAGCCGGTGGTTTATCGAAAGAGCGCAGCTTATTGGCTCATCCTCAAGCTTCAATGCCGCACAGTGACGGTAATCCAGAAAGGCCTCGTCAAACCAGCCGGCCACTATATCGATATTCTGTCCGAGGTTCCGCAGTATCTCGCGCGCATTTTCCGGTGTATTTTCAAACGGGATCATCTGAAATTTCATATCCGGGCACGTCTCCTTGATCTTCGGCCACAGCTCGAGTATAAACTGCGCCGGCGTCATAAGGGAGCTTCCTATCCTTATGATCTTTTCCTCGCCCTGCATGGCATTATTCGCCCGCGTGATCGAGTCCTTGGAATATTGTATTATGTATTTCGCGTCGCCGTAGATCGATCTACCCGCTTTTGTAAGATTTATGCCTCTGTGCGTCCGTTCAAAAAGCTGAAGTCCAAGCTCCTGTTCCAACAGATTTATCTGCTTGATAACGGCGGTGGATGATATGTATAAAGCGTCAGCTGCCTTTGAAAAGCTCCCGAGATCCGCAACTACGATAAATGTTTCCAAATGTTTGTTATACATTTAAACTCCTCCTCGTACAAAGCTGTGCCTTTGTTTCAAAAAACGATCATATATGTATTGTATCACATCGAACAGCGTTGTGCAACAGTTTGAGCAGTTTTGAGCTTAAAATATTATTGTCTTCCGAAAGCCTGTTTCCTCAGTTGACCGCAGAGCCGGATAACAATGCATCGCTGCATACAAGACAGGGCGCAGACGTTCATTTCGCAAACAGTTGAGCAAAAGAAAAAAGTGTTCTTAAAGGATCATAAGATCCAATAAGAACACCCGGTATGGTCGGAGTGACTGGATTCGAACCAGCGGCCCCTTGAACCCCATTCAAGTACTCTACCAAACTGAGCCACACCCCGAAACACTTATACTATTATAACATATTTTTTTGATTTGTCAATACTTTTTTCTCTTTTCTTTTGCCGAAAATTATACAAAAAATATACATTTACTCCTCAAAGCCTATGCATATGCTCTGAAGCCGCGGCAAGCCGGTGTTTTCCGGCTGCCGCGGCCCGTTTTTTAATCCTCAAGTACCTCAACACTTATTATTTCACCCGTTGTTTTTACGTATTTTGTTATAATATCCACAGTCCTGCCGACCGAAAGCTCCGTCGTATCGTCAAGGATATATCCGTCCTCGGATTCGCGTCCGTCAGCCTCTATCGTTACCATACATGTGTATCTGTCCGGCAGATTTGACCATTCTATACGCCCGTCGGCAGTCGTCGACTGCATCTTTGCATCACCCACCTGAACGTCAGTTATCTCTCCGAGCGTCATCTCTGAATTTTTATCGGTCGTTATTCCGCCCTTTTGCAGAGCGTTGACTGTAAATTCCCTTACTGAATTGACCTTTACAACATATCTGAACGTCTCGTCTGACGTTACCGCTGTTGTTGTGCTCGACATGAAGCGTATGCACAGCCCGACAACTGCAGCTATTATAAGTATTATCACGCCGAGATCTATTATGCTTATCTTTCCGGCGATCTTTCCGTTCTTATCCATCGATATATACCTCCTTAGTCCACAATGTCTATGATATACCCGTTTGTGGCATAGCCCTTGCCGCGCACTGGTATATCTGCTCCGACCTTAATATCGGTATCGCCAGTCGTTATCGACTTGTCGGTGACCTTGCAGTCCGCTTCGATCTCAATATATATATCCTCGCGCTCATCATTTACCTCATTGCGGTAAACTCCATCGATGCTGTCGTAAACCATCACAACGGTCGGTTCGGTCCTGACGCTTTTTATAACTCCGCCGTCCTTTTCTGTAAGACTCAGCGTAACATTGTCTCCTTCGGACATAGCCGCTGCAATCCCCTTTTCCCTGTCCTGTATCATAACGGTAAACGTTATCGTTTCATTTGTTGACGGCTCCATCAGGCTCGGTCCGAAGATCACGCCCGCAGCCGCAAGCACCGCTGCGGCAGCTACAACTATAACGGTGTCTATTATTGTCCACTTGCTCTTTTTCATCTCACTAACTCCTTGTACAGATTTTCGGTTTGCTCGGTCATCGCCCTCGCGGTGAAGTTCTTTCTGAATATCTCTACCGCCCCGTCTGAGAGCTTTTTATATATCCTCTCATTTGAGAGCAGCTCCTTGAGCTTCATGTAAAGCCCACGGCTGTTCCTTTTCGGAACGATAAAGCCGTTCACTCCGTTTTTTATTACTCCGGGATTTCCTCCGAAATCGGATACTACGGCAGGGACGCCTATGCTCATGCCCTCAAGCAGCGCAAGGCTCGTTGCCTCCGTGCCGTAGGACGCATTCACCTGAACATCCGTTATATTCATCAGCTTATCAACATCGCTTATGAAACCCGTAAAGATTATATCATTTTCGCGCCCAAGCCCGCGCACCTTTTCCTTGAGTGCCTGCTCATGGCTGCCCGTTCCGGCAATAAAGAATTTCGCGTCGATTCCGTCCTTCAGGAGCATATCGGCCGCTTCTATAAAATATTCATGACCCTTTATATCCTCGAGCCGCGCCACTATTGAGACCACCTTGCCGTCTCCCGCGCCGAATCGCTTTCTTATCGCGGCGCGCTCCTTCTCATCAACGCGCGTCAATCCCTTTACTCCGTTAAGGATAACACGTATCTTTTTTTCCGGAACTCCTGTCGCGACAAGATTTTCCTTTGCCGCCTCGGCAACGGCTATTATCCCATCGGCATAATAGCTGTTTACAAGACCGTTTATTATCTTTCCCGCGCCCTTTGATATCCTCGGCGACGGATCAAAAACGCTGTGGCGCGTAAACACCACCTTGGCTCCCGCCTGCCGCGCAGCAATGCGCGCCGACATGCTGCCATGAGTATGCACTATATCCGGTTTTTCACGCTTAAATATCTCTCTCAGCGACTTTATCGCGCTTCTATCGAGTGATTTATCCGCTATGCCCGCCGCCTCTATGACCTCAATGCCAAGAGCCTCGACCTGAGGCTTGAGCAGGCTGTTCTCCGGCAGCACGACCTTCACGCTGAAGCTTTTGTAATCAAAATTTTCGAGCAGCGTAAGCACGCATTTCCCTGCGCCGCCTATATTCGTATCGGAGGAAACTTCTATAACCTTTATCATTCCGCACCCTCCTTTATATATTTCAATGCCATTCCCATTGCCATTACCATAAAGAACAGCGCCATCACTCTATAATTATAGAACGTATAGTCGAACATGCTCTGTGCAAGAAAGCCTATGACGCCGCAGCTTATCGCCAGCGCCGTCACCGACGACCAGCTCTTTTCATAGCCCAGTCTGTAGGTCTTTACCATCTTCTTTGCAAACACGAACTGCGTTATGACAAATACTGCGAGCGCTCCTATTCCCGCCTCTACCGTAAGCTGCAGGAATGTATTGTGCGAATGCGGCGCGGTTATCGCGTTATACGAGAAGAACGGGTACACCTGCGAAAATGCCGCCTCGCCCATGCCTATGCCGCCAAGCCAGTAGGTCTTTAGCATACCAAGCGTTCCGAGCCATATATATACTCTGTAGGACGTCGAAGAGTCCTCCATATTTCCTATGGACATTATCCTGTCGATAACCGTTTCCGGAAGGACAAACGGCAGTATACAGAGCACTATCGGCACAAGCCCCCAGAGCTTTCCCTCATAAAACGTGACAAATATAACGGCGCTCAGCATAAATCCGAGCCAGCAGCCGCGCGACTGCGTCAGTACAAGGCAAACGCCGAGCACAGCGAACATCGCAAGATATGCCCATTTTGCAAGCGTATTCGCCTTGTATTTCACCATAAACACCGCGCATACCGGCAGCACAAGCAGCAGATATTCTCCAAGGACATTAGGATTTGCAAGCGTCGAATAAACGCGCATCGTTTCATCCTCGAACATCGTTTCATCTATCCACGCATTCGACGTTGTCCAGCCAAACACATACTGCATCAGTCCGTAAAGCGCGACTATCGCTCCCGAAAATACAAATATCTTAAGCAGTCCGTAAAGTTGATTTTTCGTTCTGACCGTATTTATCACCACAAAATAGAACATTACGAACACAAAATACATCGCCCAGACCTGAAGACTGCCGAGCACCGCAAAAGACAGTGCCGACGATACGAAAAGCACCGAAAGCAGGAGCAGCAGTCCCAAGCCCACTCCGCCGATACGTATCTTGAAATCCTCGGTAGTCAGAGCATATATCAGGAATGAGATGCCTGTCCAGATGCATATCCCAGCAAGCACCATCGTCGGAACGAGAGGAGCAAGGAATACCGCCGCATACACGCCCGTAACGGGTGCGTACAGCACGAGCAGCATACCGAAGACCGCAAACGGTATGGCAAGCCCTATAAGCGGCACATACACCATCACGGCTCCCGTGATTACCCCGGCAGCCGCGCCGAGTATTATCTTCTGCACGCCATTAAAGCTGCCCTCGTCGTAAAATTCAAAGTCAAGCTCCTTGAAGCCCGCTGCAGCCTTTACAAAATCAATGACTCTCGAGCCGTTCAAAAACGCCATGAGGTCGTATCTGAATACGAGCAGCACCGCTCCGACGGCTCCGACTGCCAGCACCGGCAGCGAATAGGAATGCACCGTCACAAGCTTTATAAGCGTATACGCAAGACATGCCGACAGCAGCAGCGTTCCCCAAAAGCGCGTGTTTACCGCCATGAACGCATTCACGTAGCATCTGCCCGCAGAGCATATGACGCTCGTTTTTATTTTTTCGTTTATCGCTACGCCTATCTTCCTCCTCAGAACCCCCCAGAACACAACCGGAAGATTGAATATTTTATAAACAAGGCTCTTTTCGGCGTATACCGCCTTATCGGTCGAGCCGATAAAGCCCATGATCCTGCTCTTTCTCCAGCCGTTTGAAAACGCTCCGTATATCCTCAGCAGGATACGGCATACGCAGCTCTCACGGAACATTCTTCCGAAGGCCTTGAAAAACGCCGCAAGCGACGTAAGTATCAGACTGTTCATCTGCTTCTCCTTTCTTTTTTCAGGTTATTTATATAAACGCGCTCCAAATACGCGTCCTATTTATTTCTCTTTAAAAGCGAGCGTACCTCTTCTATTCTGAGCAGCCATATACTCTCGTAATAAACGATAACTCCCCTCAAGCCGCACACGACGCA
>CALXRY010000186.1 GCA_944390955.1 uncultured Clostridia bacterium | reverse complement strand
GACATCCCAGGCTTTCCTATCGCACGGTAAAGCCCATACAACAGGAACAATGCAGCTATCAGGGGATAGAACGAACCCTCTATGCGGAGATACCTAACGCCCTCCACAACCACGGCAGCTTCCGACGCATCGATAAACAGCGTCATCAGCTGTCTTGCAAAAATAAAAACGCAAAGCGACACAGCAAGTCCGAACGCCATAGATACAAGGAATGCCGCACATATCCCCTTTTTTATTCTATCGGTCTGCCCGGCGCCGTAGTTCTGAGCAACAAATATAGAAAACGCATTGCCGTAATCCTGAACAGGCAGATATGCAAACGCGTCTATTTTCACTGCCGCGGAAAACGCTGCCATCACAACCGTCCCATAACTGTTCACAAGCCCCTGCACCGCCAATATACCAAGATTCATGATTGACTGCTGCAGGCATGTCAAAGCCGAAAAATTTGTTATCTCCTTTATACGGGTCAACCGAAGCCTTACACGGCCGTCGTGCTTAAATAATTCGCGGAATTTGACTTTTGTATAAATCGCTATTCCTATTCCCGAAACATACTGTGATATAACCGTAGCCTCGGCGGCACCCGCAACACCACGGTCAAGCCCCGCAACAAACCAAAGATCCAGTATAATATTAAGGTATGCCGCTACCGCCAAAAACACAAGAGGCGTTACGGAATTTCCAAGCGACCTCAGCAACGACGCAAAAAAATTATAAAGGAATATCCCTATCATACCGGTAAATATCACTATTAGATACTCCCGCATAAGCTCCGTCAGCTCAGCCGGTGTCCTAAGCATCCATATTATCCAGTCAAGGCTGATAAATATCAAGATATTTAAAACAACAGTAACAGCACTCAGCAAAGCAAACGACGCTATTATGCCTTCCTTAAGTCCCACGCTGTCCTTCTGTCCGAAGCGTATTGAAAACACCGTTCCGCTCCCCATGGCAAGTCCGAGCAATATCGATGTGAGAAACGTCATAAGCGAAAAAGCAGAGCCGACCGCCGCAAGCGCATCTGCTCCAAGGAATTTTCCTACTATGACCGTATCGGCAATATTATAGCACTGCTGAAGGATATCTCCGAATATCATCGGCACAGCAAAGCGCAACATCATTTTTGTAACCGGACCAGATGTCAGATCAATATTCATTACTCCACCTCATTTGTTTCATACAGCACACTATACATTATAATTTTTTATTTATCAGCTGTCAAGACAAAATTTCATTATGTATGATATGCTGTATACGCATCCACATATCTGCCGCGGTGCAGACATTTTTAATGAATATTTAAATACCGGTTGACTAAGGCGGCTCTTATCTGCTATACTATTAAATGATCACAGTGAAAAAGAATAAAGCCGGCAAATATTTAAAACCGCATATAATATATAGCATAATCTGTTCAATGGAGGTTCAAAGTGAAAAAAGAATTTGACCATGAAAAAATAAAAGCTGCTGTTCGCATGCTGATAGAAGCAGTTGGCGATGATCCGGAACGCCCCGGGCTTATCGAAACGCCCGACAGGGTTGCACGTATGTATGACGAGATATTTGAAGGAATGCGCTACACAAACGACGAGATCGCTGAGATGTTCGGCAAGTGCTTTGAGGACGTGCGTTCAAACGACCTTGTACTCGTAAAAGATATAGAGGTATTCAGCTACTGCGAGCACCATCTTGCATTGATGTACAACATGCGCTGCCACGTTGGGTATATCCCCAACGGGAAGGTCATAGGACTTTCAAAAATAGCACGCATATGCGATATGGTCGCAAAGCGGCTTCAGCTCCAGGAGCGTATCTGCACCGACATTGCTGAGATAATGCAGAAGGTCTGCGGCACCGATGACGTAATAGTCATAGTCGAAGGCGAGCACAGCTGCATGACAGCGCGAGGTATCAAATCGCGCAGCGCAAAAACGAGGACCTCGGCAATACGCGGTCTGTTCGATGTTGACCACGAGCTGCGGAACGAAGTCTACAACCTGCTGAGATAGGATACTGATCATTTATGGAACGTATTTTAAAATTTACTGCTGGCGCAGAGCACAGCGGCATGAGCATAAACGCCGTTCTGCGTCAGCATTTTAATATGTCGTCATCTATCATAAAGCAGCTTAAATCCGCCGGAGGCATCACCGTAAACAACGAGCCTCATCGTGTCAGCTATATTATGTCCTGCGGCGATGAGCTGCGGCTCGTTCTCAGAGAGGGACGCTCAGAGCTTATAGAACCTGTCAAAATTGATTTTGGCATCGTTTTTGAGGACGAGGATATCATCGTCATAAACAAACCGGCGGGAATAGCCACGCATCCGTCGCACGGGCATTTTACTGACACTCTCGCAAACGGGCTGATGTATTATTTTGCGCAGAAAAACGAGGAGCACGTATTCCGTGCAGTTAACCGCCTTGACAAAGACACATCGGGACTTATGTGCGCCGCAAAAAACTCCTACGCACACTCCCGCCTCTGCACCGAGCTGCATAATAGCTTTGAACGGCGATATACTGCGATACTTGAAGGGCAGCTCGAACACCCTCTAACGATAGACGCACCCATAGCGCGCTGCGAAGAAGGCATAATAAAGAGATGTGTATCAGAAGAAGGAAAACGCGCCGTCACTCACTGTACGCCGCTAAAAATATATAACGAATATACGCTTGCGGAGCTGTCACTCGAAACAGGTCGCACGCATCAGATACGCGTGCATATGTCTCATGCAGGCTTTCCGCTGCTCGGAGACTGGCTGTATGGGCATGAAGACAAAGCTCTCTTTCCGCGGACGGCGCTGCACTCATCGCATATGGAGTTTACGCATCCCGTAACAGGCACTGCTCTTAAATTTGACGCGCCGCTACCGGATGATATGAAACTTTTTCTGCAAAAGCTGTGATACCCGACTGCATAACCGCATAAGGTTATTGTGGAGGTATCAGTTATGCGCAGAAATCATTATTCAAGAAACCGCAGCGTCTTTTCAACTGCCGCTGCAGATATATCCGGAAATGGCGGAAAATATCCCAATATACGCGGGCGCGTAGTATTCAGGCAGCGTCCCGACGGCGTCCTTGTCACGGCAGAGGTGAAAGGTCTGCCCTACTCGGATATCCGCTGCAAAAACAGGATATTCGGATTCCATATACACGAAGGGACATCGTGCAGCGGAAGCGAAGAGGAGCCGTTCTCTGAATCCAAAGGGCATTACAATCCCGGGAGCTGTCCGCACCCCTATCACGCCGGAGATATGCCGCCGCTGTTCGGGAATAAGGGCTATGCATTCATGTCATTTTTCACCGACAGATTTACCGTACGCGAGATAATTGGCAGAGTCGTCGTCATACACAGCCAACCGGACGACTTCAGAACACAGCCGAGCGGAGACTCAGGAGAAAAAATTGCCTGTGGGAAAATAAGGATGCACCAGATGCCATAGGATCGTGCATATTGTCTTAAATATTTTCTCAACGGGAAAGGGCACGCGGAAAACCGCGTGCCCTGATAGGGAAAAGAGGAGATAAGTCTGTATTTATTACGAAATTCTTCTGTTTATTTTATTATAACTACTTCGGTAACCGCATTCTTGTAGAGCTTCAGGAATACTCTGTTGCCTTCCTCGGCGTCAAAGCTCTGGATGTCGCCTGTTTCCGAAACCTCCACATTGTTTCTCGAAAGAGTCGTATCTACCGAGTAAACCTTTACATCTGAGGAAAGCGCGTAGTTTGTTTCGTCAGCATCGTTTACAGTTACATTTATCGAGTCTGAGAACTTTCTTGTAACCTTACCGTATACGGTTCTAAGGTTCTCTACAGGCTCGGCCGTTGCTTCCGTATCCTTGCTGTTTACATCGAACAACACTCTTATGCTTACTATTTCACCCTTTGAATTTGTCTTGTACTGTATAAGGTCTCCGGCTTCGAGAGTTGCGTCTTCGTCCTTCTCAAGAACCGTGTCATCCTCGGCGTACAGCGTTACTTCCTCGCCGTCAACGAGCGCCGTAAGCATCTCTGTCTGCTCGTCCTCTGAATTAATAGCCGTTGATATCTGCTTTACGACTGCCAGCGAGCTGTCTGCGTTGGCATTAAGAGCGGCGTTCGTCAGAACGATAACTCTTGCCGTATAGCTTTCTGTCATGTCATAAACCTGAGCGTCATACTTCTGCTCGTCCTCAAATACCGACTTGTCAAGTATCTCGTAATCGGTCGAGCCCTCGGGTATACTGAATATGATCGTCTGGCTGTCTATGCGCACATTTGCAAGCTTTGAAAGCTCTGCATCGTACACTGCATCGTCAAGATTGTAATTCAGTGTGAAGTCGTTCTTGTTCACCTGACCTGTTGACGTGTTATCTGTTGCCGTTTCTATCTCGGTCAGCTTTCCGTCAGAATTCTCCTTGAACGTCACGAGCTGCTTAGCTGTCGAGCCGCTTGTATTAAGTGTTGAAACAGCCGATCTTGCCGTCACGGTCGATCCGTTGAAGCGTATTCTGTTGTTAGCCTCTATAATTCTTTCCTCGCCGTTCTTTGTATACAGCTTGAAGGATGATACCTCCGTACCGTTATCTGTATATGCATTCAGAAGGTAAGCGTAGTTTGAGCTGAGGTTCGATGTCGTGTCAACTGCAGCGATCTTTCCTGCAGCGTCAAGATAGAACACGCCCTCCATGTTGATATCAAGAACATCTGTATAGTTCTTTGCGATCTTATAGTGTTCGCCGTCTATATAAACGCCCTCGTCGTCCTTAGCCGTGATCTTTCCCTCAACCGAATTCGATGTTACCGTTATCGAATAAAGAGTCTTGTCTGCGCTCTCATAAACCGACAGAACATCATACTCCTTAAGATCGGAAAGCTCGATATCCTCAAAGCCCCTCTTCAAGGTATAGCTTACTGTATCGTCAAGCTTTAATGTTCCATTGCCATATTTATCTATTATCTTGTTTGTTGAAGTTACCTGATCCACAACATAATTCTTATACTCGTTGACGAATACGATATTGTACTTTGCATTCTTTGTTGTATCAAGAAGTACTATTGAGCCTTCCTTATCTGAAATGTTAAGGCGTTCCGCATCAAAGTCGATCTTCTTGCCGTTGTAGATCATGATAGCATCGCTGTCTATCTCTGCAGTATAAGTTGCCGATGAATTTTCGCTCTTAAAATACTCTATTGCAGTATTTGAATTACGCGTTGTGACCTTGCTGAACAGCTCAGACGATATTTCTACCGTTGAATTCTGACCGCTCTTAGCCATTGCAAGAACCACCTCGTCATTGCCCGATGAATTTTCCTTAAGGTAATATACCACGTTAAAGCCAAGCAGATTTGAGAAGTTTTCCGATGCCTGATAGATAGAGTTGCCTATCTTTATCTGACCATCGGGCAGCGCAGCCGAACCATCTATCGACGCACCACCTACAGCCGTGATCTGTCCCTCAAGCTTCTGCACCTTAAGCTTTTCCTGAAGAAGCGTCTTGTCTGTTACTTCATAACGTGTGTTTGAGCCGTAGCCAGTCTGTTCCATCAGGTTTGCCTCAAGTGCATTCTCTGTAAGGAACGCAACGTTTCCTCTTGTTATATGCTCGTTCATTGACGCCTGAACATTATCGTCAAGTCCCGCTGACGAACCAGTTACCATATATCCGTTCGGGAAGCCACCCTTTGACTTTGCAGCCTCCTCATAGCCTGTTGCACGGACAAATATCGCCATAGCCTCGGCATAAGTGATATTGTCGTTGGGACGGAAGTTACCGTCACCGTCACCCTGTAAAAGGCCAACGCTTGTTGCAACATGGATATATCCGTTAGCCCAGTGATCTGCCGGTACATCAAGGAAGTCGCTGTTGCCCTTGGAGCTTTCCGCAATAGACTCCATACCCATGGCATGAACAGCCATCTTTGCAACCTCACTTCTTACGATCGTGTCCTCAAGTCTGAATGTGCCGTTGTCGTCGCCTATCATGATCTTAAGGGCGTTGAGTACCTGTACCGGCTCCTCATAGCGGGTGCCAGCCACGTCCGACGGAATAGCCGCGAACGCATTTAGGCTTGCAGCCAATGCAGTTGTTGAAAGAACCGCGCAAAGAATCTTTTTGAAGTTCATATAGAAATCCTCCTTTTACCCGCGGAGCGCTGCCGCTCCGCTCCTATACATTAAGCCTCCTGAGTCAACATAATTCGCATTTTCACTCTTTATGTCGACTACGGTTATTATAATACACGGTCTTATACGTTTTTTCAAGAGGTAAGTTATGGATCACAAAAAATAAAGATTTGTATTTTATATAGTAGAAAATAATTTTTTTCGACAAAAATTATGTGTTCTTGGACGCATTTACATAAAAAAAGCCCCCGAACCGCAATTATCGGCTCGGAGGTTTTTATATATTACTTTACTATAAGACTCTCGCCCGTCATTTCCGAGGGCTTTTCAAGTCCCATAAGATCAAGCATCGTCGGGCAAAGATCGCACAGGCGTCCGTTCTTTACCTTAACATCGCCCGCACCAACAACGATCATCGGAACGGGATTCGTCGTATGCGCCGTGAATATCGCCTTTGTTTCGGGATCTACCATACAGTCGGCGTTACCATGGTCTGCGGTTATTATGGCTTTTCCGCCCTTTGCAAGGATCGCGTCTACTGTTCTGCCTACGCACTCGTCAACGGCTTCGACAGCCTGAACGGCCGCGTCAAACACACCTGTATGTCCGACCATGTCGCAGTTTGCGTAATTTAAGATTATAGCGTCGAACTTATCTGAATTTATCGCATCGACAACTGCATCCGTTACCTCATAGGCGCTCATTTCAGGCTTCATATCGAACGTCTCGACATCGGGAGACTTGATAAGTATCCTCTCCTCACCCGGGAACTGCTTTTCTTCACCGCCGTTAAAGAAAAATGTAACATGCGCATATTTCTGAGTTTCCGCAATTCTCAGCTGGGTAAGACCCTTCTGTGAGATATACTCACCGAAGGTCATGTGGAGCTGCTCCGGAGGGTATGCAACTGTAACGTTGGGCATCTCGGCGTCGTACTGTGCCATGCACACGTAGTGAAGCTTCTGATAGCCGCTCTTTCTTTCAAAGCCCTTAAAATCAGGATCGACATAAGCGCGTGTTATCTGGCGCGCTCTGTCAGGACGGAAGTTAAAGCATATCACGCTGTCGCCTTCCTTTATCATTCCGTTCTTATCGGTCACTGCCGGAACGACAAACTCATCGGTAACGTCGTTCTTATATGAATTTTCTATAGCCTCAACGGGATCGCTCTCCTGAACGCCCTCGCCGAGCACCATCGCGTCATACGCCTTTTCAACTCTGTCCCATGCATTATCACGGTCCATCGCATAGAAACGTCCCATAACTGTCGCAACGCTGCCGACGCCTATCTTCTTCATCTCGTCCACAAGCTCGCGCATAAAATCTGCGCCCGAGGTCGGCGGAACGTCTCTTCCGTCAAGGAAGCAATGAACATATACCTTGCTCACACCGTTCTTCTTTGCCATTTCAAGCAGCCCGTAGAGGTGCTCGTTATGCGAATGAACTCCGCCGTTCGACAAAAGTCCTATAAAGTGCAGTGCAGAATCGTTCTTTTTGCAGTTTTCCATAGCGTCAAGGAGCACTTTATTTTCAAAGAACTCACCGTCCTGAATATCCTTTGAAATTTTAACAAGCATCTGATAAACAACGCGCCCCGCACCGATATTCGTATGTCCTACCTCGCTGTTGCCCATCTGTCCGTCGGGAAGTCCGACGTCAAGACCGCTTGCCGAAAGCTGAGAATTGGGGCAGGTCGCAAAATATTTGTCAAGGTTGGGCTTTTTTGCGGCATATACCGCATTGCCCTCAGTCGTTTTGTTCAGGCCATAGCCGTCCATAATGATTAAAGCCATAGGAGCTTTGCTCATTTAAAATCAATCCTTTCTGTTATACTACTATCATTATTACAGTGTACTCGCCCTCATCCGTTTCCTTCAGGATAAAGTCTCCGCGCATAAGCAGCAACTCGTTCACCGCATCGTCTCCATCGACAGTCCTGCATCTGAAGGTAGTCGGTGTATTGTTTATATATTCATCTCCGAGGCGCCTTGCATATATGACCTCAATATCGACCCATCCGCTCTGTACCGCCTGTGAGCTCCGAGGCGTGGCCGTTATCGTTCCGTTTACCCAGTAGGCATTATGATATTTTGACATAGGGCACACGTAATTCACACCGTTCCCCTGCATTATGCTGAGCATGAAGCCGTACACCACCTCGACCGTAGGAGCCTCCATCGCCTGCGCAAGCATATATGCAAGCTCACCGCGCGTTACGACGTCCTCATTTGAAAGATCAATCTCATCTATAAGGTCCAGGTCGTTTGCGTAAATCATATGTCCGGTCGGATATCCTCCGTAATTCTCTGCGAAAAGGTCATAGCCGAGAGCGCGGACGATGAGCGTGCACGCCTGCTCAAACGTGATCTCCGCGTCCGGCATATACGTTCCGTCACCCATACCGGCTATATATCCTATCTCCGTCGCAGCCTGAATGTAGCCCGAAGCCCAGTGATCCGCACTAACATCAGAAAATTCCGTTTCGGTCTGCGGATACTCTATACCGTCATAAGAAAACGCCGTCATAAGCAGCTTTGCCGCCTCGGCGCGTGTCACGGGTTCCATAGGATTGAAATTTCCCGTTTCGTCGCCCTCAACTATACCAAGCGCCTGAAGCGTCACGATCTCTTTTTCAAATTCATAATTGCTTATATCGGCAAGCTCCGCCGCACTGGCGGAGATACCGATGCAAAGCATGAGCGATAATGCTAAAAATAATTTTTTCATAGCTATTTATTATTTCGCAGCGCCGACTATTACAGCGAAGTCATCAGCCTTGAGCGAAGCGCCGCCGATAAGCCCTCCGTCTATATTCTCCTTTGCCAGAAGTCCCGCGCAGTTCTTTGCGTTCATCGAGCCGCCGTACTGGATCGTGATTTCCTTTGCCGTAGCGTCGTCATAGAGAGCAGCAATGATATTTCTGATACCGCCGCATACCTCCTCTGCCTGATCGTCGGTGGCAGTCTTACCTGTTCCGATAGCCCATATAGGCTCGTAAGCGATAACTACCTTCTTTGCGTCCTCAGCGCTTATCCCGGCAAACGCCTTCTTTATCTGGATCGAGATAAGGTCCATCGTTATTCCGGCTTCTCTCTGCTCAAGAGATTCTCCGCAGCAAACGATAGGAACAAGCCCCTTTTCAAGGGCCTTTTTTGCCTTAAGGTTAACAGTTTCATCTGTTTCATTGTTATATTCGCGTCTCTCGCTGTGACCGATTATAACGTACTGAACGCCAAGGTCAACGAGCATGTCTGCGCTTACCTCGCCCGTAAATGCGCCTTTATCCTCATAGTGAAGGTTCTCCGCACCTATCTTTACGTGAGTTCCCTTTGCGGCTTCAACGGCCGGCGCAAGGCAAACGTAAGGCGTGCAGCAAACAACCTCGCACTGCGCGCCCTCTGTTGCAGCAGCAACAGCCTTAACAAAATCATATGTTTCCGAAGGAAGCTTATTCATCTTCCAGTTTCCTGCAATAATATACTTTCCCATGATAATACTCCTTAAAATTATAATTTGTCAAATGCTTTTATCCATTCTCTTTTTATCAGCTCATGACCGGCCGAGGTCGGATGGACGCCGTCAAAAAGCCAACAGCTTGCCGGCGTATCCTTTGCCGCTTCGTCAAACATATTCATGAGCGGGACAAACGGCAGCCCAAACTTTTCCGCAACGGCTTTTGCCATCGCGGCACGCTTTTCGACCTCCTGCCGGAAAATATCCCACTTTTCCTCTGTTCCCGTTCCTTTCAAAACAAACGGCTCAAGGATCATGATCTTTACATCCGGCAGCGCGGCCTTTATTTCCTCAATAAGCATCGAATATATCTTAAAATACTTGTCCGCATCCACGCCATTATTGTAGTTCAGCTCATGCCATACATCGTTCACGCCGACAAGTATGCTCATTATATCCGGCTTGAGATTTATTATGTCCTCTTTTATTCTTGAGTAAATATCAACAACGCGGTTTCCGCTTATGCCGCGGTTATAAAACTTGTATTCATTCGGGCAACGAGCTCCGATTTCACCTATAACACGGGTGGGATAGCCCCAGCCCGTGTTATGTCCGTCGTCTCTTGAGCGGTCCGCATCTGTTATTGAATCGCCCTGAAATAATATCGTTTTCATATTTTATTTATCTGTAAGAGCAGCGATTCCAGGAAGTACCTTGCCCTCGAGGAATTCCATCGAAGCGCCGCCGCCTGTTGAGATGTGGCTCATCTTGTCGCCGAGACCTGCCTGATTTACAGCTGCAACGCTGTCACCGCCGCCGATTATCGTCGTAGCGTCGATATCTGCAAGTACCTGAGCGATAGCATTCGTGCCCTTTGCAAAGTTAGGCATCTCAAATACGCCCATAGGTCCATTCCATACAACTGTCTTTGCACTCTTTAAAACCTCCGAGAAAAGCTCTACCGACTTAGGTCCGATGTCAAGACCCATCCAGCCGTCCTCGATGTCTCCCTCAACGACCTTTGATTCGGCGTCATTCTTGAATTCCTTTGCAACTACCGTGTCAATAGGAAGAACTATCTTGTCCTTACCCTTTTCAAGCATCTTCTTTGCAAAATCGATATAATCTTCCTCAAGCAGCGAATTTCCTGTTTTCTTTCCCATAGCGGCCTCAAACGTATAAGCCATGCCTCCGCCGATTATCAGCTTGTCTACCTTGTCAAGCAGATTCTCTATAACCGAGATCTTCGACGATACCTTTGAACCGCCGAGAACTGCAACGAGCGGTCTTCCGGGCTCGTTTACGGCACTGCCGAGGAATCCGATCTCCTGCTGGCCAAGGTCTCCCGCAGC
>CALXRY010000185.1 GCA_944390955.1 uncultured Clostridia bacterium | reverse complement strand
TCTTCTTCTGCCTGCTCGCCCCAGTGAGTTCATTGCCGTACATTAATCCCCGCTATGCTGTTCCCGCAGCTGCTGCAAAATCTTCTTCCTTCCGGCAGCGAAGCGCCGCAATACAAACATTTCATTTAATACACCTCTTATATAGATACCAAAACCACATTATCCAGATAAACGGCAGTTATCTGGAATCTTTAGACACATTTCTGAGCAATATAATGCACAACACGGCACAAACCGCCGCGAACCCCAACATAACTGTTAAAGATGTACACAGATTCGCTGCAGTATAATCATATATCTCTTCTGCTTCATGGGGCATATTGGGAATGGACATTTCCAAGCTATTCAAATTACATATCGTCCCGAATGCCGAAACAGACCATCGGCTGACGGTCAGATACGATATTTTCTCCGTCGCGTCCTGTAGCTTGAAAAGTATTCCCGAAAACAGCAGCTGGACAATAAGCAGGAACGGCGCCGTAGTCATGGCTTTATCACTGTTTTTAGATATTGACGACACTGCCAGTCCTATCGCAGATGATGAGAATATCGTACATGTCATTACAATAAACATCTCTGCAAATGCATTTTTAAATATTACGCCTTTTTCCGGGCTGCCTACTGTCATAGCAAATAAAAGCATCATCATAAGCGCCTGTATTATACTCAGAAGCAGCTGCACAGCAAATTTCGAAAGCACATATGCGCCCAGCCGTAAATTTGCCATATACTCGCGTTTTAAAATAGTTCGCTCCTTGCATATCTCTTGAATAGAATTAAACAGTCCTACCCATATCCCTGCACATGAAACTGCAAACATGATAGACTGCGTGGAATTATATATGTCAAACACATCATCTGCCGCGACAAGCGCCAGCAATATAGATATGATGACAGGCTGTACAAAGATCATCAAAAGACGCTGCCTGTCGTTTTTTATAAGGGTCATATATCTTGCAGTCAGAATACCGAACTGCCTTAAAAAAGAGGATTTCTTTTGTTTTTGTATCTTTCCGCTTCTTCCGTGATCACCGTTCGGAGCCGTATATCGGCTTTTGAACATATTGGACCAGTACTCAACATCCTTGTCTGTTAAGACTTTATTATATATTTCAGTAAGGTTATCTACCTTGAAAAAGTCCATACATTCTGACGGTGACCCGTAAAAGCACACAACGCCGCCCTTTCCCATAAACAGTATTTTGTCACACAAATGCAGGTTTTGTGTAGTATGCGTCACCATTATTATCGTTTTACCCTTTTGCTTAGACAGTCGGTTCAGTGTCTTCATCAGGCTTTCCTCTGTGCCGGGATCAAGCCCCGAGGTGGGCTCGTCGAGGAAAAACAGACCCGGATCTGCAAGCAGCTCGACAGCAATGCTTGCACGCTTCTTCTGTCCTCCGCTCAATGAACGGATATATTTATCCTTGTGCTCGTACAGCTCGACCATTTTCAGGACTTCGTCTATACGTCGTTCACGCTCAGATGCGCTTACATCCTCCGTTATCCTTAGCTTTGCCGAAAATTCGAGCATTTTATGAAGCGTCATATTTTCATAGATTATATCCTGCTGAGGGACATATCCTATCATATTTTTTAAAATCTGATAATTCTGATATAGATCTATATTATTTACATATACACGTCCGGAGGTGGCCTGCTCAAATCCACTCATGGCATTCATTACGGTAGACTTTCCTGCACCCGATCCTCCTATGACTGCTATAAATTCATTCGGCTCCACGGTAAGATTTACATCTCTAAGAATATATCGTTTTTTCCCTTTATAGGGAACTGTTCTTGACACATCACGCATCACAACGCGTGTTCCGTCTGTATTTGACTTGTACAGCAGGATATTATTTATAAAGAACACCATGGTATTAGCAATAGTTATAATATCTTTATCATGCAGCTGTACTTTTCCTATCACCCTGATGCCATTGACAAACACACCGTTTGCACTGTTCATATCTTCAATTTCATAAATGCCGTTCTCTTGTCTGACGACTGCATGACGCCTTGAAACATTTATACTGTCCAAGCGTACCGCGCACTGGCTGCTCCGCCCCATAACAACGCTGCCATGCGGCGGAACGGCCGTCTTTTGCCATACACCGGGCGTGCGGCGCGTGCGGTATATCATCATAACGCCCATAGACGACGATCCTTTGTCACGCTGCCCGCCGACAAGTATTACATCACCGTCATTGAGTCTATGTATTTCTGTTTCTCCGTTGCTGTCTGTTTTGTACGTCTTATTGTTTATGACAAGACCGTTCGTGCTGTTATTATCATAGATGTATAAACTGTCCTCCACAAACTCAAATATACCATGCTCTTTTGATACGGTACCGGCTTTGAGTACGATCTGGTTTGACGGATCGCGTCCGAAGGATATCTTAGTTTTTCTAAATGAATTCAGATCATATTCATGTATTTCCATATCTCCGTCAACAGTTATGAGCAAATTTTCCATCAGAATTATCTGTCCCCCTGTCAGAACTGTATTTTGTATTCCTCGGCACCGAATGCTACAATATCTCCCGAGTTCAGCCCCGTTATTTTTAATATCATCCTGCCGTTGACGAATGTTCCGTTTTTTGATGAAAGATCCTCGATCAACAGCCTTACGCCGTCACGCGTGATAACGGCATGCATTCCCGATACGGTCGGCTTTGAAACGATAAATCCGTTGTCACTGTTTCTTCCCACTATAATCGAGTCTGCAATGCAAACGGTATTCGATGAATTATCGAGCATGCTTATAAATCTTACGGGCATTCCCGATAATTTTGCCGTCATTGCCATAGAAGACGCTCCAACCGTTTTTTGTTCGAAATTATCTTCCGCCTCAACCGCAGCATAAGGCTCGTCGTCTTTATCCTTGTTTATCAGTACGATAATAGTAACGGCTGCAGCTATCGCCGCCAATGCTAAAGCTCCTACCAGAACAAAGAAAAGATTATTTTCGTCCGACTCGGTCTTGGTTTCTTCCTCTTCCGCAGGTGCTTCGGTTTCTGCTTGTTCAGTTTCTGCCGGTTCAGCCGCTTCATCATTATTGGATGTGATGCTGTACGAACCTGAATCTTCATTGTTTATTTTAAGCGTAAACTCTGCGGTATCCTCTGCGATTATGTCACCTGAGGAAGCCCTGACGCCAAGCAAGTGTCTCTCGTTATCCGGCACGACAGTATTATATGCAAATTCGACCACAGAGGTATTCATGATATTTTCGCGTATTGTATTATATACTTCTTCTATGCCTTGATCTGCCATATCATATGTAACTCCGCCGGAGT
Source organism: uncultured Clostridia bacterium (assembly GCA_944390955.1). Lineage (GTDB taxonomy): Bacteria > Bacillota > Clostridia > UBA1381 > UBA1381 > Ornithomonoglobus_A. The sequence continues at coordinate 2,711 of CALXRY010000185.1, read as the reverse complement.
ACTCCGCAACTGTATTGAGGGTAGATATGCCTTCATCACCGCTTCCGGCCCCTCCGGAAACACGCATGCTGTATACCGGTATCAGCTGTTTTTTTAATTCGTCATACATATCGTCAGCTCTTACACCGCCGTTATAATCATTTATGCCGTCGGTAATAAGGATGATATTTCTGCGTTCCGGCAGGTCAGCGTCATTCCTTCCCGCAAGATTCAGAGCTTCCATAATGCCCCCGTACAGCTGTGTGTGACTGTCGTTATTTGTTATACCGTCGACTGCTGTATTAAGGGCCGATTTGTCGTTTGTAAAGTCTGCTCTTACTGTGCAGTTATCGCCGAACGTAAGCACTGCTATCCGGTCATTGCCGCCCATGTTTGATATCCACAGCTTGATCGCATTTTTCACCTGCAGCAGCTGCCTGTCTCTTACAGACCCCGATACGTCCACAAGGAAAATATCAGTTACAGCTTCTCCGGTATCGGCAAAACGCTTCACACTGCGCGTTACAAGCTCAACGCTGTCTATATTTCCCGCAATACTGCTTGTTTCGGCTATATTTATTGGTATGTTTTCCGGATCAAGAAAGTCTGTGTATACCTTGATCAGATCCTTATAGCAATAAATTTGCCTGATCTCTGTTTTATACAAGCTGCCAGCCGCAAATACACTGCATTGTAATACTGAAAGCATTATGAAAATCACTGCGGCAGTTCTCTTTACCATGAGAATCCCTCATCACAAAACGGGATGAATTTCAGCTTCGAACCTCCAAGCTCAATAATATCACCTTTTTCTATCTCCGCAGGTGCGAACAGCTCGTCATCATTCAAATAGACCAAACCCCTGCTTTCACCGGGGATTATCCTAAATACCCCGTTTTTCGGATTAAAGCTGATTATTGCATGATTTTCTCTTGAAACACTTTGGTCTCCGGTCAGGGATATATCCATATGCGCATCTCGGCCTATAAAATTACGCTCTGACTTTATGCGAAAATCCTTGCCCTTATCCGGCCCCTCAATACAGACCAGCCATCCCACCACAGGGTCTATCCCCTTGGTCTTTTGGAATATGCCTATGGTCTTACCGTCATCTTTCTGTGTTCCGGCCAATGGTGTAGCCTCGGTCGCCGCAACAGCAACGGCGGTGTCCAGCTCAGGCTCACGCGGCTGAACGATAGGCATCGTCCGTGAAGCGTCCATATTTGCGATCCCGCAGTAAGGACACTGTTTATACTTATCGCTGTCATAAAAATGTCCGTTATTGCATCTCTTCATCGTCACGTTTATCATCCTTTCTGTCCATCAAATATATACTGCTATGGCGCTGTAATTATCAGCGTCAGGCGGTGCGTTTCTTCTGCGCTCATCCAGCATCTCCTTCAGCCATAGCTTAGGCGTATCGGCTTTTTTTCTTGTATTCTCCATAAAATCCTCGGTTACATACTCCCAAAATCCGTCACTGCATAAGAGAAATGACGTTTTTGACGGAAGTTTAATAACTTCGGATATATCAGGTCTAAAGCTTTCACCGCCCAAGGATCTCAATAATTTATTCTGATCTGGGCTATATCTTATTTGTGAATACTGTATCTCTCCTGCAGCAAAAACAGAAAATGCGACCGAATGATCATCGCTCACCTCCTGTATGAGGTGCTTTTTCAGCCTGTATATCCTGCTGTCTCCACAATGGCCCCATATAGCGCGTTCGCCGTCAGTAATAAGAACAGCTATCGTAGTCCCCATATGCATTCCGTGAAAATCAGTACGTCGCTTTTCTATGACAGCGTGATGCGCGGCTTCAAGATAGGCATAAACCAGCTCTTTTGTCATACCTGGCTGTACCTTGAAGCATTCAAGTATCGTATCTACCGCCAGCTTGGATGCGATCTCGCCGTTCTCATGCCCGCCAAGTCCATCTGCAAGTACGTAGCACAGCATTGATCCGATTCTCAATCTGCCGACGGCATCCTCGTTATTGCTGCGTCCACCTCTGTTGCTTACTATAGCGGTGATCATAATATATCACCTCCGCCGCCGCTCACCTCAAAGGCCGTTCCGCCGTCTCCGATCCTGAACACCTTGCCTGGCGGGATAGATGCCGGCATATTAGGTTCCAGTCGCATTCCCGAATCTAAAAATGTTCCGTGCGTTGACGACAAATCCGTAAGTATAAATTTTTTGTTGTTGCTGTCATACTTGATACTGCAATGGCATCTGCTCACAGTCGGATCTTTTAATATAACTATCTGGCAGCACTTAGGGTCACGTCCTATATTGATGATATCGGATCTTAAGGGGATGACCTTGCCCTTCAATTCGCCTTCCGTTACCCTTATTACCGGTTGCTCGCTCCGTGCTCTGCGCAGCTTCACTGTAAGCATGCATATCAGTACAGCGGCCAAAGCCGCAATAGCTGCCGCTGCGGCTATCGGGATAATAATGGATGGAGTCCTGTATTCTATGCCATTGTCATCAAGGAAAGTGCATATTTCAGCCGCCTGTACCGCCTTATCATTATATGTATTTCCGTCATACATACATATCCCCGCTAAATTACCGTGTTTATCTGCAAGCATGGCTCCGCTTTCTGTTTTCGTTATATCGGTTGTCAGCGTATAGATATCCACATCTCCACTGCCGTCGACTGTCATTGCTGCCGAAGACTCTATCTCGCCGCTTATTATTGCATCTGATTCCGATAAAGCCTTATA
>CALXRY010000184.1 GCA_944390955.1 uncultured Clostridia bacterium | reverse complement strand
TATTTTAACGCCCTGATTGCCTACCTTTTTTATATTATCCGCAATGTAGTGCGAAATATCCTCCGCAACCGCAGCATAGGCAAAGCCATCCTCCGCAATTATTATATCGCCGGTCTTTGAACGGTCTATGCCGAGCGACAGGATAGTCCCGAGATAATCCCTGTGTGTCAGCTCCCGCGAATAGCCGCCGCTTATTTTAAGGACCGACAGCGGAAAAAGGCTTTCCTCAGCCTCGGTCCATTCCGGAAAAACTCCGAGAATCTTCCGCTCGCTGTCGTGAAAGCCTCCGAAAAACATCGTGTTAAATCCATAAGGGAAAACGACGTTATCCTCAATGAACGCCGTTTCTCCGCCGTCAAGAAATCCGGAGAACCGCGGCTCGGCATATTTTTCGCACAGCCTGAACAGATCCTCTGTTTTGGCAGTCAGAAGCTTGTCCCCGTCCGTCATCTCCAGTCAAAATTATTTCTGGTATGTTCTTTTATATTGTCGCCTGAAATATCGATATGTCTTGGAGCGGCGATGAATATACCTGTGTTGATCTTACGGATATTGCCTCTCAGACCGAATACGGTACCCGATACAAAATCAACGACTCTCAGAGCTTCCTCGCTGTCTCTCATTCCGGTAACGTCAAAAACAACGACCTGATCGCGCATGAGCACCTCGGAGGCCTTGCGCGCATCATCAAATGTAGCCGGCTTTATTATCTGAACATTCGCATCCTCATTGCGCCCGGTAATAGGTATTACCTTGGAGCGCGACACAGAGCGTGCGGTCTTCTTTCTTCTGGGCTCTTCCTCTATCTCTTCCTCTTCGTCATAGCGGTCGTCTTCGTAATCATCATATATGTCGTCAAACCCCATAAAGTTTTTTACTGCGCTTATGAAACCCATAATATTGTCCTCCCGTTATTTTTTATCTTATAGGAAATTGCTCGCAGCGAGAGCAATTTTGCTTATTACAAAAAGCGAAGCGTGGCTGCAAAGCAGCTTTTTTATAAATCATATCCGCGCTTTCCGAATATCGCGCTTCCAACCCTAACCATGTTTGAGCCGCATTCGATCGCTGTTTCAAAATCCCCGCTCATTCCCATGGACAGATATTCCATACTAACATTATCATATTTTTTATTGCCAATGTCAATAAAAAGGTCGTGCATGTTATTAAAATGTAAAGCGTTTGTAATATTTTCGTCAATTTTCGGAGCAACAGTCATAAGACCCTTGACGCGTATAGAGCTAAGCTCTCCGGCGTGTGTCAGCAAACTGTCAAGCTCATCGGGGGATATCCCCGATTTAGTAGCTTCACCGCTTATATTTACCTCGATAAGTATATCCATAACAATACCGTGCTTTGCGGCATGTTTATTGATCTCATCCATAAGATGTATGCTGTCCACCGAGTGGATAAGGCATACCTTGTCTATTATATATTTTATCTTGTTCGTCTGGAGCTGACCTATAAGATGCCATCTTACGGGCAGCACGCTCTCAAATTTATCCCGTATTTCCTGAGGTCTGTTTTCGCCGATATCGGTCACGCCGAGCTTTATCGCTTCATTCATGAGTTCCGGGCCATGGGTCTTTGTCACCGCCACGAGCGTTATGTCACTGCGGCTGCGTCCGCTGCGTTCAGCCGCCGCCGCTATCCGCCGTTCGACGTCCTCAATATTTTCCTTGATATTCACACGCATCACCTACCTACATATTATTATTTATCTCTCTCCTATTATGATCCTGTCCATATCCTCAAGCTGTGCCTCTGCGCCATCGGATGATTGGATTATCACAAATTCGTTTTCCGTGTCTGTATATAATATATCGCAGTAGCACTTATATTCGGTCGAGCCAGTCATCGCGGCTACATACTGTCCTCCGTCGTCACTTCGTATCGCATAAATCGGTACCCTGACGCCGGTATAGCTTTCAAATATCATATCTATATCTGTGCTTCTGTATGAAAACGCGCCCTCAAAATATGACGGACACCTGACTACCGCAAGCTTGCTGCCGTTTTCGTCGTTTTCGCTGATAAAATATATCTCCCCCTGTACAGTTTGGCCGCCTATCGAATTGAATCTGAGAGTTACGGCATCGCCGACCTCATGCATGTCTATCTCTGCAGTGGGCACTGCCATTGCCGCATACCATATATGGTTGTTCGCAATCTTGCATACGGCGCCGCCCTCCTCGACCGTTTTGTCGGCCAGCCGCCGCGCCTCGGGAATAACAAGGCTTTTTATGGAGTTTACGGTATATGTCTCTATATCCTCGGGCTTTAACGCCGATTCAAGACCGTCTATATACGTCATAAAAATCCCGGACATCCCGGCGGTGATCTCGGATTTGCTCGTGCTTATCCTGTTCTCGACGGTCTCCTTTTCGAGCATAAGGCTGTCGAGAACCTCCTCGTCGCTTATCTCAACGCCGCTGCGTAGATTATTTATATCCTCCTTGTAGTCCGATATGCGCATTATATCGTTTTCCTCACCTGCCGGAGCTATATCACGGATGATACCTGCGATCTTGCTTTCGATATCGGCACCGTCAGCAGTATAGATAGTCGATTCACTCTGGTTGGCCCGCCTGCGGGCTATCTCCTTGTCGATCATACGCAGCTCGTTCAGATTTTCGTCGCTTATAACGCCGCTGAATACGGTGCTGATAAGCGAATCCTTTGCAACGCGCTCACCGTCGGAGGCGTTGTTATAGAGCGTCCCGCTTATGTCGGAATAATATACCTGCTCCTCTCGAATAATAACTGCGCTTTCGTCGCTCACAAGATGCTCGACAGTTTCCGTCGCCACATCAACCGAGTTAAGCGGCGACGTCACATAATTCACGCCCCATATCGTAAAAAAGAGCGCCGCAGCAATAAATATTCCGAGGACTATTTTTTTGACCATGCCTGTACGCTCCTTTCAGGATAATAAAATGATCAGTCTGCGCCAATGGAATAAAGTCTTTTAAAATAAAGCAGCGCCGAGGCAGCCTCGTAGTTCCTGCCGAGAATATCGAGCTTGCTCTTTGCAAAATCAAAGCCCTTGGCTTCAAGCAACCCGGCGAGTCTGCATATCACCAACCTGTCGTCAAGCTTTGACAGCTTTTCAACTGCCGCCCTGTCGGTATATTTTATTTCGGCGGCAGATTCGGTCAGGCCACGGTTTATAATATACGCCGCCGTTACCTCCTTTGCCAGCGTCTCAAACGAGACCTCGCGCAGCAGGTTCAACCCAAACGCCTTTGCCGCCCATTGTATTCCGTCTATAACGCTTTTTCCATATTTTGATCTTACGTATTCGTATTCGGAAGCTTTAAAATAGCATTCGCGTCCGAAGAGCCGTCCGAGCTCACGCTTGCAGTCAAGGTATCCCTCGGTTATACAGCGCTTGATAGCGCCGCGGTCAAAGTCCATCGTCCCGAGCGCAGCACGCTTCCACTCTATCGGAATGATGTTTCTTCCCGCTGTGTTGAAATCCCTGTAAAAACCTATGCCTTTTACATTGACGGTTATTATATCATCAATGCCTTTGCTGATTATCATATCAACCGGCATGTTGTTCGCCATACCGCCGTCAATGAATTTTTCGCGCCCTATCTCTCGTGCCTTAAAGCCAGGCAGCGACGCCGAAGCCATCAGATACGGAATAAGCCTTCCTTTTGGGATGTTTTCTTTATAAAGAGTAACGAGCCGCTTTTCCGTCAACGAATATGCCGTAAGCCCAAACTCTATCCCTGAGCTGCGGACAGCGTCCTCGTCGATAACGCGGTTAAGGAGATTTTCGAGCGGCTTCATGTCAAGCTCGCGGTCCTTCCTTGCCAGCCTTGCGATCTTTACGATATTCCTGAGATCAAACAGGTCGATTTCCGATTCGAGCTCCGGAGGGAGCGAAACAATATCGCTGAGCGAGATCTGCTCCCACAGTCTGTATGCCGTCTCAAAATCGCCCTAAGCAAAAAGCGCTCCGTT
>CALXRY010000183.1 GCA_944390955.1 uncultured Clostridia bacterium | reverse complement strand
CTGCCATATCCAAATCAGCCGCAAGATGAATGGTTTTACCCGCGAATCTGTCGTCGCGTTCGTCTACTTTATTTAAAATATTACCGAACGCCGCAAACTGCGCCGCAGTACTGATAGTATACGGTGAAGACTTACCATCATACCAGCTGTAATCTACCGTCGTGCCGTCCCAGACATCTCCTACATTTTCTTCAGCTTGAGCCGTTGGCGGAATAATTAACATTCCCGCTGTTATTGCCAAACAGATTATCAATGATAAAATCTTTTTTACATTCATTTTTTTCATCCTTTCTAATTTTATATTTTTAACACAAATCATTATCCTTTTACAGCCCCTAAGGTTAATCCTTTTACAAAATACTTTTGGAAAAATGGAAATACAAGTAATATGGGGCCAGCAGCAAGAACGCTCATTGCCATACGCACGCTCATAGTCGGCATTGTTTCCATGCCTGTCAGCACTCCATATTGCTGCGCCTCCGGGGAATTAAGAAATTCCACGTTTCTAAGCATTGTTATCAATAGATATTGCAGCTTAACTTTACTCGGGTCATTGATGTATAACAAGGAATTGAACCACTCATTCCAAAAATCAAGCGTAAGCATCAATCCAACAGTAGCGAAAGCCGGTTTGGAAATCGGAACAACAATGCGTGTAAAAATCTGAAACTCTCCTGCTCCATCCAATTTAGCCGATTCTATCAGCGACGATGGAATAGACTTAAAAAATCCCTTCATCAAAAGAATATTCCATGCGCTGCAAATACCAGGAATAATCAACGCCAGCAAACTGTCCTTCAAGCCAAATCCTCTTGTCATCAAAATATAAGTCGGCACCAGACCGCCGTTAAACAGCATTGTAAAAAATACATACATCGATAATATTCTCTTATATGCAAAATCATTTCTTGACATCACGTATCCGCACGTAGACACAAGGAAAAGTCCGCACACGGTACTTATCAAAGTAGTAAAAATTGTTACATTGTACGCATCTATAATGCTTTTTGGCGACAAAAATATGAGTTTATATGCTTCCGTTGTAAATTCTTTGGGTATTGCCGAATAACCTGATGTTAAAATTTCTTGCTGTGATTGGAACGATGAGCCCAAAATAACAAGGAACGGATATAAACAACACACCGCCAGCGCACTCAGGACAATATGGAAAACAATGTGCAGCATTTTTTCCGTTGATGACACAACGTTTTTGGTTTTTACTTTCATAATGCTAATTTCTCCTTTCCTGCTAAAACAACGCATTATCGCTGTCAATGCGATTTACTACCCAGTTAGTCAGCAAAACTAAAATGAACCCAAGAACGGACTGATAAAATCCGACTGCCGAAGATATTCCCATATCGCCCAGCACGGTCAACGTCCTGTAAACATATGTATCTATAACATCTGTAGCAGAATACAGCAAGGGTGAGTTTTGCGGAAGGTTATAAAATAATCCGAAGTCGCCGTAAAAAATTTTACCTATGTTCAGAATAGTCAAAGTGATTATCAACGGCTTAATAGAAGGTATGGCAATGTGCCACATCTGCTTCAATTTGCCCGCTCCGTCAATTTTTGCTGCCTCAAAAAGCTCTTGGTCAACCCCCATCAACGATGCATAATACATAATCGCAGAAAATCCCATGCTTTTCCATACATTGAAAATAACTATAAGCGGCGGCCAATATTTCGGCGAATTATACCAAAGAATCGGTTCCGCGCCAAATAATTTTCGAACCCCATTAAACAGTCCCGCGTCCATATCCAAAAACACCAGCGCAACATATGCTACAATTACCCACGAGATAAAATGCGGAAGTAACAGCATCGTTTGATATACTTTAACAAATCTCGATGTCATTTCATACAGCATAAGGGCAAGAACAACCGCAACACACGTTCCCACTATAATAAATGTCAAATTATAAAAGAACGTATTGCGTGTCGCTATAAGAACCTGTTTATTGTTAAGCAAAATTTTAAAATTTTCCAGTCCAACCCACTCGCTGCCGAAAAAGCCCTTGCTATATTGATAGTTTTTAAATGGCAGCACCAATCCGTAAAGCGGGATGTAGTTAAACACAAACAGGTATATGATTGCTGGAAGGGCAATCAAAAGAAGAGGTAGATTTTTTCGGAATCTCCGAATTCCCGCATTTCTTCTGCCTAAAACGTTTCTTTTTTCAAGTCTCATTAACTCATTCGCCTCTTCTCTGTATTTTTACTTCTTCCACGCCTCAAACTGCTTATTTGCCTCTTCAAGAATATCATTTAAACCGGCGTCGTCCATTTTTCTTTTAAAATCTTCTAAATATGCGTCAAAATCATCCATAGAGCCGGTATTGAACACCGGAAGCGCTTCATCCTTGACTGCCGTTACTTTTGCAAACTGTGTTTTTATCGGTTCCGTATCCAATATGAAGCCCATCGCCGGAGAACGCTTAGCTGTGCGGTTTACCTCCTGCATATATTGCAATGACTCTATACGATTCCAGGACGAATCCCACTGATCCCACAACGGACCTACACAATTGTGCCAAATCGCCCAAGTCATTTCGTTTCCGGACTTTGGTATAACGCTGCGTGAACCAATTTCAGCACTGCGCTTTTCGTCAACAACATAATTTACGCCTTCAACTCCATATCCAAGAAGGTTAGAAAGCTCTGGGTCTTTCCAGATAAGATTTAATACCTGCATTGCTTTCTCAGGCTTTTTAGAGGTTGAGCTAATTGCTTGAGACGCGCCGCCCTTTGCGGCAATTACGGTGTTACCTCTATAAGCCTCAACACACGGGAATCCTAAATTTGAAGATGATTTAGAGCCGTCTTCTGTATAATATCCGGTATTATTCATAACTGCATACCGACCGCTTTTCGCTTCTGTCTGTGTATCTTTTTGCGTTACAGCATCTTTTGCAATATATCCCTTTTTGTAAAAATCATTTTTGATTCTTCTTTCATTCAGCCAATCGGTCGCCTCGTATAATTTGATATACCGACCCGCCTCATCGTCAAATATCAAGCCGGGAATTGACTCATCATAATATCTCTGGCTTACCGCTCCCCAAACATCATGCATCATCGGAATCATACCCGGTTCATTTTCTTTAATTTGTTTCAGATAGGGCTCCAGGTCTTCTAAAGTTTTCACGTTTTTATAGTCAAATCCATACTTTTCAACAAGATCTTTTTTGAAAACAATCGATTCAGCTGTACTATAAGTACCCTGACCCTGAACGACTTGGATTTTTCCGTCAACCGTTGCCGTTGCATATTCAAGATCTGTCCACTTGCTTAAAATATCCTGGCCATACTGTTTTAACAAATCGTCCAACGGTACAAATGCTCCGGCTTTCGCTTGCCGAACCATAGTATCGTAGCTGACCGACTGACATATGTCAAACTCTTCGCCAGACGTAATAATTACATTCATTTTTTCGCCGTAATTTCCATAGTCAATCAGTCTTAAATCTACAGTCACGCCTAGTTCTTCCTCAAATTTTTTGTTTGCTTCTGTCATAACTAAATCTAAGTCCGACATATTATCGATGCATTTAGGCATATACCAAACAATCACATCGTCGGAACCCTTTTTGCCGCCTGTACTGCAGCCCGATAAAGCGCCCGCAAGCATCGTTGCAGTAACACCAAATACCAACAATTTCTGAAATTTCTTAAACATAAAGATACCTCCTAATTTTTTAATTTTTCATATTATCAGCGTTATTCGTAGATATAAAATATCTGTTGCCACCCCCATTCTGCATAGTAAAAAATCCTTGAACAATTAGCTCCGCCTACAGAATATGAGACAATATCGTTTGGTGAAGCATTTATTACTTCCGGACGCATTCCCTCTGTTTCAAGCTTATACACATTACCGCCTGAGGTGTTTATTGTTTCCAACGGAATTTGCTCCTGCAATTCGTCTGCTGTCATCTCTGCATTTGTAACCATAATCAAATTACCGTCTTTCTTATATACCGTACCGTCGATAAAACGTCTTTCAGGTGTACTGGCGCCAATATTGTTACTGCCAAACAGTTGCCCGTCTCCCGTTTGCAAATACTCCTCATAGGAGAATAGCATTGACACATCGGTTGCTTTTTGAATACCCTTATATTCAGTGCTGCTGAATTGAATAACATCACCGATAGCAATATCATGCGGGGAACCGTCAGACAGCGCCGGAACAATACCGATTCCCAAAGGAGAATCCTCATCGAAAATAATCACATCTGTAACACCGCCCGCTATGCCAACAGTAACTTTTGTAACCACCTCATCTAAATCAGGAAGCCATTCCCTCACAATGTCCGTAACAACTCCCGGAAGTAACTTTGTAAGTTCTCCTGCCTTATTATCAATCAGCACTATGTCAGCATATAAGCTGTCATTCCCAACACGATATGCCTCCATTTTATAACTCTTGTCGTGTGCAAAGCTGTTCATGCCGAGTCGGCGATACTCCGTTTCCTCTGCACCACGCGCCTCACCCGGAACAGCATATATAATACTTGAATCCGTTGGGAATACTCCGCTGGTATAAAAACCCTTTTGTGGCTGAGAATACGGTGCATTCGAATTCTTCGTAATCAGATTTAATGTGTCCTCACCCTGATTTTCCCCAAAAGGAGTGACCAACCGGATAATTCCCCGTTTATCATTTTCATTATACAAAACCGGAAAAGCTTCCACATTACCACTCTCATCCTTTGGCAGCTCTGTGTAATATCTATACACATCATTCGGCTTCATTGAAGTACCGTCAACCTCCATTTTTCCATCATTTGACAAGGTTCTATACTTCCCCTGCGAAAAATCAAATATCTTAAAATAAACCTTTTCATCCGGGACCTCTTCGATATATGCTTTAACAAGATATCCTACTTGTAAATTGATATTATTAGAATGAAACGAGGCTATATATCCGTCTTTATCCAACATGAACGTGGCTTTCATACCAATCCGAATCTCATCAAGTTCAAGACAGGGAGCGATTCTGTACATTTTATCGTCAATATAAACTTCCTTCTCAATAATTCGCTTAACTTCACCGCTAACCGTTTGCTTGCTTACATTCAGCTTCGCTACCTTGCCATCCTGACTGACGGCAGCCAATATGACATTCCCCGGCGATATATCAGCAATACTCATTTCCTTGCCGCTCACATCTGAAATTTCAAGAAAATCAGTATCGGCAAGATTAATCTCCGTACCGCGTTTGGCATATATACGCATCTCTTTTGTATCGACAAGCTCTGCAACACAATACGTTAAATCCTCAATCAATACAACATTCCATCCATTCCCTGCTCCGTTATCCAACAAAGTAACACTTCCGCGTGCGGGCGCCATCGTCAAATTCGCAGAAGATTCCGGTGCTGCTCCGTTATAAATCACCGCAAAACCTGAATCTAATTTTAAAGTACGTTTCTTTCCAGTGTCATTATCAAAATAACTATAAACGCCGTCATTATACGTAATATCACATTTCTCTGTGTTGAGTACCTTTACTGTATTTTTATTACTCTGTTTTATGTAACGAATTATATCCTGTGAGTCTTTATCTACATAATAATCAACATTAAATCCCAGCCAATTGCGATCTGTCGCAGGTACAGAAAAACTTTCTCCATCTATTTCCAAAACATCACTGTTTCCTGTTCCGCTCGCTGTTCTAATACCACTATATTTGTCAGCTGTTACGATTCCACGGTGTCTTTCAACACAAAACACTTCGGAAAGTATATTTTTATCCTTGACCACTGCAAATGTAGTACCCAGTTGTCCCTTGAAACCCTCCATAAAGTCAATATCAATGGCGTTTAATAACAATTGCACCAAAGTATAGCGGGTTATGGGAAATCCAATTGATACATCAACTTTTTTGGTGAGAGATACTTCATCCGCCTTTGCAAGATATTGCTGCATACTCCCATCAATAACCGCTCCATACCCCAAACAGCGAACCAACGCAACGATAGCATGCTCTGAAAGCAGATTTTCGTCCGGTGAAAAAGAATCGCTCGAATAACCCATCATAAGTCCAGATTGTACCGCTGTCTTTATTTGTGCCGCATATTCATGCGTCGCCGGCACGTCTTGAAATACCGCCCCACCGGCAGTGGAATGTGCAACATCTCCAAGACCACGCAGTGAAATCAAAATTGACGCGAACTCCCCACGTGTTATGGTCTTTGTCTGATCTTCAAAACTATCTGAATCAATCACATCAAACGCACTCAAAAAACGAATATTTTCACTATAATCCGCCAATTCATTGTCATCGAAAAAAGGCGCTGCAAAAGTTTTTGGCACAGGTATGATAAATAGAAAAGTTAATAACAGTACAGTTAATTTTTTAATCATATTATAAATCTCCTTTCAAAAAATCAATCGTCCGGCAAATAACTACTGCCGCCTGCGCCCTTGTAGAAAACGATTGCGGCTCAAAACTGCCGTCATTCAGCCCGCACAATATACCTGTTTCGCTTAAAAATGAAACGGATTCTGATGCGTAATCCGAAATATACGCTGCGTCGGTAAAACCTGGCCCAACCGTCGCAGCCGTGGAAGTACCTTTGGAAGATAATGCACGGCATATCATTACAGCCATATCTTCACGTGTAATTTTGTCGCCAACACCAAATGTTCCATTATCTCTGCCAAATACCACCCCGCTTGAAGCGGCGCTTAAAACATAAGAACTGTACCACGCATTTCTGTCTACATCGGAAAAATCCATATCTGTTGCTTCAGTAAGCTCCAAACCTAAGCCGAGTACAATAAATTTTACAAATTCTTCGCGAGATACAGAAGCGTTAGGAGCAAACAGACCTTCGCCTATTCCGCTTACTACGCCCGCGTCATACAAACGTTCAATACTATCCTTTGCCCACGAAACAGAATCCAAATCCATGAATGGTTGATTCTCTTTTTGTTCCCCTTTGTTTTCATTCCGGGCTGCAGTAACATCGGTTGCAGGAGCAATCCCTATTGGGATGCCTCCGATGGAAGTGCCCCCTCCGCCGGTACTGCCGCCTCCGCCGCTTCCGCTACTGCCTTGAGAATTTCCGCTTTTCCTCACAGCCTCAACAGTATTATTAAAGAAATCTCTGATTGCTGAAAAATCTGCAAAAGTTTTGCCTACAAACTTGGCATAAACTTCCATAGGTGTCGAAAGGTTGTCACATTCTTGTAAACTAATCCCTATTTCTTTCGCATTGGTGCTTAAAATCGTTTTTACATCATTTGCCAAAACTGCGTGGCGCAATGCCGTTGTAACAACGATTGTGGGAAATTTTTCAATTACCTCTTCTGCCGTATGAAAGTTCCCATTTTTTATAGCATTGGCTATGTTTCTCTGAATTGTTTCGGAAGAATTTTTAAATGTCTCGTATGCGGACAGCTGTTCAATGCCCAGTACGTCAGCATACGCACCCACTAATCCTACCAATTCATCATCCGATGCATTATTGATTTTTACCAATACTGCGGCGCGCTCCAGCTGCACAGAAAGCTCTGAAACGCTTGCAGGATCTTTTTCATATAAAAGTAGCTCGTATAAGGCTTGCTTATCTGAACACGCCTCATATAGTTCCGCGTTCATATAAAAACGCTCATAATTTGACTCAACAATATTTCTTATTGCGCCTGCATCAGCGTTTTTCTTCGCTTCGCTGATTCTCGCACGTACTTCCGAATTGAAAACATCTGTACCGTAAAAGTCAAGCGTATCGGCGCTATGACTCTCATTACCGCCGATTCCAATCCGAATCGGATAAACCCCGGTGACTGTCGGATAAAACGTAAAGCTATATGCTCCTGTATCATCCGTACGCATCTGTTCCTGGAACAGAATTGCCGAACCGGCATCTTCCAAAATATCTTCCGATGTTTTGCCCGGATATAGAACCTGCAGCACTACTTGAGATTCCGGATTGGTAACGCCATTAAGCAGCAAGCCCTCCCCGCAGGCTGTAACCTCATACGATTCCTCTTTTGCTTGAACTGTCGGCATAAACTGTATACATACACACAGTATTATTGCACTTAACATAAAAGATAGCTTTTTCATCAATCTACTCCTTCTCCAACTCTATCGAGAGTGACTTCGCTCAATCCTACACTTCCGGGCTTGCCTGCCAATTCCAATCTCAAACTGCTGATTGTTCCGCTCCAATTGGTTTTAACAGAGTAGGTGCTTCCCGACGCGTCATTAGGCTTAATCGGTATATCGACATACTCTTCGGTATTGTCGGTTTTTACTGCATACAGCCGCATTGATGTCGCGCCAGTATCATTTTTAAACCGAATACGAATATTTGAAGCATAACTTGCATCAATATTCAATCCGCTGTTGGTTCGGAACGCAGGACTTGCTCCCATAACCTCTGCACTGAACAACCCCCGCTTAAATGTAACATTACCAAGATGCTTATTGGCGCTCCAACCGTCCAAAGTGCTGTTTCGTTCAAAATCCCACATCACGGTATTTTCATCCCGCTTAATACATAATTGATTATTTAAGGATTGCATTGCAGCATAATCGATATCTCCAAGCAGCTTTATATAAGCAAGCTTAACAGTTCCCGCCGACTGAAGCGGATCAAATCGCAGCGTTGTAATTGTGCCGGTCCACAGCGGATTGCTGCTGATGTCAAATTCATAATCAATAATTTTATTCGACGGATGCACGTTGATTTTCTGACTTTTATCCTCACTCAGACCGGATTGCGTGTCTGTAGCAAAGAATAGCTGTGTGTTTGTATCGGCCACATTGCTTTGCATACCAATCACAACAGTCTTTATATCAGACGCATTTAAGTTCAGCCCCTGCCACACCATCTGCAAATCATAACCATTCTCGTCCGGCTCAAGCGACAGGATTCCATCTTCTATTTTTTGACTCTTAGCATTACCGACCCACATCTTGTCTACGATGTCAGCAAAGTCATATTCCTCCACAACCACTCGGGGCATTCCTTTTATATCATCTTCTCCGGCACCCGTTACTGCAGAAACTATTTTGGTTTTTGCGTCATAGTTAAGCTCTACTCCCAATGCATTTGCCAAGAATTCGGAAGGAACATAAAATATTCCGTCTTTCTCGTAAGGCGCAGCCGGCAAAGTTATAGCCTCATTATTTATCTGTGCGGTTTTAACGCCGTTTGAAATCATGCTGAAATTATCGCCGGCCTTAACCGAATAGGAGTCGGCAACGCGATATCTTCCGTATTTAGCTCCCAGATATTCTACGGTTTCACGCATGGGAAGCATAATCGTATCACCCTCCATTACCGGCTGATTTGTATATTTATATTTCATTCCGGTATCAAGCTCCAAAACAGCTCCGCCGTCCGGTATATCACCTAACAGTTCAATGGATTCAATTACAATGGGCTGCTCTGTTTTTTCAAACTTTCCGAGAAGCACAGACAGGCTGTTAAGCGGCGCATTCCACGCCAGAGTAAATCTTCCTACCGCAATGTCATAGTCACAAAACTCATTTGCTTTAAACGGCGCTGAGGAAAACCATCTTTTCTTATCGTAACCCGGTATAACGGCGTTGTCGTTGCCCCAATAAGCGTACCCGTCATATCCCTTTTCCGCTGTCTTCATGCGAATACGAATATAGTTAACGTCACAGCCGTTGATACCTTCGGTATCTTCTAAAAAGAGCGTAGGCGAATTGCCGGATATTACACCGGAAAGTCCCTCATCGGTAAACTTTATCTCCGAAATATTATCATTTGCCTCCCAGCCGCCGAAATCCTTCAGCTTTGTAAAATCCCAGCTGTATTTTACCTCCTGCGGCTTTTCGGCGTCTCCTGCCCGATGCGGCAGATACTTTTCACGCACAATACATGTCATAACATCAGGCAATCTATCCTGCACAACAAGTCGGTTGATACGCTTTTTCTGCTCTTTCGTCGGAAGCGTATGCTTATGACCTGTTTCATCAACATCTCCGACAAACACCTCGCGCACTGCCTCAAGATAGTCAAAACCTGTCAGTTCGGTGGGCATCAAAATATGCCCTTCGCCATATTCATCCCAGGTTGCCAAAGTTACAATTGGTTTTTCCCCTGTTTTATTGGGAGCCTGCGGCATAAGTACATCTCTTCCCCACTCAAGGAACTCTTTATAATCCCCCTTCTCAGATTGAAAACCAACACCGGTCCAAGCCTGTGTGGGATCGTACCAACCTACACAGTCTCGACTCGGCGCAAATTGAGGAATGAAATCAAGCTGTGTGCTGCTGTTATTGTCAATTGTTTGCTGCAATTTTTCTTCTTGCAATTTCAGAGTATCACTTGTAGTAAAACCATACATACTTACGGCGTCAATACCCATTTCTTTTGCTAACTTCAAGTCTTCCTCGCTATATACAATGGCGCCGCGCATTGCAATGTATGGATTTCCTACACCGGCTTCTATACAGGTCTGGCGAAGACGCTCAAGCCCTGCCTTTTGTTCCTCCTTGGTTCTGCCCACGGCTGCATATAATTTATCCAAATCATAAACAAAGATTATCGGTCGTCCGCCTATCTTGAAATAACGCGGGTCTTTCAGATAGTATTCGATATAAAACGGCAGCTCGGTACTGAAAAACTCCTCCGGAGTTTGGACGTCAGGATTATAACCGGCATTTTCCAGAATGATTGAAAATGGCAGCATATCGCTGTATTTCGCACCAAAATACGCATTAGCTTTGACGCCGTTACGAACAGTATCCAATCTCCACGGAATAGAAGATGTTCCGTCCGCAGAGCTGCCCTCATTAGCATACACGCACCACAGCTGGAAATTTACACCGTTTTCCAGCATCCAATTTATTTCCCAATCAGCGGCCTCAGAGCTATACTCATCATACCAGCCAAGCAAGGGTTCTCTGCCCGGTGTTGATTTTAGTTTATCCCATCCGCCATAGGGGTTATCCTCTGCCCATAAAGCGCACATCTGCATACCAACATTAAAATCATCACTCACTGCCGGAACCGGCTCCGGTACGTAGTCATCCCAATTCATAGTTCTGTACAGCAAAATATTGTCCGCCATCACATCGCCGGCGCCCTTCGCTGCCGTTACCGCGATACTGTCCGCCGAAGAAAAAGCCCCCAGCGCAACATCACACTTGTATTTTCCGTTCAGATACAGCTTGGCTGTTCGGTTATTCAAATCCAGCTCCGCTTTGAATATGTACCACACATTGGCCATATAATTATAAAACTGCTCCGTCTTACCGTTCGCCGTCCAAGTAAATTGTTCATTGTCAGACCCGATTTGCAGTATCGTGTCGTTTCCGCTTTTAAGGGATATTCCTGCCCCTGCCCGTTTTTGCGGCAGCAGCATATATGACTCAAACGTAAGCTGTCCGCCGACCGGTTCTATTGACTTCGAGATAGAAACATCTCCGCCCTCGCTGTTTAACACCAAATTATAAGCATTCTTAAATCTGGTGCCGTAATCATATAAGCCTGCTCTTCCTCCCGACGATTCAACCTTCCAGTCATCGGGAAGGCGTATGCCGTCGGTATTGAGAAAGGTTTCATTTACATAGTATCCGCTGTAAAGCTGCGGCTTTCTAACCGCCAGCTCACCCTGCGCATCTTTTGCGGCATATATATCAAAGCTGTCAATTTTGGACACTTTATTGGCAAACGGCTTGTTTTGAGTAATAAGCTGTCCGTTTATGTAAACCTCCAATATGGTCTGCGTGTCAAAATCCATAACCGCTTTGACAACATTGCCGTTCACTGTGCCGTAATTCTGAAGATAAACAAGCTCCCCGTTCGGCTGTTCCAGATAAAGACTCGATCCTTTTGTTATAATACC
>CALXRY010000182.1 GCA_944390955.1 uncultured Clostridia bacterium | reverse complement strand
CAAGTCTGATATGATGCCACTCGTCTGCTGTGAATTTATCTGTAAGGTTCCAGTTCTCCGAGCTTCCCACTATCGCAAGATTGTTGCCCACTCTTACTACCTTAAACGCGTGCCAGTCGGGTGCTGTATCTGTCTGACACATATACATCATATCCCATGCTACGCTGCTGGATATATTACTCGACGCCATTACGTCTGCGTCTACCGCTATGACGTTCCCGGTCGTCTCCGGCAATTCGTATACGAATATGCTCATTCCCGCCGATGCGTCTGTTCTGTCAAGTCTGAGGGCATTGTTTCCGCTGTCTGTCGGGTCTTCAACAAGCTCTACCGTTCCGCCCTGACACTTTGATATATCGACAGCTGACGGCATCGAGCCGTCCTCGAACGCTTCCGTGCTTCCTGCTTCAATCTTTACAGGATCGGAAATCACTTCTTCTCCCTTCGCTCCGCTTTCATCTACAGGAACAACACTGAATCTTATGTATTTGCCTGTATAATCCGATAAAAGCGCAAGCGTCTTGGCTGTTTCGCCGTCTATCGGCTCATATTCGCCGAATAGCGTATCTGCAATATACCATTTGTATTCCGATGTACCCTCGGCCGCATCTCCGGTATATTCGTAACCGCCTGTCAGTTCACCCGCTCCGTATTGTACCGTCTGCATTACAGCCTCTGGCTCTCCCTCGGCCTGCACGGAATACAATCCAAACGAGGACAGCATTGCGGCAGCTGTCAACGATGCAATGATCCTTCTAAATCTCTTCATCTTTCACTTCCTCCTCCCGTTTGCTCTATTACTCTCCTGAACACACTGGCCGACTGCGCTCTTGTAGCATACGCCCCAGGCGCAAACGTATTGTCGTCCATGCCCTTTAGTATCCCAAGCGACACTGCCTGCGTGACAGCCTCTTTTGCCCAGTCCGCCACCTGACCCCAGTCAGCAAATGACGGTTCGGATAAATCCCCGTTTTCAGGTTCGCATATCCTCATAAGTATTACGGCCATTTCCTGACGGGTGATATTATCATTTGGTCTGAAATATCCTCCGTCTCCCGCCACTATGCCTGCGGCATATGCCGCTTCAACAGAGGAAGCATACCAATCATCCTCGCTGACATCTTCAAATACTCCGCTGTATCCCGAATCCTCAAGCTCCAGGATCCTTGCTGCCATCGCTGCAAATTCAGCTCTTGTAATATTTACGTCAGGAGCAAACAGCTCATCGCTTATGCCATTTATATAGCCGTTTTCATACATATAATTTATATCGTCCTCTGCCCAATGGCCTATGCAGTCGGAGAATGAATGTCCGCCGCTGCCAGGCTCTGCTGTTGCCTCCGGCGACTCGGTAGGCATAGGAGGAAGCGTCGCCTGAGTTCCTCCGGTCGGGAACGGCCTTATGCTCACGCCGCCTCCTCCGGTGCTGACTCCTCCGCCTCCGTTACCTCCGCCGTTTCCGCCGGAGGACGATACGGCGCCTATCCTAAATTCAGCAATATCCTTTGTCCAGATAATAAGATCCTCACGAGCTCTTTCGAGTGCCGGTGAATTTTCCGATACACGCTCGTCCGCTTCCGCAAGAGTCGAGCCCGTATCGATCACAGTGTTAATACGCTTTGACGTCCCGTTTACATATTCAGAAACACCTGCGTCGGTATGGCCGCTTACAGTGATCTTTGCACAGCTCGACAACGTTCCGCTTCCAAAGTTGATCTTAAAAATATTGTTTTCAAATGTGCACGTCGGATATTCAATGCTTCCCGACACTATAGAGTCTGCCGGTATATCGATTGTTACTGTATACGTCACATCGTTCTTCTGTGCCGGTATTTTGAACAAATAACCGCTGTTGAGCGTCATATCAACCTCTTCACCGGCATTTATATAAACCTTGCCGTCGCTGTATACAAAGAACACAGCCTCGTCATTGATTATGACATTTTCGGTTTTATTGGCCGCTTTGATTATGAGCTTTGCCTCTTTTATATCCTCGTCCTCACTTGTGATCTGCATTGTGGTTCCGTCGTATAAAACCTCGATATTATCCAGATACTTGTCGGAAGATATGATCTCCTCACCGCTCTTCATGAGCGACGATCCGTTATACAGCGATACAACCGTCGGAATCTCGTCCATGTCCTGCTCGATGGTAGCATTTGCCGCATTCGTTTCATATTCTCCAAAAGTTCTCTGCTGAGGTGTTTCCTCAAATGAATTATAATAGATAACGTTGAGCGCATCCTCATCATTCTTGAAAAGGTCAATGCTCATTGCCGAAGCTACTGCAGGATCAACACCCGTATCGATATTGGTCACATTAAGCTCAACATCGTCGCCTACCTTCTGCGGATACAGCACCGTATTGTACATAATGTCGCCTGTACCGCTCTGCGTGTAGCAGAAGTACTGTGTCGGGTCTGGGCTGTCAATCGAATAGCCCGTCTCAAGCGACAGTGTAAGGCCGTCGGTGTTTGCCTGAGCTATTATAAGGTTAGAGCCTTCGTCATAATTGGTACGTCCTATTTTTGTGGTATTATCGATAGTAGGATTAGACGGCTCGTTTGCATCAGTATGCCAGTTCTGCGTATAGGTATGCTCCATACCGTCCTCAGGGTGTACCATGTCGGATACGATTATAAAGTCCTGATTCTTTATATAGCTCACATTTCTGTAATGTCTGAACCCCTGTGTTGCGTCAGTCCACGCGTTTATCCTGTCTATCAATTCTCCTGGATACAGCGTCAGCTCGCCCTGACCGTTATGCAGCGATACATCCGAGGCCTGGTCAAAGAAAAAGTCCGAGCCGCGCTGTGCTACTCCGTCGATCTCTATCGTATTATGAGACCGCGAAGTATGACGCTGCCACTGGAAGTGCGGATGCGCATGGCTGTACGAGGTCATTCCCGTATCGGCTATAAGCTCCCTGTCTCCCGAATAATATAATATCGCCAGCGAGTCCTTATGGTTGTGGTTTCCTCCGTTCTTAGCCTGCATCATAAGCATAGAGTCGTCCCTTGCCCAGCCTGTCCTGCATGATGCAAGCCGCAGTCCGTCATAGTATACCGAGGTATCTGCAGGCTCTATCCCGTCCTCGCCGTCTGTTACTACGTACTCTATCTCATCGTCTTCTGCCGTTTTCAGATAATTGCTCAAAAGCGATGTCGTATCCGACGGCACGCCTTCTCCGAATTTCGGCGGAGTCCTGCTCGGATATGATATATTCATTATGTAATGAGCATAATTCTTCATCTTTTCAGGGAACCAGTCAGGCAGCTCATCGCCTGCGTCCCTTATTATTTTGTTAAGCTTTGTATAATACTCGAACATCGCACCCGCATATGAGAATGTCGATTCTATATAGCATCCGTCTTCTCCGAGAAGCACATCAGATACCGCCTCAAGACGCTCGTCCGCAAGAGGCTTCCACATATCTCTGTCCATAAATTCTGGGAAATACGTGCATATCGCCTCAAAACCCGTTGAATGCCATACGCCGCGGTTAGTTTGGGCATAGTTGTTTGACGTCGGAAGTGTCGTCGCCCCCTGATAAAGGATTCCTGCACCGTTATAAAGATATGTCGTATCCTCCCATATCCATTTCAGTATTGCCGTCATAGCATCTGAGTTGAACAGATCCGACTTAAGGAACGTATAGAATATCGCTGGTATAGAACCCATTCGGTTTGCCGATTCTATATCTCTGCTCGCAGGCACACCCGCGGTATTTATTTCTCCGTTCGTATCGTTTATGAAATCAAGAGTGGTGGCTATCGCCTTCTCCATATAATCATCACTATCCAGCTGCAGCGCAGCCATCGTAAGTGATGTTACGTCATAAAAACGCGTATTGTAATTCATGAATTCGACCGCCACATGATCCGGTTCATTCCAGTCAAAGCCTCCGGGCAGACCATTCCACGAATAATGAGAAATTATATAATTGCTCCATGTCATCGGATCAAACTGATTATTCTCCGACGGCTTTTCGTCCCATGATTCTATACATGCGTCAAAAACGGCAAGCTCATGGTTTGTTTCTGTCGTTGTGGCTTCGCCTTCCTCTGGAACTATTTTGGCATAGAATTTCAGATACATATGGTCTATGTCCTCTTCCTGAGGTATCTGCTGAGCATCAAACGCAATATATGTACGTCTCGTCTTACTGCTGTACGGCTTATACGTTCCGTTTGCAAGCTGATAATATGAGTCCTTTACATACAACTCTTCCGAATCGCCATAATTTTCGTTGCTGTAATCCTCGGTATCATCATACGCTCTTATATACGTATCCTTTGTGGGATACAGAGTTCTGATCTCTCCGCCCTTCATGCGTATCTCAAGCGACGGGCTCAGCCCGCTTTCCCTTGATGCAATGCAGACCATATCGTTCGTCTTTGTCAGAGAGCTTATCAGGAATACGCTTGTGGTCTTGATATTCAGAAGATCCACATTATATTCACGGTATTCGCCTGTATTGGTGATATTTGTATACGTTATTACCGATTCCTCAAAAGCATATGTATCACGCATATAAAGATTATTCTCGCCCCAACTCAAATAACTGAAAAAATCAATGTCGGACATGTTTTTATTTTTGTAGTATGTAAAAAGTGCATCTTTTGCCTGCGCATAGCTGTTGAGCTTTACAAGACGCTCTACTTCTGCAAGGTCAGGTGAATAATCATAGTTAAGCTTTCCCTCTACCTCCCATTCGTTATTCTCAGCATCCCATACTCCAAAAAAATCCTCGTCGCTCATATGCGATACATCCGTAAAATTTCCATCATCTGCGCCGGATTCTTCGTCATCAAACAGCTCCGCTGCAGCATCGGCAGACTCGTCACCAGTCTCAGAGTTATCACTCGGCGCGGGGCTTTCACTTAACACAGGGCTCGCGCTTGGCTCAGGTGCTTCTGTAGGCAGAGGAGCTACGGTCTGTACAGGAGCTTCGCTTGCTGCCGGAGTCTCTGCAGGCACCTCGCTCTGCTCAGGCTCTGCGCTTGCTGCCGGAGTTTCCTCAGGCGCTTCGCTCTGCTCAGGCTCTGCGCTTGCCGCCGGAGCTTCCTCGGGCGCTTCGCCCACCTCTCCTTCAATCACCTCACTGTAATTCTCTGATGCTCCGTATGTTTCAATATCCGTCACATCGGCAAAAACAGACGAAAATATACCCGCAGTCATTGAAATCACAAGCAGATTTGCTATTATTAAAATTCGTCTCTTCTTCATAATGAACCTCCAGATTCCAAATGCCTTAATGATTATTTGAAGCATTTATAACGACCGCCCGCGCCTCTCTGTAGCAATAATAGATAAACACGTCGGAAGCGTTAAACGTACCGAGCATCCCTTCCTCGGACATTACATCTTCAAATGAGGCCGGTCTTATATTTATTCCGTCATAATAGTAGTAAACAACATCCTCGTCATCTGATGTCACCAAGAAATTCTTCGGCTCTGAGCCGTCATTAATGTCAAGTGTGAACATATTTACAAACTTCGCAGAAGTTCCCCTTGGGAGAGTATTATACACAACATCATCTACCCTTCCATAGACCTGCTCAACGGCCGAGTTTGCTCCGTTGTGGAAATATGCCGGGTTCTGATCAAGACGCACCATGACATTAATATTGTCTATAAGTCCGCGGCTTGTAGCCGAATACTGGAAAACATCTCCCTTTGCCATATTCGATACAGTTTCATTTATAGAAGCCGTCGGCTTCACCTGCATATTCTTTTCCTCACTTCCCTCAAGAAAATTGATCTGGTATACCGTATCCCCGTCCTCATTAAGCGCTATGGATATTTGCTTAACGATGCACACCGGTGAGTCCGTCGTAATATATCCTGGTGTATCATACGTAAAATCGTCATATATCACAACAACGGAAACACTTGCGTTATCGTCATTATAGTCATATGCCTCCGCATCATATGTACGTCCGTCAACGAGAGAAAGATCCGCCATATAATCTTCGGTCACTCCGCTGGTCGGCACTACGAACACGACTGTTTCATCAGACATAAACAGCGGATACCTGTATGACTGGCTGTAAAATATCCCTGTGCTCTCACTGTACGTCATTCTTGATTTTTCCGAATACAACTCGGCGTCATCGATCCTGCATATTTTCCCGTCTCCGTCAATCTCGTACTTTATTACGACATTTGCCTGAGGCTCAAACTCGTTCTTATCCATCGATCTGCCGTTATAGACGATCTTATCAGCAACATCTCCCTTATAGATATATTTATCATCCGATATGAGCCTGTACCATACCTCGCCTGTGTTTGGGTCTGAACCTGCCGAAATTACATATCCGTATGCAAAGGTCTTTTGAGGATCATCTGCCTTGACTACTCTATCGCCGTCGATCGTGAAAATATATTCAATGCCGAATCTCAGCTGCGAAAAATCTATAATGCTGTTATGCGAAGCGTCCTCGGCAGCTTTATATGTATTCCCGTCTATCACTATCTCATTATCAGCACTACTGTAGCTGCTTGCCCCCGCTTCTACCGTTGTATCAATTATATATACGTTAAGTATCCTCTGGTCGCTGCTTCCTTCAAATTTAAGCACATCGCCCGAGCTTATATCCGAAAATGATGCTTCCGTTCCGTCGCCGAAATATATTCTGTGGTAATACTCCGAATCCTCCGGATCAATATAAATATGTGTGCTTCCTTCATATGAACCGTCCTCAAGAATTACAACATTATTGCTTGAGCTTGTCCGCGAAACAGTAAAATACTGTCTGTTTTCTATCTGCAGGACATCGTATATCCCGTCATCGTCATTATCTATCAGCGTAATATTTCCGTTAACCGGCATAAGGTCACTTTCCGAAAAATCAGTCAATATTCTGCCGTTCCTCACTACCGTGACCTCATTAAGCCTCAAGGTCTCTGTACGGTTTCCTGTATAATACCTTATGCTGTCAAAAGTGATCTCCTCAATGTCATCCTCCGCGATAGTCACCGAGGTATTCTGCTCCGGATCTATGATTATCGACGTCACGGCATCTCCGCCGTCCTGCTCCGTAACAAACGCGTTCACATAGCAGCCTATGATATCCGGATCGATATCGCATCCTATCGAATATGAAACATTTTCAACAGATATCCTACCCAACTCGTCGCCGGTAAGCGATCCAAACTGATTGCCTGTCACGATCCCCTCAATATATATCATGTCACTGCTTGCAAGCTTGTGATCAAGTACGGTGCTATCGTCGACCGAATAGCTCGGATAACCGTTTGAGTATGAGACCAGATAGCCCTGACAATCCATAAAATTCAAAAATATTTTTGCAAACTGTCCGAGGCACAATGGCGCGTCGCCTTCAGCATCAACGCCGCGCATAAGGTTGAGCTCCGAAGCAATCGCTATATATCCGAGCGGATAACCGCCTCTCTCCTGTGCTACAAAGTCGCGTCCCAGCGAGGATACAAGTATCTTCGCCGCTTGATACG
>CALXRY010000181.1 GCA_944390955.1 uncultured Clostridia bacterium | reverse complement strand
CTTCCTGAATATCATTGGCGGTTTTGATATCATATTCTTCTATCAAACCTGCGATGATGTTTTTCTTTCCTTCTGTTAATTTTCTTCTTCGTGCCATAAAAAACGCCTCCTGTGGTTTAATTATATTTTACCACAGGAGGCTTCAAATTTACAGACTTTTTTTCGCAGGCTCGCGTGGGGGGCGGTAGCCCCCACGAAAAAATCAGATTGAGTTCTCATGGAGTAGAGTAAACCGCAGATAGACCGGGAGATATAAACGCAAAAGCTTATTTTCATTCACGGCACATATTACGGTATTCTGTCGGCAGGATACCGTACTGCGACTGAAATATATGACTGAAATGGCGTGGACTTTTATAGCCTATTTTTGTGGCTATCTCGTAAATCGGCAGCTCTGTGTCGGCAAGTAGCTCTTTTGCATGGTTGAGTTTGGCGTTTGTTATATATGTTTTATAAGATATTCCTGTTTTGCTCTTAAAAAGAGAGCTTAAGTAACAAGAGGAAACATATACCTGACCTGCTATCGTTTCAAGCGATACATCGGTTTCCAGATTTTCATCTATAAGTTCTTTTACACGGTGTATTATGTCCTTATTTTTTTTCTTCGCGGCGTGTGTTTATAACAGATACGGCTATATCGGTTATGTCGGATATAAAGCTCTCAAGTGATGATATTGAATGATAGTTTTTCATTACCGACCATATTTCCGTTTTGTTAAAAAGGATGTCGGGATTTTCGCCGAGCTGCGCCATCGCAATGGATATTGCTATAACAAGCTCCAGGCATATTCGTTGTGCCAGATCAAGCGATATGCGTGATGAATGTATGCTTGCGAACATACGGTGTACTATATCGTTTGAACGATGTGCGCTGCCTATTTTTATGCAGTCTATCAGTTCTGCCTTCAGGCTTTCGAGATCCGGTGCTGTAAAGCTTTCGGGCTCAATATCATCAATATAAATAATTGAGTTTTCTCCAATCGAAAAATGATATTTTAAAGCTTCCTGCGCACGGCGTATGCAATAAGGTATCATTTTTTCACCGTTAACTGCCGAACCGACAGCTACCGTAAAGCTTCTCGTATCGTGAAATTTCATATAGTTTGATATTATTTCGGCGGCATCAAAAATATTTTGTATGCTTTTGCCGTTGTTAACGGCAAATTCGGAGTATACTATATATGTAATCATATTCTGTTCATAGAACGGTATAATTTTAAAGCCGCTTTGGTCAAGCGCTGATGTTATATCAGTAAAAAAGCGGAAGTCCATATTACAGGAAATACCGTTTTTATTAAAAGTTGTGGCAACAATCGTTTGATAACTATATTCCTTATCACCGATTGAAAAAATCGAATACAGCTCGTTTGTTTTGCCTGATGCTAAAAGCGACAAAAAGTAATCCTTAAGAAAATATTTGCAGGTCGAAAACTCAGATAAAAGTCTTTTGTGACGTGTGCGTTCCGCGTTTTCCTTTTCTATTTTTTCTTTTGCTTCAGATATGGTTTCGAGCAGCTTTTTTCTGTTGATCGGCTTCAGAACATATCCGAACGCTTTGTATTGTATGGCTGTTTGCGCATATTCAAACTTATCATATGCTGTAAGGAAGATTACTTTTATTTCCGGGAAAGTGCATGTAAGCTTTTTTGCAAGGTCAAATCCCGTTCCATCTTCCATTTCTA
This sequence comes from uncultured Clostridia bacterium, assembly GCA_944390955.1. Classification (GTDB taxonomy): domain Bacteria; phylum Bacillota; class Clostridia; order UBA1381; family UBA1381; genus Ornithomonoglobus_A. Next base: position 1,735 of record CALXRY010000181.1, on the reverse strand, counting down.
TATCGGAAAGCACTATATCCGGCGTATTTGATTTTATTTTTTCAAACGCCTCATTTCCGCTCCGGGCGGTGTCTATTAACGTTACACCTATATCTCCCCAAGGTATTTCGGTAAGGTTCTCCATACATAAGATCTCATCTTCGGCTATTAAAAGTTTCATTATTCTGTGTCCTCCTTTGAGTGTGTTGTTATATGAACTGTTGCGGTTATTCCTCCGAACTCATTGTACGAATACGATAATCCGCAGTCGCTGCCGTAGTAAAGACGTATTCGGCTGTTTACACTGTGTATGCCGTATCGTTCAACGTGATCGTCAAAATTCACCACTTCGCCTACACGATTGTTAAGATAATTTACGTCGGCTATATTTGCGCCAAGGCCGTCGTCAGCGATCGATATATAAATATCATTGTTTTCTTGCGAGCCTGTTATTATGATATGCCCCTTGCCGCTTTTTCCTTTAAAGGCATGAACTATACAGTTTTCAACAAGCGGCTGAAGTGTCAGGTTGATGATGCGGCGGTCGAGCATATCCTCCGGTATTTCAAATGCAACATCGAATTTGCCGGAAAAACGGACGTTTTGTATATCTATATAACTTTTTATATGAATAAGTTCATCGCGTATACTGCAAAAAGTATTGCCGTTGTTTAAAGCTCTTGTAAAAAACGTGGCAAGCGACGAAGTCATATACTCTATATCGTCAATGCTGTGCTTTTGTGCAAGCGCGCTTATGGAATTTAGGGTATTATATAAGAAGTGCGGAGAGACTTGTGCCTGTATCGCTTTCAGTTCTGCTTTCTTTTGTATGCGCAGTGACGTTGACAGATCCTGAGTAAGGCTGTAGATACGCTTTTGCATGGCATTAAACGATCGGTACAGCTTATTTATTTCATCTTCCCCGCTATATTCGAGAATGTGTGGCTTGCGGTTTGGAGCGTATTTATCCATCTCATTTGCAAGCGTTACGATAGGCTTTGATATATATGACGAAACATAGTAAATAAGCAGCATTGTTACAAGTATCAGCAGCACAGCTGTGAGAACGGCGGCATTTCGCAGAGGCAGAGCTTTTGTGTAAAGTTCGCTTACTTTTAACGCGCCGACAAGATAAAAGTCTGTGCCTTCAAGCGGGAATGAAAACAGCATATAGTTTTCATTCCCGAGCTTTGTGTCGGCATTCCCGGTACTGTTTTTTTCTATAAGCGAATATAATTCACCGTTATGGGAAAACTGCGCTATAAAGCTGTCTTTATGCGGATTTACTATATGCATTGTATTTGTACAAACAAATATTTGTCCAGTATCGGCAAGGCGCAGATTTTGCAGTGAGACAACAAATTGCGCTGTGTCTATATCTATACGCACAACAGCAAGAGGTTCCGAGGTAAAATTGTCGCTTATAAGTTTAACGGCTGTTATGCTGCTTTCAGATGAATAATTATTGTCATTGGCGATCCATTTTGGTATAAGTGCGTTTTGAATTATTTCGTCATAAAAATAATTGTTTTTGATAACGCTGTCCGAAAACACGAGATCTGAGCCGCAGTCGGCATAATCGGGATGATCTATTGCGTAAAGTGTGATACCGCTTATTTTTGTACGGTATTGGTGCTATGTCAAGATAACGGACACATTAAACCTTTATTTTTTGGGAAAATCAGCAAAATGCACAAAGTGGTCGCATTTATTCCACGGTTTGCTTGACAACGAGCCTCTGATGGCATGATGTCCT
>CALXRY010000180.1 GCA_944390955.1 uncultured Clostridia bacterium | reverse complement strand
ACAAAAGAAAGCTCAATATGAGTACCCTGACGTATATGGCTGAAAAGGTCCAGGGAAGTTTTACATTTTCGGTACTTGATAAAATGAATAATCTCTACATAGTCAAAGGCGACAGCCCGATGGAGATACTGCATTTTCCCGATAAGCAGATTTACGTATATGCATCAACAGCAGAAATACTCTGGAAGGCGCTTATATCCACAAGCTTATTCAATGAACTCAAGAAAAATAAATATGAAGAGGTCAAAATTACAGAGGGAGATATTCTTAAAATCAGCAGCAACGGAAAGCTTGAATACAGTAAGTTCAAATATGAGGATATGTTCGATTACCGCTGTGACTGGCGAAGCTATGGAGCGAGTAATTATGAATTTGATGATACATATTACAATGATTTAATCTCTGTTGCCGCCGGTATGGGCATAACGGCAGACGATATTGACGAGCTTCTTGCATACGGACTTACGTATGATGAGATAGAAGATTACATCTGCTGGGGAGAGGAGGTGTGAAGGGAAATGAATATATAAAGAAGGTCGCCATGGCGGTCATTGAAGCCGTGATAAAGGCAGTGCTCGACTACTACAGCGACATCAAGGGCAAGCGGTGAGGGGGTGACCTCACCGCTTGCGTTATAAGGAGTGATGAAAAATGATAATAGGATATGCGCGTGTATCTACAACGGACCAGCATCTTGGCCGCCAGCTTGATATGCTGAACGGTTACGGCATAGATAAGATATACAGCGAGAAGGTGACCGGCATACGCAAAGAAAGGCCGGAGCTCAACAGGATGCTCGATGAGCTTTCGGAGGGCGACACAGTTGTTGTCGAATCTCTGTCAAGGCTCGGGCGTTCAACAAAAAATCTGATAGAGCTTATGGAGCTGTTCAATGAAAGGGGCGTGAATCTTGTTTCGCTAAAGGAAAGCATTGATACGACAACGCCGACCGGCAAGCTGCTGTTTACGCTTATCAGCGCGATAAGCCAGTTTGAGCGTGATTGTCTTGCCGAGCGTACTAAGGCAGCAGCAAGAGCAAGAGGCAGAAAAGGCGGACGTCCGCCCACATCGCACACGGCGCTTGAGATGGCAAGAAAATTATACGAGAGCAAGGAATATACGATCTCAGAAATAACAGAGCTGACAGGCATATCGAAATCCACGCTGTACCGTTACATAAACGGTGGTTAAAGAAACGTTGATTCTGGGACGGGTTTTGGGATGGATATTTACGTTTTGGAACGGGGTTTATGGAATGGACGCGTCTTGTCCCATAAACCTTCGTTTTTGAGCAATTCGGCATCATCTATTGCTTGACATTGGATATATTTTTATATATAATAAACTTGAAAGGTGATGAACACATTGACAAACAAAAAACCTCCGTTTGAGATAAACGAAAAAATAATGACAGACGTCATAGAGATCGCAGAGCTGGTTGGAAGAGTCAGCGTCAGTAGCAAAATATCATCAAACCCAACATTAAGGCGAACTAACAGGATCCATACGATCTACTCATCTCTTGCAATAGAGCAAAATATTCTTGACATAGATCAGGTAACAGCGGTCATAGCTGGCAAGCGTGTGATCGCACCGCAGAAGGATATTGCAGAGGTACAAAACGCATATGAAATATATGAGTGCATGGACAGCCTCGATCCGTATTCATCAGAAGATCTCCTGAAAGCTCATGGTGTAATGATGAAGGGCTTGATAAATGAAGCAGGTGAGTTCCGATCACGCCCGATCGGCGTTGTTGACGGCAGCGGCAATGTGATACATTTCGGGACTTTGCCGCAATATGTTCCCGGACTTATACAAGAGCTTCTTGATTGGACAAAGACCGATAATATTCATATGCTGATAAAAAGCTGCGTATTTCATTGCGAATTTGAGCTTATACATCCGTTTGCAGACGGCAACGGACGCATGGGCAGATTGTGGCACACACTGCTGCTTTCCAAATGGAATCCGCTCTTTGCATGGCTTCCGATAGAATCTATAATACATGACAATCAAAGTGAATATTATAATGCGATCAATGTCTCCAACAATAACGGTGAATCGACTGTATTTATTGAATTTATGCTTTCTGTCATAAAACAGGCATTATCGGAAGCTGATGAAGTCAATACGTCAAGAATATCCCCCGAGAATAAATCATACAGGCGATGGAAGCTGATAAGCGATTTCCTAAAAGAGCATGAGTTTATTACAAATAGAGATGTTCAAGAAATACTGGGTGTATCATCATCTACCGCGACAAGAATATTGTCCGGCTTCACAAAGGAAGGCAAGATTAAAAGAAGGCGTGTAAAAAGTTATTGGCGATATACGTTATGACAAAACGGAGTTTACACCATTTGCAAATGCAGTGTAAGAGAATTAATGCTTGAAAAACGGCTGCCCTTATGTTATACTTTAACTAAAGTAATGCAATGAACGAGGTGACTAACTATGGTAAATCAGCAAGAGTTGGTAGCATGGTATGTAATAAAATTTTTGGGCACATTTCGCAAAATGACGCAAATATCAAACGACAGATTCTTGGAATTGCTAAACAAGTATAAATTGGCAACAAGTATTGAGGAAGACTTTGACAATATTCAGTCAATGATGCCTGAAGAATATAGTGAGGGACTTATTAAAGCATTGACAATGGCAGGAGAAGATATTTAATGGGAACTAATAAAGTTAAGCATGTTTACCATGGCAGTCTTGATAAATTTAATGAAATAGACTTATCAAAGGCAAGCAAGTATGGAGATTTTGGCAGTGGTTTTTATTTGTCTGACACACAAGAACACGCAGTAAGCGCAGCTGCTCGAAAAGTGCCTGTGCTTATTCGAAAACAAATATCCTTAAAAATATATCTGTATGAATATATTCTTCCTGTTAATTGGGAAAATAATATAGTTAAAAAGGTTTTTCATGGTCCTGATGCAGAATGGTTTCAGTATGTAGCCTATAACCGAAATACCGACAAATCTAAAACGATAATAAACTATAATTACGACATCGTTTATGGTCCTACCGCTGATGCTGCCGCTGCGAGAGTGATTGACGATTATAACGTAGGCAACTATGGGGAGATAGGTTCTGATACAGCAATAACCAAAGCGATAGAGGCTTTAAAGCCATGGATCTTTCCGAGACAGGTTTGTATTAAAACAGAAAAAGCAAAACAATATGCATTAAAGATCAGCGAAAAGGAGGTAAGGATGTATGAGTGAATTATCCGCGAAACAGAAAGAATCTATGATGAATGATAGATTAGCATACCTTCTTGTAAGAATGCAGGAAAAATATTTATTAGACAAAGAAGCTGCTTATGGTTTTCTTATGAATTCACTGACCCTCCAATCATTAACCGATTTTTCTTGTAATTTATATTATGCCCATAAAGAAGCACTTTTTGACTTGCTGTGCAGCGAGTATGAAGGCGGCGATAAAGAATGGTTTAAGACCTTATCGAATATGCAGTAACTTTATTTTTCTATCTCATGCAGTTTGAATATGTTCAAACGAATAGTGTAAAAAATTGCCTGCCAAATCAAGGGTTTACAAATTAAGTTCTCCAATGAGCAATGCCATCAAGAGAGCATCTTCGTAAGCTGTTAAATGAGAGCTTTTATTTGATTAAAGAGGCTGAAAGCCGAAAATACGGCCTTCAGCCAGGTCCGAATATTATACACAAGCCATGTCAAGTCTATACCTGTAATTTTTGCCTTGTAAAAGTTTGCCAGGCGCAACTCAAACATTTTTCTCAGACCCATTATTTTTTCGGTTCAATATAGTCATGCAATAAATAATACAAGTTGTTGGCAAGCTTTGCCGGGCTTATGCCTGTGATTTTCAAACCGTCAATGCTTTCCAGATACTCCCTACACAGTCTTTTTCCATAATCGGCTGTTCTGTATATATCATCATATATAATATTAAAGCAGTATTTAAACTGAATATATGGCTCATCAGACTTCTGGTCTGGCTTTTTAACAGGGGCAAAGTCAAGCTTGGTATAAATATATTTTTCTATATCCATATCATCTAAAAATGCCTTAACCGATGAATCTTTAGAAAAATCATAAAACATTTTACAAGCTTTTTTTCTATGCGTACAGTTTTCGAAAAAATGATACAGAAATACATCCTTGAATCTTCCGGCTACAGCAAATATAAGAGTTCGTATAAACTCGTAATCACGTTCTTCAAGTACATTAGGATATAATATTGAATTCATTAATCTCAGATCCTTCTTAAGTGCATCGATGCGCTTATCGGGATCAGGGTTAAATATCTTGTTGAGCGTGATCGCTGTAAGAAATCCGCCAAGTTTATGAAAATTAAGCGTTGCTTCATCAGCATACCGCATCATATCCATATCAAAAATATGGGTATATCTGTTAATGTGGTACAAATTAAGCAAGGCGTATAAACGTATATCAAGCTTTGTGTCTTGTTCATCTTCTTTACCTTCGGATTTACTGTTATTTTCAGAGCTGCTGCCGTCTTCGGGGTTACTGCTATCTTCAGCGCTGCTGTAGCCTTCTGGGTTACCATCGTCTTTACCTGTATTGGCATCCTGATTGTCACCTTGATCGCTATTTTTCTCTTTGACTTGCCGATATTTTCCAGCTATTTTTTCAGCTATTTTTTCAGTTATCCGCAGCATATCTTCTGTGAGGCTGTTATATTTTTCGAAGAGCAATATTATTCGGTCAGTAGCATAGTCGTCACAAACAAAAAACTTTTGTTTTAATACTTTTTGTTTGGGAACGGCAATGTCAGCTTTTCCACGAATGTCATCACGCAATTCAAGGAAATATAATAGTGAAGACGATAATAGCTCTAATAATTCAAGATGATAGTCATAGTCTTTTTCTTTGATTTCCTGTGACTTTCTATCTTTAATTTTAATAACTTTATAGACATCTTTTTGACCATCCTCTGTTTCTATGTCCTCTTCCACACAATAAGTATTATTGTCATTTGTAATAATTTCGTCAAAGGCCAATAAAAAGCCATCGAGCATTATAGAGTTGGCCAGTTCGTATTCCAACTGAGAGATCTTCTCGAAGTCTCGTTTTATCTTATAACAAAAAAGACTGCCGGTTTTATCAAAACTCAAGGTGTTGGGATGTATCAGCGAAAACAGATAACAGTGGACCATATCACGCAGCGGCAGTCTGCTGAGTGATATAAAATTAGCATCAGACACCTTCTCAAAAGCTTCAAATGGCTCAGGCGATTCATCAATACAATATTTGTAAATTTGAGATCTGCTTATATATAAAGTACCATCGGTGTTTGTTTTCTATATATCTGATGCCATTTTATATAAGCTGTCATTGGTAAAAGGTTTTTTTATTTGTGTCACCATTATTTTCCCGTCCTTACCGCGCATATCCTTAGAAACATCATCTGACATAGAAGCGGTTTTGGAATTGCGCTCGTGATGTTCGAGCTTTTCTTGTTCATATGAATTGTGTTGATGATTTGACGACATACGGCCCATTTTAATGTACCCTCCTTGTATTATTTTATAGGCGTATAAAACTGGCTAAATTCCCGCATGAATTCGTATACAAAATGCTAATCGATGTTGTATAATATATCTGCATTTAAAAACATGCTTACATTTATTATACAATATAATCGTCTTGCCGGCAAGATGCATTTTTTAAAATCTCTTAATTGTAAGTATATTGCAATACAAATGACAACAAGATGCGTGCTCTGACAGGTGATTGTCGGGTATGTATAATAGAAACCACAGAACGGCAGCGGCTGCTTCCGATGATATCGCTTTATAATCCAGTCGATATAACGCCGGGAGCAGTAAACTGTCTGAGTTTTCACAACCAAAAGAAAGAGAGGACCACACCATGGTATCAATAAGAAACCCGGATGAAGAGTGCGAGCAGCTCAACGAGCTGCTGAAAGATTCACCGTACATGCTTAAGATTATCGATGACAGCATGGTCATTT
>CALXRY010000179.1 GCA_944390955.1 uncultured Clostridia bacterium | reverse complement strand
CAATAGCAGCTATACCAAGATAAAGCGATCTGTACACAAGATAATAGTTTGGAACATATTTATCAAGAACTTTTTGCAAAACTGCTCCTAAAATAATAGCAACAACAACAATAATTCCTGTCCAAATTACACATTGTATAATATAACTTTTGAAAAGGTTAGTCAGCAAATTGTTTTTCTTATTCGATTTCATATCCCACACCCCAAACTGTTTTGATAAATTTTGGATTTTTGGCAGGTTCATTCATTTTCTCCCTGAGTCGTCCGATGTGTGCCATTACAGTATTGTTATTGTCCAAATATTTTTCTTTCCAAACAGCTTCAAATAATTCTTCGGATGGGACGACCTTACCTTGATGTTCACACAGATACCAAAGAATTGAAAATTCAATAGGGGTTAGCTGCAATTCTTTCCCAAACAAAAAACATTTATGGCTGTCCCTATTGATAATCAATCCTCTTATGTCATATTCATTCTTTACAATAGTTGGATTTTGTTTAGAATTATTATATTTTTGATAACGTCTCAGTTGAGTTTTTACTCGCGCAACAACTTCCAAAGGATTAAATGGCTTTGTAATATAATCATCTGCGCCAATAGTAAGTCCCATTATCTTGTCGCTGTCGTCTATTTTAGCTGTGAGCATAATTATTGGAAAATAAAATTTCTCCCTGATTTTCTGACAAATGCGGAATCCGTCAATATCCGGCAGCATTATATCCAAAATTGCTAAATCTATCTCTATTTCTTCAATGCACTTCAATGCGTCAATACCATTATAAAATTTATAGACAGTGTATCCGTCGTTATTCAGATAAACCTCAATTAAATCAGCTATCTCTGTTTCATCATCTACTACTAAAATTTTTTCGTTCATTATCAATGCTCCTTTTTGAACCTCTTGTCAATAGGCTTTTCTGAGTTTTTCGGAATCAACCACATATAGCCGATTTTTGAAACGCCCGGTATACGGTTTTCCTCGCATAATTTCTGTACCCGTCTTTCAGAAATTCCCCATATTTTTGCCGCTTCTGGGCAAGACATATATTCCATGCTACAACCCTCTCCTTGTCATAGTCTATCAATATATATTATATACGGACACCCGAATAAAGTCAATAGAAAACGAAAAATAAATAAATTATCTAAGGTGTTTAGCCGCCGTTTTTCGGCGATATCATATTCTGAGTTAAACATGATTTTTTATTATAAAATTTTTTTATAAAATATATTGACAGGCATTATCCCTCGTGCTATAATCTATTTAGAAAATTTTCTAAATAGATTATGAAAGGAGCGTTGCCGATGGGCTTTCAGGAGACATTCAAGGCTTTGTCCGATGGGGTAAGACGTGAGATACTTCTCATGCTGCGCGGCGGAAAAAAATCCGCGGGCGAGATAGCCTCATGTTTTGATATGACAAACGCTACGGTGTCGTACCACTTATCTATCCTAAAAAAAGCCGGACTTATTACCGAGGAAAAAGAAAAGAACTATATATTTTACAAGCTGAATACATCGGTCTTTGAGGACATCATGATGTGGTTTGCTCAATTTCAGGACGGTCAGAAATAAACTGCGCAGTAGGACCAACTGTAATTTGCATACCGGTAACGCATTTCAGCAAAAAATATAGCCGTGGTATGCGGCAGAACGGAGTGATATTTATGAAGAACATATTTAAAAGCAGAACCTTTATTATACCATTTGTCGTATGTTTGCTGCCTTTTGTGATAGGCGCGGTATTTTACGGACGTATGCCGGAACAGATGGCAACGCATTTTGACTATAACTTTCAGCCGGATGATTACAGCAGCCGCGAGTTCGCTCTGTTTGGCATACCGGCATTCATGACAGCTATGTTCGTTTTATGTATCGGACTGCTTGAAGCTGATCCGAAAAAGCGCGGGATGGACGGTCGGCTCAAGGCTATAACACGCTGGATAATACCGATTTTAAGCGTAGTTGTGCAGTGCATAACCATATCATATGCGCTTGACAATTCTCTTAATCTGGTGCGATTTATCCCGATCCTGATAGGTGTACTGTTCGTGCTGATGGGAAATTATCTCCCCAAGTGCAGACAAAATTATACGATGGGAATAAAGCTGCCGTGGACGCTGAACAGTGAGACAAACTGGGAACGGACACATCGTTTCGGCGGAAGAATGTTTGTTATAGCCGGGTTATTTATGATACTGGCAGCATTCTTCGGTGGGTATGCCGCAGCGGCCGTATTTGTGCTTGCACTTATAGCGTGTTTTCTGCCCACGGTATATTCATTTGTGCTGTATAAAAAAGGTATATAGATACAAACAGCCGTCCGTGCCGTATAAAGTACGGACGGCTTTCCTTCCGTATTGCTCGAAAAAATTTGAAATTTATATATTTCTCCACAGTAAATTCATAATTACATGGTACAATATAATCGGTGATGAACTATGAAAAATATATTGATAGTAGAAGATGAGCCGGACATCCGTGAGCTTCTTTGCGCATACCTTCGCAACGCGGGATACGTACCCACCGGCGCGGCGGACGGTGTGGCAGCTTTGACGCTGTTTCAGACTCAGACGTTTGACCTTGTTTTGCTTGACATAATGCTGCCTAAGATCGACGGGTTCGGAGTGTGTGAGATGATACGCCGCCGGTCGCAGGTTCCTATCCTAATGCTTACGGCATTGGACGGTGAGGAGCAGCAGCTGCGCGGCTTTGGTCTCGATATTGACGACTATGTCACAAAGCCCTTTTCAATGCCTGTTCTTTTGGAAAAGATACGAGTTATATTAAAAAGGGCCGCAGGGACGAACGAGGACTGCCGTCTGCGCTACCGCGACCTCGTGATAGACCCGGACACAAGAGAGGCATTGCTTGACGGGCGGCCGCTTGAGCTGACCGCTAAGGAATTTGAGCTTTTGCATACGTTCCTGTCCGCGCCCGGACGTGTGTTTTCACGAGAAATACTGCTCTCCAAGCTCTGGGGCTATGACTTTTTCGGCGATGAGCGCGTGGTGGACAGCCACATAAAAAACCTCCGCCATAAGCTGGTGCGGGACTATATCGAAACAGTAAGGGGCGTGGGCTATCGTGCTGCGAAAGAAACTGAGTGAAAGCCTTACCGCACGTATTTTTTTGATAACGTCCGTTATCCTTCTCTGCGCAGGCGCCGTGACCTTTGCGCTGATCGCGCTTGCCACTCCGAGCATGTATACGTCTGTCGTCAACACTGACCTGCAAAGGCAGACGGACGCTCTTACGGAACAGCTGAAAGAAACCGCTTTTGGGGACAGCGGCCTGGTGCTTGACGAATTTATACGCTCCACCAGAGCGGACGTTCTGCTGCTGAACGTGAACGGAGAAATTGCAGATAACGGTTCTGAACTGTCCATGCAGTCAAGGTACAGAGACGACAATATCACAGTCTCAACAGACGGCGCCGGTGAGGACGGCAGTGTTTCATCCTCATTCGGCGTGTCTGTAGCGGAGGGCACCGGAACTACAACGACCGTTACAACAATGCAGCAGTATTCGATAATAGCCGATGTGACATTTGCCGACAGTGATGAGACTTATTCGCTTTATGTGACGCCGCACGCGGAGGAAGAAAATCTTGCGGTACGGGCGCTGGCACGGATGGCGCCGTGGCTGCTGCTTGTGCTGCTCGTGCTTTCACTTCTCTGCGCTTTTATATATTCCCGGTATATCACGCGCCCTATCGTCCGGATAAGCGGCATTGCAAAGAAGATGTCGGATATGGATTTTAATTGGCAATGCGGCGAGACGCGGCGCGACGAGATAGGGACGTTGGGACGCAGCCTTGATATGATGTCGCAGCGGTTGTCTGCCGCGCTTGATGAGCTTGAAACCGCCAACCACGCTTTGCGCGGCGAGGTGGAGCGTGAACGCGAGCTTGACCGGCAGCGCATGGCGTTTTTCTCAGCCGCGTCTCATGAGCTGAAAACGCCGGTCACTATACTAAAAGGGCAGTTATCCGGGATGCTGGAGGGTATCGACATATACCAAGACAGGGACAAATATCTGCTCCGCTCGCTCCAAGTCACAGGCAGGATGGAGAATCTGATACAAGAAATGCTGTCCATATCACGCATGGAAACAGGCGCGGCGGCTGTTAAGCATGAACAGCTTGAGCTGTCGTCGCTTATCGAAAAGCAGCTCGATTTCGTAAAGGAGCTTACAGAGCAGCGCGGTCAGCGGCTTGCTGTGCAGTTGGAACACGGCATATCCGTATCCGGTGATGCGTCGCTGCTCGGCAAGGCAGCCGGGAATCTTCTTTCCAATGCTGCGCTCTATTCACCCGAGGGCGCAGAAATACGTGTGTGGTGCGGCAGACTGCAAGGGAAACCTGCCTTTACTGTCGAAAACACGGGCGTTCATATTCGTGACGACGCGCTCCCGCATCTTTTTGAGGCCTTTTACCGTGAGGAAGGCTCCCGGAACAGGAGCACCGGAGGCAGCGGCTTAGGACTGTATCTGGTGCGGATGATACTTGAAAGGCATCATGCCGTCTGCGCTATTGAAAATACAGAGGACGGAGTAAAGGCAATAGTTCATTTTAAAGGATCGTCTTAATATGGCGGTCCTTTGTTTTTGTGTTCAAAAAAAACTCCACATAAAACACATAATATCTTCAAATACACTTCATACTGGATTGTTATACTTTCTGTGTACTAAATCAGAAAGGAAATGAAATAATGGAGATCAACATTAAAAATGTCAGTATGACATACCCAAACGGGAAACAGGCGCTAAAAGACCTCACTCTCGACCTGAGCGCACCGAGTCTTATCGGGCTGCTGGGTCCGAACGGCGCCGGGAAATCCACCTTGATGAAGCTGTTTGTATCGGCGCTGCTGCCCACGTCGGGCACGATATGCGTGGACGGCCGTCCACTTGATAAGTCCGAGCGTGCTCTAAAGTCTCAGCTCGGCTATCTGCCGCAGGATTTCGGGCTTTTTGATGAGCTGACCGTAACACAGTTTTTGGATTACATGGCTGTCCTTAAAGGACTGCGCTATCCGAAAACAGCCGTCCGTGAGGTCATAAAGGCGGTAAACCTCACAGAAAAGAGAAAATCGCGCATCCGCGCATTATCGGGAGGACAGCGTCAGCGCGTCGGCATCGCGCAGGCTCTGCTCGGTGACCCGCAGCTTTTGATTTTTGACGAGCCTACGGTGGGATTGGACCCGGAGGAGCGGATACACTTTCGGAATCTGTTTTCTCAGACCGCGCAGAAGCGCCTTGTGCTGCTGTCAACACATATCATAGAGGATGTTCAGTCGGTTTGCGACCGACTCATTGTTATCGACCGCGGCATGATATTGTTTACCGGCACGCCCGCACAGCTTATAAGGTCTGCCTCGGGGCATGTCGGCGTATTCTTAGAGCACAACGCCGCTCAGGAGCATGGACTGCATATCACGGCGCGGGTGAACACGGGAAACGGCGTCCGCTGCCGCGTGGTAGCAGACAAGCTGCCCGACTATGTTACACCGGAGGAACCGACGCTTGAGGACGCTTATCTTTACCTGCTCTCCAAGGAGGTGCGCCAATGAACACACTGAAAAGCTTTGCGCTTGAATTGGGACGGCTGCTGCAAAGCCGTCTGACATGGCTCGTGCTGCTTCTTACCGTTATCTCGCCCGCGGCGGGACTGACGCTGTATAAGCCCGCGTTTGCCGAGACCATGCTGTCGATGTATCTTGCCAACCCGGCGCTCGCAGGCGGCGCGGTGAGCGGCATCCTATTCGGACTGCTCACGATATATGAGCTTGACCGCTCCTCACGCAGCCGCGCGGACGTTTTGATAAATGCGATAGTCTCGCCTATGCGCAGCGGTATGGTACGAATGCTCGCACTGAACGCCGCCGCAATTATCGGTTTGTTCCTTACAATGCTGATATGGCTCCCGATAACCTATGCACAGGCAGGAACGGTATTGGACATGACAAACTACTGCCTTGCATATATGATATTTATGGGACTTGCCCTGCCCTGCTCGATACTTGCGGCTGCCGCCTGCTATCAATTCACAAACAGAGCCGACCTGTCTGTCGTATTGTTCGCTGCCTTTGCGGGTCTGAGCCTTACGGTATGGTCCGATAACTGGCAGCTGTGCTGGCTGAACCCATGCGTATGGGCGCTGTCGGATGATTTTACTAACTTCCGTATTTTCCGTTCCGCTGCGTATATGCGTCTGATGTGGCTTGCGGCGCTCAGCGGCGTATGGGTGTTGTCATGGTGCTGTATCCGCCGTTACGGGAAAGGCATACTTGGTTCACTGCTGCGCAGCACCCGCCGAATATACCGTCCTGTTATCGCACTTCTGCTTATCGCCTGTTCGGGCGCTGCCTACGCCGCGCAGCCCATTATCGACAACAGCAATCCCGATGAAACAGCCTCGGCATTTTTGGAGCTGCCGTATCTTGAGGGTGTTGTCTGCACCGGACGGACCGCAAAAGTATATCCCGATACAGCTAAAGGCACTGTGACAGGCACGGCGTCCTACAGGTTTTTAAACTCCTCAGGCCAAACACAAACTGTCTCATTTGGCATAAATCCCGGGTATACGGTCTCTTCCGTGCAAGTCAATGGAGAGGATATGCCGTTTTCCATAGGCGACTATCAAGAGTTTAACGAAGCCCTGCTTGAGGCTGAGATACCGGCAGATGAGAACGTGGAGCTTATAGTGGAATACGGCGGTTTTCCGCAGGAGAGCCGTAATATGTCTGAAACACAGGGCAGCGCGGAGATAAGCGATGAATATATCTGCCTGCAAAATGCGGAGCTTGCGCCGCGTATAATGAATGTTATGCCGGACGAGGGCATGTACCCCGCCGAGATAGAGATAACGCTGCCTAAAGGAATGACCGTGATACCGTTCTGCGCAAGCGAGGCATCCATTGTATCGGAATATGAGAACGGCACTGTCACATGGCGGTATGAGGACAACGGCGCGGGCGGTATTCTCTATGCCGGAGACTACATATGCGAGGAGATAGACGCGGGCGGTATCACCATAGAATTTTACTACGGACGCAAGCACCGTTCTGTGATGGAATCCGCAGGAGCGATAGACGCAGTCCGCGCGGTCGTTGATTACTGCACAGAGCATTACGGTCCGCTTTCGTTTGGTATGGGAGATAAACTTAAACTTATCCAGAGCCGTGTTACAGGCGGCGGGTACGCCGGTGACGGTGCAAGCCTGCTGGATGAGGCGGATTTTACCGCGGCAAATTTGGGGGACCCGGGTAAAGGCGCCGGTTCGGGCGAGGTCATGATACATGAGCTTGTTCATCAGTGGTGGGGGCTTGCAAATATGTTTGACAGCTCAAATGAGACCGACCCATGGTCGGCGGAGGGTCTGACGGTATACACTACATACCGTATTGTCAAGGAGCTGTACGGAGAGGAGTACGCAAAGCAGTATTATATAGACCAATGGCAGCAGGAAACTGACGATTACTATTTGAATTTTTATGTCCGCAATCCGGAATATCTTGAAAAACTGCCGGAGGAGAAACGGCTTGAGGTATTGGGCAGCCTTACCCATGTGCGCCGATATTGTGAAATGCCGCTGAAGATCTTGAAGGCGGAACAGCTTGTGGGCGGCGAGGAAGCGATGGACATGATACTTCATGAGCTGTTCAACCGTGAGCTTGACCCGTACTATCCGTATCTGACATATCAAAACTTTTTGGACGCCTGCGAGCTGCGAGAGGAGGATCTGAATCTTGATTAAAATATTTCTGTATGAATGTAAGAGACTGCTTTTAAACAAATTCTTCTTCGGGATATTGTTTGTTCTGCTGTTTTACGGCCGGCAGGTACTGAGCGGCACGACCGTTTTAGGCGTGTCACATACCGCGCCTTTCTCAGCCTGGAGCTTCGGTGACTATCTAAGCCGTATGCTGCCGCTTCTATGGATAGGTACGCTGTTTTTCCTTACCTTTTTCACCTCCGCAAAGGCGCGCCGCGCGTCAGTCCTTACAGACGCAGTCAGGACATGCCCGCGACGGTACGCGATGGCGCGGTGTGCCGCAGCTTTTTCGGGGACCTTATTACTTTCGCTTGTCTGTCTCGCGGAAGCTGCGGTATTCTATGGCAGCTACTTCGGGTGGTACGAGTGGGGGCAGCTGATCATCCCTGTATTGGTCACACTGCTCCCAGCACTTATATTCGCACTGGGCAGCGGATGGCTATTAGGACGCATAAGACCGTGGCTGATATATGTATGGATGATAGTGCCGTTCTTGTGTATGGCGCTACCTCTGCCAAGCGTACTGGGGATATGGAACGGAAGCTTTTTCACCGAATATCCTCTGACGGTGGGATCATTGGATCCTGCGTTCTCCATACCTGCACCGGTCATTGCAGCACAATGCGTCCTGCTTATATGCGGTGTATTGCTGCTGATGTTCACGGGCAAAAAGATACATAATTAAATCATTGCGCACACTAAAAAAAGGGCGGTTCGGCGGTTCCGCCCTTTTTTAGTGTGCAGGTTTGTTATCACCATATCTGTACGCGATCCTCGGGTGCGACCCACATGCCGTCACCCTCTTGGATGTCAAATGTCTCATAAAACTCATCGCAGTTGACTACTACGCGGTTTACACGCAGCTTTTCGGTGCTGTGCACATCCGCCTGTGCCGCATACTGGCAGTATTCACGGCTGGCGGTCGCAGCCCAGGTATTCGCCATACTCGTATAGAGAGCTTCAAAGTCGGGATCTTCAAGTCCGGCTACGATCTCTGTAATGCAGGCTGCCGCGCCCTGGTCCGCTACATTTTCACTCAATGTCAGCGTACCGTTCATCGGTATACCGGGAACACCCTCCTCGCCGTCATAGAAATCTATCATCTCTTGGCAAAGCTGCTGAAATGCCGCATAGTCCTCTTCTGTCCACCAGTCAGCTGCGTTGCCGTTCTCGTCAAACTTTGCGCCGTTGTTGTCAAAGGCATGGGTTATCTCATGTGCGATAACATATCCGATACCGCCGAGGTTCCGCTCGTAGGACGCGTTTACGTCATACATAGGCGCCTGCAAGATGGCTGCCGGGAATGTGATGTCGTTCTGCTGCGGACTGTAGCATGCGTTTACTGTGAATGGGTACATAAGCCACTCCGATTTATCGACCGGCTGTCCCTGCAGTGCGATATTCTCCGCTTTCTGCGCCGCTGTGATAGAGAGCATATTTGTGAAGTAGCTGCCGCCCTCCTCAGCCGATAATATCTCCGCATTGTCTATGGCAGACTCAAATTCATCAGGATAACCTATCTTGACGCCCATGGTGTCAAGCTTATTGAGTGCGCGCTCCTTTGTCGTATCGCTCATCCAGTCAAGATTTTGTATGCGTGTGCGGTATACATCTATAATATCGCGCACCATCCGTTCAACGTCCTGCTTTGCCTGTTCCGAGAAATATCTCTCGGCATACAGCTCGCCCATATAGTCCGGCATTGTATTTTGGACCGTGAGCGCCGCGCGCTCCTCAGGCGTGTAGCTGCCCGATACGCCCATGAACTCCTGATTAAAGGTATTGCTTGCGTCAATAAACTCCTGGTTGAACGCGCCGCCCCAGCTGAGCAGCACAGTCAGCTTTGCCCAGGCTTTTAAGGTATCAACATTATCGTCCGTGAAATAATCGGCAAACGCCTCGGTAAGACCTACATCGGCAATGATTATCTCATCCGACGGCTGTAAGCCGGAGTCGGCAAAAACTGCGTCCATATCTACGTTCGGGAACATGTCGCGTATCTCCTGCATGGTGAACACGTTATATATCTTGTCAACATTTCCGGAATCCTCTGTATTCATCATGGATGCGGACAATTCCTTTTCCATCTCAAAGCATGCGTTTGCCATTGCTTCGGCATCATCTTCCGTTTCACCGCCCAAAACGAACAATGTTTTCATATAATTAAGATAGCTGTCTATTTGCTGTTCGGTCCCATTCTGATACGTATCCTTTGGCAGATTTATGGCTATCGGTGAAAATACAAGCGTGTATTTTGTGCTGTCTTTCATATCGATAGTCAAACCGAAGCCCATGTACTGATAGATATATAATTCATCGACCAATCTGCTCTGTATCTCAATAAGATCGTCTGTGGTCTCGGCTGTGTCTATGAGCTCCATATACGGCATGAGCGGCGCTGCGCCGATCTCGTTCCTTGAGTCCATATCTGCCACATTCTTATAAAAGTCGGCTATCTTCTGCTCCTTTGTGCCTTTTTCATATTCACCGTTTACAAGCTCCTGTATTATAGCATCGACCGCGTCTGCGCTCTTGTCCTGCAGGTCATACAATGTACCGCTTATAACACGTCCGGGCTGAATAACAAGACTGTTTAACGTGTCCTTATTCACCGCGGCATAGAAATCATCTTTCAGATTTGTTCCGAAAAGCGAATATACGCGCTCAATGAAAAGCTCCATCTGCTCTGTCGTCACATTTTCATTGGGTGAAAATATCCCCTCAGCCGTTCCCGCAACGATCCCTGCATCAAACACATCGGCAAGCTCTGTCTGAGCCCACTCCGGAATATCTGTAAAGCTCTCGGCAGGAATGGCGACTCTCGCATTGTGCCCCGTAGGCTCCGGCAGTTCACCGAAAGCGCGCTTTAGCATAACCAGCGCCTCGGCACGTGTGACGTTCCAATCCTCGTGCAGCTCTCCGTCCTCATATCCTTTTATAATGTCCGTTTTCTCTACTCCGGGATTATAGTCGTCAGCCGCCTGCAAGAGCATTTCGGCGACCTCGCCCCTTGTCGCGTCGTCGTCCTGCGCCGCCGCATCTGTTGTTGCCGATGCGATACCGTCCCACAACTCTGAGGGTATCGAGCTGATACTTAACTGCTCAGTCTCGGAAAGACTGTTGTACCAATCGAGCCAGTCCAGTGTCTCCTGCGACAATTCGGAACGGTCAAAGGTCCTGTCTTGGAATTGTACGGTTTCTTCGTCCGCTGCCAATACTGACGGCATGCTTGCAAGCATACAGCCGCACAGTATAAGTGAAATAATTCTTTTCTTCATATTCATCTCTCCTAAAATTCTATTTTATATTATGGTTCACTGTCTCAGCCGAAATGTTTTCGGTGCAAGACGGTAAACCAATATACACGCGATAATGCAGTACATAACGCAGAACACGATCGTAAGCGTACCAAAAACGATAGTTGGCATCCTGACCCTTATCATATAATAGCATACCAAATAGGTTAGGACTCTTACAAGCTGGTATGTACCGCTTTTTATTTCCGACGCCGCATTATACGGCTGTATCAGATAGTATATCGTCAAATAGTGGACGGAGAAAAACGCGCTCATACACAGTATCGATATAATAATTACGGCATAGTTGAGCACATTGTCCGTTCCGCCCGTCACGAACAGCAAAAGCGACATCCCCGTTCCGATAACGGCAGCCGGGAGTGCGTTGATCTTCATGATCTCTCTTAAACGTATCGCAAACAATTTCAGTATCATGCCCGGCTGTTTGTAGAATGAGTATGTCAGCAGACTATGGTCGCAGTTTACAAACAGCGCCTGTGTAAATCCGGTTCCCCTGTTGAGGAAGTACATGATAAACGCAAAATACGGCAGCCAGTTCAAGATCAGATGGTTCACACTTCCATTTATCTCTGGAAACAGATATGAGGCTATCATAACTCCAACAGCCAATACAACACACACGTATGTTATCTTTTTTGAAGCGCTCCAAAGCAGAGCCTTGTGTCTTTTTATAAACAGCTCGTTTAAGTATTCAAAACCTTTGCGGCTGCTGGTAATACCTGTGTCTGTCGATATGTATTTCTCTGACTGCTTTCTTACAGCCTGTGTTTTTCTGTCCGTAAAAGGCTGTGTCTGTGCAAACAGATCTTTGAATACTTCTTTATATTCATTGAATCTTATGACCTTTAAAGCTCCGATGATCCCCAACGGCACAAAAGCTATGAATAATGATGTGCTTACGAGCTGCGGCACTGCGAGTTCAACGGCGGGCAGACCGCCGGCAAGAATGAGCATCAATGCCACAAAAGCCCATAAGAATTTCCCGAGCTTATTTTCATTATACACAAGCCCTCGTTTTTCGTAATCCCAAAGCGAGGTAGCAGCAACAAAAAGTTTCAGCCCCGCTATCGAAAACGGCAATAAAACACTCAGCCATACGGGCAGGTCCAGCATGGACCGCATCATTATCATAAACGGCAAAAAGCCTATTATGAGTTTTACAATGGCATAGCCGTAATTTATCAAAATATATTGCTTCGCATCCATGCGCATAAGGAACACCGCATAATATTTTTCTTTCGTAGGATTGAATAAATTAGTGTTCAAAAACGCGCCTATAACTGTCAGAAACAGGAGCATATGCAAAAACAATTCCCGTATCGTAAAGGCTCCGTTATATCCATTGGCAACTATTAAATAAATAAAGCCAAGGTAAACAGCTTTACCCAAAAATGTTGAGATAATCTCCCATAAGGCCGACAGTATGTTTGCAAATATTTTCAAGCCCTTTACTCCGTATAGTGCGGACGGCAGTATCATTTTTATCAACAGTGTCTGCTTTAGGGCATATAAAATACTGTTTACACGGTATGTATTCTTCAGTGCAAAGGAGATTTTAAGTGTCTTATTCATTGTCATCCTCCCGCAGCGTGTAAATGATCTTGTCTTTAAAGTCTTTATTGTCGAGATCAGATTTTTCAACAAGCTCCAGTTCGCCATGACTTAGCAGCACAATATCATCGCATAGGTCGATGGCAAGATCAAGTATGTGAGTTGAAAAAATAATGATACATTCTTTCTTTAATGAACGCAGCATTTGCTTCATTTCCTCCGCGACCACTACATCCAGGGAAGTAAGCGGTTCATCCAAAAGCAGGATATTCGGCCTTGCGATAATATTTACAAGCATCTGCATCTTATTCTTCATTCCGTGAGAATAGTCCTTGAGCAGCTTGTCGCGGTCTTCGGATGCGATACCCATATAATCAAAATACTCGTCTATAGACCGCTTATCCCTAATAGCGTTTTCGTTTATATCTATAAAGAATTTCAGAAATTCGCGTCCCGTCAAAAACTCAGGCACGGTCGGTGTGGAAAGAACATATCCTATGTCCTCAGCCTTAACCTCACGGCGCGCTCCGTTATCTTCGATGTAAAAGCTGCCGCTGTCCGCTTTTAGGTCACGGTTCAGGCAATTAAACAAAGTAGTTTTTCCGGCGCCGTTTCGTCCCAAAAGTCCATATATCTTGCCTTTATTGAATGTGAAATCAACGTCTTTCAAAACTGTTTTTTTCTCAAAGCTCTTTGATAAGTGCTCTATTGTGAATTTAATGTTGTCCATATGTAAAATCTCCCGTTTTGTGTTTTATGCAGATAAAAGTATTGTATCATAAGTGCAATGCGTATAGCATTGCTACACACCAATACAATAAACACATACCTTGCAAAGCCGGTAATGCGGCTTTGCCACCGCTATAGTGTTTATTATAGCATAGATCACTGTATTAGGCAAGGTATATATAAATTTTTACGTGTTTTTGATAATTTTTTACGTATTTTTTGTTCCGCATATTCAAAATGGGGATCAATATCGCTGTTATTAACGGTATTATAGTCCCCATTTAAAAGCTTAATTTTCTCATACCGCAGCATACCAGCTGCAAATACATTATAAATTCTTATTCGCCCGCTCTCAGCCTATCAAGCACGCTTTGCCTGCACATATTCCTATAGCAGAGCGCCAGGATAACTACCGACAGTATCACAAGGACGAGTATGTACAGCAAGCGAAAACGGCTTTGTGATATAATCGTCCGCGCCGCTTTCAAGCCAGGTCACAATATCTATCTCCATATCGTTCGCCGTAAGAAATATGATGGGGACACTGCTCGTTTTCCATATCTCACGACGGAAGTCTATCCCGCTCCCGTCGGGCAGGTTTACATCGAGAATAACAAGCTCAACGCCCGCGTCAAGCTTGCTTTTTGCCTCCGCTATGGAAAAGGCTTGTATAGTCGTATCGGTATTGAGCGATAAGGCTATCCCGTTATTTAACGCCGTATCGTCCTCAACGACAAGTATGTTCATGGTCTGTTTGCTCCT
>CALXRY010000178.1 GCA_944390955.1 uncultured Clostridia bacterium | reverse complement strand
CGATAGCAAAGGCTACGGCCGGATATTCCGGAGCGGATCTGGAAAACCTAATGAACGAGGCCGCTATATATGCCGCAAGGCGCGAGCATCCCGAGATTACAAAGCAGGATATTGAGGATGCTAACGTAAAAATCATGCTTGGAGTTGCAAAACCGTCAAGAGTTATGTCCGAGCAGGAAAAGAAGATCACTGCCTATCATGAGGCCGGACATGCGGTTGCTGCAAGGGTGGTTGATAAGACTAATATAGTTCATAAAATATCGATCGTCCCGAGGGGAAGAGCAGGTGGCTTTACAATGTACCTTCCTGAGGAGGACAGGATGTATATGCCAAAAAGCGAGATGCTTGATAAGATCATCGTAATGCTTGCGGGACGTGTTGCCGAGCAGCTTGTTATAGGTGATATAAGCACCGGCGCTTCTGATGATCTGAAGCGTGCAACATCTCTCGCAAGACAGATGGTAATGCAGTTCGGCATGAGCGAAAAGATAGGTCCCGTGACGTATGATGAAGGCGGTGAGGTGTTTATAGGGCGCGATCTCGGTCATGCAAAGGCATATTCGGAAAAAATAGCCGCCGATATTGATGAGGAAGTAAAACATATTCTGACTGAACAATATAGAAAAACAGAAGAGCTGCTTCAAACCTATATGTCTGCTCTTATGCGTGTAGGAGGAAAGCTGCTCGAGGTTGAGACTATTGACGGAGATATGTTTGAGGAATGCTTCAATACAGAAATAAAGGAGTGAGAAGAATGGCACAGGTAACAAAGGATACTCTTATAGGCGAGGCTTTGCAGCTCAATATAGACAAGGTGGCTCCGCTGCTGCTTGAGATCGGAATGCACTGCTTAGGCTGCCCTGCATCGCAGGGTGAGAGCCTTGAGGAGGCATGCATGGTTCACAACACAGACGTAAATGAGCTTGTTGAAAAGATCAATAAGGCATTGGCTGAATAGTGAGATATAATGGGACCGCAGAGAAGCTTTGATTTCACTGCGGTCCCATTTTAGTGTTCTTTTTTATATCCTTCAAGAAATTCTATATCTTCCTTCGTGAGCGCTGCCTTTTGAAGCATATCGGGGCGCTTTTTTAATGTTGTGATGAGCGACTGCTCATGCTTCCACTGCTCTATTTTGGCGTGATGCCCCGATAATAGGATATCGGGAATAGGCTTTTCATGCCATACTGCAGGACGGGTATACTGAGGGTACTCCAGCAGTCCGTTATAATGCGACTCGTTCTTGAAGCCGTCCTCAGCGCCGAGTACGCCAGGAATAAGCCGTGCTACTGAATCGATAACAGCCATGGCGGGCAGCTCGCCGCCGGTAAGCACAAAATCCCCTATGGATATCTCCATATCTACAATCTCGTCAAGGACCCTCTGGTCTATTCCTTCATAATGGCCGCAAAGGAGTATTATGTGCTTGTGCTGTGAGAGCTCGGATGCTGTCTGCTGATCAAATACTCTGCCCTGCGGCGACATATATATAGTGAGTGGTTTATAGTCGAGCCCTGCGGCGACAGACATATATGCGTTATAAACAGGCGCTGCCGCAATAAGCATACCACCTCCGCCGCTGTAAGGATAGTCGTCGACCTGGCGATGCTTATTTTCCGTAAAATCCCTGATATCAATAAAATTCGTTTCAATAAGTCCCTTTTCGCGTGCCCGCCCGATCATACTGTCGCCAAGCACCGCCTCGAACATTGTGGGGAAGAGTGTCAATACGTCAAATCTCATTCGTCCAGCCCTTCCATCACATGAACGGTAACTCGTCCGTTCTCAATATCAATCTCTTTTACAACGTCGTCTATCACGGGAAGCAGTAAATTCTTTTTCCCATCACGCTTAACGTCGTAAATGTCATTCGCGCCTGTATTGAATACATCGGCAATAACGCCTATTTTTCCACTTTCGTCATATACGTCAAGTCCTATAAGGTCAGCGATATAATAGACGCCATCCTCAAGTTCCCACAGATCGTCTCTGTCTGCGTATATGATAAGTCCCTTATATTTTTCAGCCTCGTTTATATCGTTTATTTCTTTGAATTTTACGATCAGATTATTTTTCTGATACTTGATCTTTGAAACTGTGAGCTTTTCATTCCCTGTTTTTTTCTTTATATAAACAACGGGAATATCCTCAAAATCCTCAGGTGAGTCGGTCCATGCAACGACCTTGACGTCGCCTCTGAGACCATGAGTGTTTATAATTTTTCCTACTTCTAAAAATTTCATATTGATCTCCATCCAATAGTTTAAACTTCTCTCACAGTATATCATATACTGACCGCAATTGCAATGGTTTATTTAACATTAAACACAAATAAAAACATAGAAAACTAAATATACCACATCGTCAAAACAGGATGTGGTATATAAAAAGTTTATTTGCTTTATTGTATTTAGCAGCGGAAAATACCGCTCCATACACTTAAGAACATCGAAGTTACTTATTAACTACATCCTTAAGAGCCTTACCTGCTTTGAAAGCGGGAACCTTTGAAGCAGCTATCTCAATAGCCTCGCCGGTTCTGGGGTTCTTGCCGGTTCTTGCTTCTCTTGTTCTTACCTCAAAAGTACCGAAGCCTACGAGCTGAACCTTATCGCCCTCGCAAAGAGCCTTTGTGATTGTTTCTGTAATAGCAGCAACTGCTGCCTCTGCGTCCTTCTTTGTAAGGTCTGCGCTCTGCGCTACGGCAGCGATCAATTCTGTCTTATTCATTGTGTATTTTCCTCCTTGAAAATAAAAATAACATTTTTTAAGGCTTAGAAAGCCATGTATCACGTTGTATTTTATTATAAAAATCGCGAATTGTCAAGTGCTTTTCTATATTTTTCCGAGAAAATGCTCAATTTTTCTTGTTTTTTTCCCAAATTAAATTCATTTCTGCCACATCAATATCAGAAAGCTCCTTTCCATGCTCTTTTACGTCATTCTCCATTTTCTCAAAACGCCTTATAAATTTGTTCGATGCGTTGGCAAGAGCTGTCTCGCTGTTGACCTTAAGAAACCTGCCGAGATTTACGACCGCAAACAAAAGATCTCCAAATTCCTCTTCAATCTCAGCAGGCGTTTCTGCTCTCCTGACCTCGCTCAACTCCTCCTCAATCTTATCATATACGCCGCTTATATCGCCCCAGTCAAAGCCGGGCGCCGCTGCTTTTTTCTGGATCTTTTCAGCTCGCATAAGTGCCGGAAGATACGATGGGACATCCTTAAGTGCAGCGGTATATGACGAAAGCTGCTTTTCCTTTTTCTTGTTTGCTTCCCAGTTAGTCAGAGCCTCGTCCTCATTCCCAGCCTTATCGCTGCCAAAAACATGCGTATGGCGGCGTATAAGCTTCCTGCATATTTCATTTACAACATCATCAAAATCAAAAGCGCCGCGCTCCTCAGCAAGCTGGGAATGGAAGGCTACCTGCAAAAGCACGTCTCCGAGCTCGTTTGCAAAGTCGCTGTCGCTGCCTCTGTCAAGAGCGTCAACGGCTTCATAGCATTCTTCTATCATATTTTTTTTAATACTCTCGTGGGTCTGTACTCTGTCCCATGGACAACCGTTTTCTCCTCTTAAAACAGAGAGTATCTCCAAAAGATCATCCACTGTATATTGTTCTTTATTTAAGTCTACCATGTTCTCCTCCTTATTATATCATGTGTATAATGTCTAATTCATTAAGACTTTACGATTATTTATTATATCACCTTGAAGAAGCTTTTTCAATAGTTTTTTCGGATTTGCGCATATTAAAAAGCTGTTTTATATCCTCGCTACTTGTAAGAGTAAGGGATGCCATGTATCCTGTAAGAGAAAAGATACATATTACGGCAGTACGCGGTATAATTTCGTTGACCGAAGCTTCAAGCGGCTGCTTTATAAGATATATTATAATGCACATCACCATCGCTGCAAATCCCGGCTTTATAATTGTTTCCTTTATTCCAAATTTTAAACCCAAAATTTTCTTGATAATAATAGCCGATACTGCCATTTCAACAAAGTAGCATATATTAGCGCTCAAGATAGCACCGTATATACCCATATCCCTCATAAAGATCATGCACAAAATTATTTTTAAAATAGCAATAATTGACGTGTATACAAAAACTGTAATGATTTTTCCTGTCGACTGTATTATAGACATTATTATATTGGCAGACGAGATCATGACAATGCAGGGTGCGGTCATGGCAAGCATGACGGAGGAAGCTGTATTTTCGAACAGTATATCTAGCAGCTCGCTGCTCATCCAATATACGATTACAGCGCACGGAACGGATAAAATCACCGAAAGTCTCACGGCAATTACAGATGCGGCTCTTGCTTTTTCAATGTTGCTTATGGCAATGTTTCCTGCGATAACGGGAAGAATACTGACGCCAAGGGTTGCTAGTATTCCTATCGGAAGATGCAGCACTGTAAGCGCATAGCCGGTGTACGAGCCGTAGACCCTGCGAGCTTCGTCAGAGGCAAGGCCGCTTTCGAGCAGCCCCGTTCTTATGACCGTCGTATCTACGACCGACAGCATTGACGAAACAACGGACGAAAACAAGAGCGGTACGGCAATATTAAAAAGTGCGCTTCGTACCTCGCTTTTCTCGCCGGCTGTACAAGCAAATGAGGGCTTCTTTGAAACTATGTATATAACAAGGAAAACTGCCGTGGCCGCAGCTTCGCCTATCGTAACCCCCATGACAGCTCCGCCAGATGCGGCGCTTACGCCCCACTTCAGAAAATATATTGCAAGTATATATCCGGCAGCGAGCTTTATCACAGATTCGATGATCTGGGATGCAGCCGTAGGTATCATATTTGAAATACCTTGGTAATAGCTTCTTACGGTCGTTCCTGCGGCGACGAAGAATATTGACGGAGATATCATTTGGATAGCAAATACCGCCTTTTCCTCCTTCATAGCAAGAGCAAAAAACTCGGCTCCCATATAAAGCATGACGCTTCCGGCAAGACCGGCTATAAAAAGTATCGTATTAGATAGCTTTACAGTATATCTTACCATATTGAGCCTTTTTGACGACGAATATTCGGAAACGAGCTTTGACACCGCAAACGGAAGCCCTGATATGATAAAGGACAGGAACATAATATATATTCCGAAGGCCGTATTATATACAGCCATACCCTCCTCACCGATTATATATGTGAGAGGTATCTTGAAAACTGCTCCCAGTATTTTTGATATGGCATTAGCGATCATTAGGATAGCGGCACCAGCTACAAAGCTTTGTTTTTTCAAAAGCATCAACCCCTTGTATTTTGTATTATTTTATGATATAATTATTTTATGAGATAAAACATGCTAAAATAACGTATATAATCGAAAGGCTGTTGATATAGAGATGCAAATAAAAAAAATAAGCCGTGCGCTTGGAGAGCTCACTGTTCCCGGAGATAAATCAATATCGCACAGAGGCGTGATGCTTGGTGCGCTGGCTGACGGCGTTACTCGAATAGAGGGCTTTTTGTCAGGAGCGGACTGCCTGTCCACAATAGATTGTTTCAGGAAAATGAGCATAGAAATAGATGTAAACGGTAGCAGTGTAACGGTTCACGGAAGGGGGATTCATGGTCTACGCCGGCCGCCTGAAATGCTCTATGCCGGAAACAGCGGTACAACCACACGCCTGCTTTGCGGGATACTTGCTGGGCAGGACTTTGATTCAGCAATAACGGGCGACGCATCTATATGCAATCGCCCGATGAAGAGAGTTACCGAGCCGCTTTCAAGGATGGGAGCGCAAATAAGGGGAGAATACTGCCCGCTTTATATAACAGGCTCAAGACTGCATGGGATAGAATATAAGATGCCTGTAGCTTCTGCGCAGGTCAAGACTGCCGTTCTTTTGGCAGGGCTGTATGCGGAGGGTGAAACGATAATACATGAAGTTGAAAAATCGAGAGATCATACGGAGCTTATGCTCGGAGCGATGGGAGCAGACCTTGAGGTAAGCGGTCTTGATATACGGCTGACACCTTCGGAAAAGCTAAATCCACAGCATATAATTGTACCGGGAGATATATCCTCTGCGGCATTTTTCATGGTTCTCGGCGCAATTATGCCAAACTCAGAGATTACAATAAGAAATGTGGGGATAAACCCGACAAGGACGGGCATAATCGATGTTTTCAAGGCTATGGGAGCTGATATAAAAACAGAAAACGAACGTACATCTGCCGGCGAACCTGCGGCAGATATAACGGTATCGTCATCCGATTTAAAAGGAACGGTAATAGGCGGCGAGCTCATACCAAGGCTTATCGATGAGCTGCCTGTGATCGCTGTGGCTGCGCTTTTTGCCGACGGTGAAACGGTAATAAAGGACGCCCAGGAGCTAAAGGTAAAGGAAACCGACAGGATACACGCCGTTGTAAACGAGTTTTCAAAATGCGGTGCAGATATAGAGGAAACGGATGACGGAATGATAATACGCGGAGGAAGGACGCTTCACGGAGCTGATTTTTGCACCTACGGGGACCACCGCATGGCGATGAGTCTGACGGTCCTGGCACAGCTGTTGGATGGCGAATCAACACTTGACGATGAAAAATGCGTTGAAATATCGTATCCGCGGTTCTTTGAGGATTTTTATAGTCTGGGTAAGTAGTATTGGTGGATGCATATGGATACGGTACAGAATTATAAATGCCCGTGCTGCGGCGCTCCGCTCGCCTTTGACGGGCGTGAGCAGAACCTGAAATGCAATTCGTGCGGAAATGAGTTTTCGGCAGATACCCTTGAACAGGTGGACAGCTCTGATTCAAAAACGGGCAGTGAATCTAAATTTGACTGGACGCATTATGAGGAAAGGCATTTTGAGCCTGCCGACAGCGATACTCTTGTGTCGTATACATGCTCCTCATGCGGAGCTGAAATAACAGGAGACGGCGCAATGGGTGCGGCTGTCTGCCCGTACTGCGGCAATTCAGCGATAATAAAATCACAATTTGAAGGTGCTCTTATGCCCGACTATCTCATACCGTTCAAGCTCGATAAAAGGGCGGCTGAAGATGCATTTAAAAGAGCCTGCGGCAATGCTCCGTTTCTGCCGGATGAATTCATGGATAAGAACAAAATAGATGAAATGACAGGCATTTATATTCCGTTCTGGATGTTTGACTGCGACTGCAGCGCAGCCGTAAGCTATAGTGCCAAAAGGCTGTTTTCATGGTGTGACAATCAGTATAATTATGTAAGAACGGACCATTACAGGCTATTCAGAGAGGGGAGCGTCGCGTTTGAAAATATACCCGTAGACGCATCGAAAAAAGCGGACGATACATATATGGAGTCTATCGAGCCGTATGATTATTCCGAGGCGGTAGATTTTAAGACCGCGTATCTTTCGGGATTTTTTGCGGATAAGTACGATGTATCTGTAGAGGATAGCATAGAGCGTGCCAATGCACGTGTGAAAAACAGTACAGAGGCGGCATTCATGTCTACAACGGACGGCTATGCGGCCGTAGTGCCGACGGGCTCAAGCTTAAGCACCTCTAACGGAAAAATACGATATTCTCTGCTTCCGGTATGGATGCTGAACATAAAGTATAACGGACAGATATATAAATATGCAATAAACGGTCAGACGGGCAAAGTGGCAGGAGAGTATCCGGTGTCAAAAAGCAAGCGCAATAAATACTTTGCAAAAGTCTTCGGTATAGGACTTGCCGTAATGCTATGCGCGATATGGGTATATACAAAATTCATGTGAGGAATTGATCGCTATGATAAAGAGAGCTGTATATTTTGTAATTATACTTTGTGCTGTATCCTTTTATGCACTACAGCCTGCCTCGGCGGCTGAATGGAATATGCCCTCTGTTGTAGACGAGGCGGGATGCCTTACATATGATGAGCTTTACGGACTTACAGAACGGCTTGATGAGATACGCAATACATTTCTTATCGATGTTGCGGTCGTAATAGAAGCCAATATGTCGGGGACTAACGAGCGGGAAACGGCAAATGCGATTTTTGATTATAATGATTACGGCTACGGAGAAAATGCAGACGGCCTGCTGCTGTATATTTCAGAAAATCCGAGAAGATACTGGCTGACTGCAAACGGCTTCGGAACAACTGTTTTTAATGAAAAAAGCCTTGAATATATAGACGGGGAGATACTGCCGTATCTGAGCAGCAATGAGTATTACAGCGCACTGGATGCATATGCAGACGCTGCGGAGGAACTGCTTGTGATGTCCGGCGAAGGCAAGCCATATGGCACTTCGGGCTCTGCGGCCGTTACGGTGACGACAATAGCGGCCGTGATTTTGCTTCCGCTTGCCACGGCTTTTGTCATGACGGGCGCAAAGCTCAAGGATATGCATACAGTACAGAAGGCGCAGTATGCCAACAGCAATATAAAGGACGGCAGCTTTAATGTCACATCCAGCAAGGATATTTTTCTGTATTCGTCTGTTGTGCGTACAAGACGTGCTGATCAGACGAACGGCCGCGGTCCGCACAGAGGAAGCCGCGGCGGCAGGGGCGGCGGATATTAACAATATATTAAATAAAGGCAGCGGAATGGAGGATTGTTATGGGACTTATAAAAGCGGGTGCAGGAGCTCTCGGCGGTGTTCTTGCAGATCAGTGGAAGGAGTATTTTTACTGCGAATCGCTTGACACTGATATTCTTGTATCAAAGGGTCAAAGGCGTTCGGGTAAAAGGAGCTCAAATAAAAAAGGCGATGAGAATATTATTTCAAACGGATCTGCAATTGCCGTAAATGACGGGCAGTGCATGATAATAGTTGACCAGGGAAAGATCGCGGAAGTATGCGCGGAGCCGGGAGAATTTATTTATGATACATCTTCGGAGCCAAGTATATTTTACGGAAATCTCGGAGAGCAGATCAAAAAAAGCTTTGCCGAGGTGGGCAGAAGATTCGGCTATGGCGGAGAAGCCGGAAAAGATCAGAGGATATATTATTTCAATACAAAGGAAATAGTAGGAAATAAATACGGAACCCCGAGTCCCGTCCCGTTCAGGGTGGTGGATGCTAACATAGGTCTGGATATAGATATTTCTATCCGATGCCACGGAGAATATTCTTACAGGATGACCGATCCGCTCCTGTTTTACACAAACGTATGCGGAAATATCGACAGCGATTATTCAAGAGATGAGATCGACAGTCAGCTGAAAACAGAGCTTAT
>CALXRY010000177.1 GCA_944390955.1 uncultured Clostridia bacterium | reverse complement strand
CAATACCTTTTTTTAATTTTTTTTCGTTTTTTTAAACTTTTTTCAGGCCTCTTCAGCCCCGCCGCCGCCCTCAAGCGACAACTCCGTTACTATACCATATCTTGCACCCCTTTGTCAACCCCTTTTTTGAAATTTTTTTTGATTTTTTTTGATTTTAATTCTAAATATCTTTTTCGCTGTATTTTCGACGCAGATTTTCTATGATTTTTTTCTCTATCCTCGAAATCTGGACCTGAGAAACACCTATTACCTTTGCAGTTTCCGCCTGAGTTTTACCTTTAAAATATCTCATCACTACTATCTGACGTTCGCGTCCGGTCAGACTGTGAAGCAATTCGCTCACGACTACCTTATTTATAATATCCTCTTCACAATCGCTGCCCGCGATCGTATCCATGAGCTGTATTTCCTTATCGCCGTTTGCGTATACGCTGCCGTATATCGAATCGGGAGGCGCGGCAGCGTCAAACGCTTCTATAAGCAGATCCGCATCTATGCCGCATTCATCGGCTATCTCATTTATGCTCGGCTCACGGTCCAGGCGCTTCTGGAGCTGCTCCTGCGCTTTGCGTCCCTTCATTGCAGTTTCTTTCAATGTGCGGCTAACCTTTACCATTCCGTCGTCACGCAGAAAACGCCTTATTTCCCCCATTATCATTGGAACAGCATATGTAGAGAATTTTACATTAAAGGATTTATCAAATTTATTTATTGCTTTTATAAGACCTATGGCGCCGATCTGTATCAGATCTTCTTTTTCACAGCCGCGTCCGGCAAACCGCCTTGCAACGCTGTGGACCAGCCCCATATTCTCCGCGACCATTGCATCGCGTGCAGCCTTATCCCCTTCGCGTACTTTTGCGATCAAAGCAGCGTTATCCCTCATCTTCTGCCTCCACAGTCTTGGTCATTGTGACCCTTGTTCCTTTGCCCGGAGCGCTTTCAACTTCGATGCTGTCCATAAAAGCCTCCATTATAGTAAATCCCATTCCCGAGCGCTCCATCTCCGGCTTTCCGCTGTACAGCGGCTCCCGCGCCTTCTCAATATCCCTAATGCCAATTCCACGGTCTATGACAGAAAATTTCACCGCGTTTTTGTCAAGCGTGCCCTCAAGCACAATAATGCCTTCACTGCCGTCATAGCCGTGTATCACCGCGTTTGTAACGGCCTCGGAGATTGCCGTTTTGACCTCCGAAAGCTGCTCAACAGTCGGGTCAAGCTCCAGCATAAACGCCGCCGCAACAGTCCTCGCAAAACGTTCATTATCCGAACGGCTCAAAAATTCAAGTCTCATTTTGTTCATTTGTCCAGTTCCTCCATACCCTCTTCCAGACTGTCCGCCACTATCGCTATCCTCTGCAGCCCGCACATCTGAAAGATCCTTCTTATATTATTATTCATTCCGCACACGATAAGCCTCCCGCCTATCGCCGAAACCTTTTTGTACCTGCCCATCACAAGCCCAAGCCCCGATGAATCCATAAATCCCATATTCGTAAAATCCATCGCAAGGTTCCTGACTCCCCTGCGCATAAGCTCCCTGTCTATCGCCTCGCGTATCTCTCCGGCTCCGTGATGGTCAAGCTCGCCGTACAGACGCGCCACAAGCAGCTTATATTTGCCTATAACAGATAATTCCATAGTTTGTCCTCCTTAAATCAGCGCTGCCTCTTGTCCTTTTATATATTTCCATATTATTCCTTTAAATCCCTTTGTTGAAATTGCGGAAGCTTTGTCGAAACTTAAAAAAATTTATTATTTGTTGATCATGCACTGATAATTTGCTTTATTTTTAGAAAATTTTATGATATAATAAATATAATAAATTTATTGAAAGAGAGGGAAGATTATGAAAAAAGCAAAAAAGCTGACGGCCTTGGCAGCTGCGGCAGCCATTATGTTCGGATCATTTCCCGCCGTAATGGCAGACACTCTGCCGGAGCCTGCGTTCAGCTATGATTTTGAGACTGTAGAAAACACAGGCATCGTATTGAAGGAGGGCGCATCGCTCGGAGAAGGAAAAACGGGGAACGGACTTGTCCTCGACGGCGTTGACGATTATGCGCTGCTGCCGAACTATATAGCTTCGGAAAGCATGACGATCATGGCGTGGTACAAGCCGTCAAAGCTGAACACCTGGGGACGGCTATTCGATATAGGGTGGCACAGCGATATGAATTTCTTCTTTGCGCCGTATTCGGGAGGAGCGTCGAGGACAGAGCTGAAGCTTTATGGCACTGCCGACACCATGGACAGCCCGGAAAATGCCGCAGTCGGAGAATGGCGCCATTACGCTGTTACGATAGACGAAAATTCCATGTCACTTTATGAAAACGGCAAACTCGTCAACACAAAAACAGGACTTTCAAACGACCTTTCGAACTTTACCTACCCGCCGACTTACAGAGAATTTTCAAACTACATAGGCAAATCGCATTATGAGGGCGACGGTTATCTTGCAGGAACGGTCGATGATTTCAAGGTCTATGACAGCGTTCTGAGCGCAGACGATATACAGTCGGCGATGGGCGGCGCGCTTACTATCTTCGACCGTGAGCTTATGCTCGATACATATTCTATCGAGGATGAACAGCTTATCATGGGCGACACTATAGAGCTGCCGTCATTTTCGGGCGGAGATTTTTCGGTAAGCTGGTCATCGAGCAACAGCGATGTTATAAATGCCGAAACGGGAGCGGTAACGCCGCAGGAGGAGCAGACGGCTGTTGCGCTTACCGCCACGGCGGCATTCCTGAAGCTCAGCAGCGACACAAGGACAGATCGCAGCTATACGGTATACGTCCCGGGCAGGAACGAGGCCCCGTACACGATAACGATAGACACAGCAGGCCGTTCAAAGCCTATCGCAGACACGATGTGGGGACTGTTCTTTGAGGATATAAATTCAGCGGCGGACGGCGGGCTGTATGCAGAGCTTATTCGAAACCGTTCGTTTGAGATGGAGGACCCACTCGATGGATGGATAAAATGCAATTCTCTGGAGGACGAAAACGACGGCGTTGAGATCGGATACGAGTCTCCTCTGAATGAAAACAACCCAACATATATAACTCTCACCGAGGAGCCCGATTCCACCGAAAGCTACGGAAACAGCGGCGCGATCGCAAACGGCGGCTTTTTGACGGATATGCTCGTGGAAGAAGGCAAAAATTACGATTTTTCGATATATGTGCGCGGCAAGGGAGACCTAAGGGTGACTATCGGCTCCATGCCGATATGGGCAAATGACTGCGGACTGGCAGACGAGGAGCCGCACAGGATCACAGAGAAGAACGGAGAATATATAAACTGCACAGAGGTGCTGTCTTTTGACACCAACGGCGAATGGCAGAAGCTCAGCACTGTGCTCACACCAAGAAGAACGGACAGCAATAGCTGCCTTGTGATAAACCGCTTAAAAGGAGCAGTCGGCGATATTGATATAGACATGGTATCGCTTATGCCGCAGGATACATATAAGGGGCACGGTCTGCGCAAGGACCTTATGGAGGCGCTCGAGGCCATGCACCCGAAGTTCCTGCGCTTCCCGGGCGGCTGCGCCGTGGAAGGTCAGACGATGGACACGGCATGGAACTGGAAGGATACGATAGGCGACGTTGCGGAGCGTAAGGAAATGATAAATATCTGGGATCCGTCGGCAGCCGAGGAATATAAGATGACCTACGGGCTCGGCTTCTACGAGTATTTCCAGATGTGCGAGGACCTTGATATGGAGCCCGTGCCGATACTGAACTGCGGCATGGCGTGCCAGGTACGCTCGGGCAGCGCCACAGACGAGGAGCATCTTGTTCCGCTTGATGAGCTTGAGCCGTATATACAGGATGCGCTCGATCTTATCGAATTTGCAAACGGCACTGACCCGAACAACGAATGGGTGCAGAAGCGCATCGAGATGGGGCACGAGGAGCCGTTTGGGCTTAAGTATATCGGCATAGGGAACGAGCAGTACGGTGAGATATATTTTGAGCGGTATGAGCTCTTTGCGGAAGCAATACATGAAAAATATCCTGAAATAAATCTTATAACGACCTCCGGCACAGCGTCCTCGGGCGGCTCCAACAACCTTGCATGGAGCTGGGCAAACGAAAATACAGAGCTTGCCGACCTTATGGACGAGCACTATTACGAGAGCGCCGACTGGTTCAGGAGCCACGCCTACCGCTACGACAATTACAAGCGCGGCGGCACGGACGTTTTCCTCGGCGAATACGCCTCAAAGGGAAATACGTGGTACAACGCGCTTTCGGAGGCGGCGTTCATGACGGGGCTTGAACGGAACGCTGACGTTGTCAAAATGGCAAGCTACGCGCCGATGTTCGCTAAATACGAGAACACCCAGTGGACAGCGGCAAACATGATATGGTTCAACTACCGTGATTATGTGCTTACGCCGAACTATTATATACAGTCGCTGTTTTCGAACAATCAGGGAGATTATTCGCTCGATACGGAGGTTGCCAGCATCAAAAGCGCTTCGGCAGGTCTCAGCGAACACACAGGCATCGCAGTTGGAACGTGGAAAACGACGGCAGATTTCAAGGATATAAAGATCACCGACAATATCACCGGTGAGGTCACGGAGCTTAGCCCTCAGGAGCTGATACAGGGCGGCGGGAGCTGGACAATAAACGACGACGGCTCCGTTTCGCAGACCTCTGAGGACGAGAACTGCACCGCATATTATGTAACTGACTGCAAGGAATATACGACGACGCTGAAGGCACGCAAAACCGGCGGAGCCGAGGGCTTCCTAATAGGCGGAGCGGCCGAGGACGGTCAGAATATGTACTGGGCAAATATAGGTGGCTGGTCGAACACTGCTTCAAAGATACAGCAGGTCGTAAACGGCAGTGCTACGACGCTTGAAAATATCGCCGAGCAAAATTACTCGTCGGATATAACGATAAACGATAACGAATGGTACGATATACAGCTTGATGTGACCGAGGATTCCATTCAGGCTTATGTAAACGGCGAACTTGCGTGCTCGTATACAAAGCCGAATGAATACGGGCCCGTATATTCGTCGAGCGTCTATGACGATGCAGCAGGCGAGCTCGTAATAAAGACGGCGAATACGCACAAAGCGGATGTGCTTACGGAATTCAAGGCAGATAACGCTCTGGAGCTTGGCTCACAGGCGAAGCTGACGCTTATGCAGGGCGAGGACAGCGATGAAAATACGCTTGCAAACAAGGATAAGATCGTTCCGAGCGAGAGCGTTATAAATATAGATGCTGAATACACGGACGAAGGAGCGGAATTTACATATACGCTTCCTGCGAACTCGTTCACGATACTGCGGATACCGGTAACATTCGGCGAAATAACGGCTGACGGAAGTAATATCACCGGAGCCGCCGGCGGCAGCGGAGCGCATGCGCTTGTTGCCGCATGCTATGACGCTGATAAAAATCTCTCCGGTGTATATTCGACAGACAAGCAGACAGGTGAATTGAAGCTCAATATCCCTATCGGCTTCAGCACGACAAAAATATATATGATGAATGAGAACAACGAAATAATCGAAACAGAAACAATATACGGCGATTACGACGAAAATAGCTAATTTGTCAAGTCAAAAAGCTAATGGAGCTGTCGCTTTTAGCCCAGACCGCAGCGGCTTACACGGAGTACACTATTCAGCACTTTTGCTTTGCAAAAGCCAGACCTTCGGTCTGTCCGCGCCTTCTTGCGCGGTGCGCGTACGCCGTTGGGACAACAAAAATGCAGCACGTTGCTGCATTTTTGTTTGTTTCGTCCGTTCTGCATCTAAAATCGAGCAGCCCTATGCGATTCTTAATGCGACAGCCCCGTTTATCTGTATTCTCCAACCGTTAAACAAGCTGCCTCTTTTGAAATTGAAAATGCATTTATATATAATGTGAATATGAACTTTATAATAGGGCGTGCGGCAAGTCGGATAAGGAGCTTTCTATAACAAAATTTGAATATGCAAGAGTCTATGACTGATATATCATTTCCCGCAAAATCCTTCCAAATGTTTTAATTTCTCAAACAGAGCTTCATCTGTATCGCGGTTATCAATATTCATCTGAAGCCTTACGCCCTTAGCCTGTTCATCGTAAAACAGATCTCTCGGCCAGTCCCAAAAGCCCGGTCCTTCACCGAAATTTCTTATATAAAACATAAACCTTCTTAACATGTATGCTGTAAATTTAAAATCGGCAAAGCAGTCATTCGCATAAAAGCCGTCCCACACTCCGTATTCCGAGGCCCTAAGAATTTCATTCGCCGCCTCAAATTCTTCCGCCGCAAACTCAATATTCTCATCACCGTTATTGCCGGACACATCCTGCATTTTTTCTCCGCCGTCTTTGCCTCCCGGCAAATTGCTCTTGCTTTTTTGACCTCCGACAGAACCGCAAAATCGTCATAGCTTCCTAAAATCATACCGGAAATATCCTCGCTCTTAACTGCTATACTTATAGCCTTTCCCGCATTTAAGCTTTCAAAAGCAGTATCTCCTCCATTGGAGGAAAATGCTATGCTGCCTTTCACCGTCAATTCAGGAAACGATATATTTTCGTTTGTTGTTGACAGCGTAAGGGTATCTAAAAGCGAATCCGGTATCTGCAAAAATATCTTTTGCCCATCGGCAGACGGCGTCCCTCCGATATTGCCGCTTACGCTCGTCATCGTCAGCACGTTTTCATCGGAAACGAAAATATCGTAATACTCTTCGTTGTTTTCATAATATTTGATAAAGTTCTTAATACCTCAATCCCTCAAAGAGATAATGCGGCGATTAGCAGCAAACAAACGCAAAGGTGCAGGCCGGCGCTGCTTACACTGCTGCTTGTTAAAATTCTATCATAAGCTAACTCTGCCAAACAGCATTGACTTATCTATTGTTTTTCAAAATATCTTATGCTATAAGACATTATAAACATTTGTGTAGCACAAATATCAGCAGGAGAAAATAAAAATGAAAAAATATTTTTCGATAGGCGAAGCCGCAAAGGCTGCTCATACAACCAGCGAAACACTTAGGCATTATGACCGAATTGGATTAGTGAACCCGAGCAAAAAGGACGAATGGACAAATTATCGTTACTATACAGAGCAGGATATTGTCCGTCTAAATACAGTCCGTGCTCTACAGCTTATGGACTTATCCTTGCAGGAAATAAAAAAGGTTTTGGAATATAACGACCTTGAAAAAATCATTAACTTTTTAACGAACGCGGAGAACAAGGCTGATGAAAAAATTGCGGCACTGCAATACAGCAAATCAAAGATCCGCTCAGCAAAAGCGGTTTATGAAAAAAAGCTGCAGGCGCAGCAAAAGTCCGGCGGGACTTTTCTCAAAAATTATCCGAAACGCGTTATTTTACTGTCAGATACCTTAGAAGCTCCGACGGTAGATAATCTTTGGAATTATCTCAGTCATTTTTACGATAAGCTCACTCCCGCCCTGAAAGAGCAATTTTTCTTTGAGGATCTTGCCGGCATATATACCGAAAACGGGATATCAAAGCTCTTTGCCGTCTGTACCCGCTATGCGGATATAGACGGATTAAGAGTATTGCCGAAAGGAAAATACCTGTGTGCCAGCTGCACCGAAGAAAGCAGAGAACAAACATTGCATGAATTAATACGCATAGCCCGGACAAAATACGGCGCAGAGCCGGCATTTACTGTACAGCTCATTGTTGTATCGGGTATTTTGCAATGGACTTATGAAGTGCAGGTCTATGTCGGATAGAAACACATCAGAACAAAAATATTGAGGAAGCATGCGGAGAGCATTCGTTCCCGAATGCGCCCCGCACTCTATCTTTATTTTCTTCGTACAATGCTCGCAAACGCAGTGCATACGAATATCGTTATCCCGTACACTCCCAAAACTATCGCTGCAAGCCGCAGCAACGGAGACTCGACACCTGCCGCGTCCATGTAATATCTTACAAAATACATTACAAGACAGTGCATGAGGAATATCCCGTATGTAGCGGGATTTATCCTGCGCAAAAGCTTTGGCATTCTCACTCCGTCAAACAGCGCAAGCCCCACAACTATAGCCGTAAGACTGTAAAGCAGATGGAGCTCGTTCCCAAGCGGTACGCTTTTAGTGAGGATCTCAGCCGCATATGCGCCGATACAGTTTATCGCGCCTGTCACCATACAGAATATCAAAAGCAGAGTCTTGTACCTTTTTACCGCCGAAAAGAAGCTCTCCGAACGCACCCCGCAGACACAGCCCGCTATCCAAAACACAAGATAGCTTGTAAACATCCTGTCTCCCGACGAAAAGCCGGGAACGATCAGACCCACAAGATCATTTATATACCTCTGAGACAGCACGGTCACAGCAGCTGCGGCTGCGATTAGAGCCGCAGGCGCAATACGCCTTACAGATCCCGTCCACAGCGGCATAAGCGCATAAAATTGAACAATGACCACGATAAAATAAAGCTGCGCCGAAACTTCGCCCGTCGCAATAAAGCACGCAAGCTCGTTCAGGCTGAAGCTGTACCGCCCATACACACAGTAGACAGCATAATAAATACACGTCCATATTATATAAGGGATCACAACCCTGCGCAGTCGTCCAAAATAAAAGGCGCTCCATTTTTCCCGAGGCCTCAAGCACAGCTTCATTCCGCTAAGAAACACAAAACCGTATACAGCGCATGAAGAAAGCCGCCTGAGCGCAAAAATAAATCCAAAAAATATTCCTGTTTCGCGTCCCGTATAATAAAATTCTGAGGTCGAATGTATCAGCATGACCATCATGCAGAACATAAGATTCAGCCACGAAATACCATCCAATTTTTTGCTCACGGTCACATCTCCAGCGTGACTGTCACAGGTCCGTCATTTGTGAGCGATACCTTCATATCGGCACCAAATATACCGGTCTCGATCTTTAATCCGCTTGATCTCATTATTTCCACAAATTTATCATAGAGCTCCTCGGCGCGCTTAGGCTCCATTGCGCCGTCAAACGACGGCCGCGTTCCCTTTTTGCAGCTCCAGTAAAGCGTGAACTGCGATACTATCAGCACTCCGCCGTCAATATCCGACACGCTGAGGTTTATTTTATCGTTCTCGTCGGAAAACACGCGCAGCTTTATTATCTTCTGCGCCATGTGCTCGAGCACGTCCTCGGTATCGTCCTTTCCGAAACCTACAAGCGCAAGCAGGCCGCTGTCTATTTTTCCTGTAACATTCCCGTCAACGGTCACGCTTGCGCCGGTGACACGCTGCAATACAACTCTCATTTACATACCCCTTTTCCTAAATGTTTATTCCCAGCCGCTCTATCTCGCCCTGCAGCTGCTCCCATTCCTCATAGAGCCGCTCGAGTTTTTCGTTTTCTTCGTTTATTTTTTCAGATATTTCGGCTATTTTTTCGTAATCCGACGCTATCGCAGGATCGTTCAGCTCCTCGCTGAGAGCCGTTATTTTATCTTCCGTTTCCGTTATTGCCGTTTCGGTCTTTTTGAAGTCATTTGCCGTCTTGCGCTTTTGGGCCTCAATCCTTTTCTGCTCCTTGTAATCAACGGCTCCCGCAGATTCCTGTTTTTCCTCCGCTGCCATCTGATTTTCCGCAAGCGCCTTTAAATAATCGTCGTAGCCGCCGTTGAAGCTCCTTATCCCGTCAGGCGAAAGATAAAGCACACGGTCAGCCGTCTTGTTTATAAAATAACGGTCGTGGGACACCATAAGAATAGTCCCGTCATAGCCCGAAAGCGCGTTTTCAAGAGCCTCCCGCGACTGTATGTCCAGATGGTTTGTCGGCTCGTCCATGATCAGCAGATTTGTTTTTTTGAGCATCAGCTTGACAAGCTCCACTCTTGCGCGCTCGCCTCCCGAGAGCTTTTGTATCTCCTTAAAGACATCCTCACCTCGGAACAGGAACGCCGCAAGAGCGTTTCTTATCTCCGTCTGCGTAAGAGTCGGGTAGTCGTCATATATCTCATCGAACACTGTCTTTTCCATCGACAGGTTTTCCTGTATCTGATCGTAATAGCCTATATGGATATTGGCTCCTATGCGGCATGAGCCCTCAGTCGGCTCATACATGCCCATTATGATCTTTAGAAGCGTAGTTTTTCCGCAGCCGTTCGGACCGAGGATAAACACCTTTTCGCCCTTTTTGATAAACATATCGGCATGCGAAAACAGCCTGTTTGCTCCAAAGCTCATACCGAGATCCTCGGTGATTATAACGTCGTTGCCGCCGCCCTGCATCGCCTTGAATGTAAAGTGTATCTCCTCCTCCGATCCCGTCGGTGCGACAAGCTCCTTTGCAAGCTTTTCTATGACCTTCATCTTGCTTTCGGCCGTGCGGATATTGCGCTCACGGTTCCAGCGGCGCTGCTGCTCGACTATGCCCTCAAGCCTTTCTATTTCGCGCTTTGTGTTCTCGTAATTGCGTTCCTCTGTCTTTTTGTCTATCTCACGCTGAACAGTATATGCGCTGTAGTTTCCATTGAATGTGCGGAGCTTCCCCGCCTCCAGCTCAAACGTCCTGTTCGTCACGCGGTCAAGAAAATATCTGTCATGCGAAATAACTATGAACGCGCCCTTATAGCTTTGTAAAAAGCCCTCGAGCCATTCCACGCTTTCGATGTCAAGATGGTTTGTCGGCTCATCGAGCAGCAGAAGGTTTGAGCTGCCGAGAAGAATTTTTCCGAGAGATACTCTCGTTTTCTGACCGCCGGAGAGCTTATCCACCTCAAGCGAAAACTGCTCCTCGGTAAAGCCGAGTCCAAGAAGCACTCCCCTTGCCCTGCTTTTATAATAAAAGCCGTCAAGCTCCGAAAATTTTTCCTGCAGCGCTGTCTGGCGGTTTATAAGCGCCTCAAGATCCCCGCTTTTATTTTCTATATCGAAGCGCACATCGTCAAGCTCCCGCTCAATTTGGCGTACCTCATCAAATACCGTAAGTATTTCCTCCCATATAGTATTCCCGCTTCCGGCGCAGGCGTACTGCTCAAGATAGCCTATATTGAGCTCCCGGCTTTTGAATATTTCGCCCGCGTCATATTCCGTTTCGCCGTTTATTATTTTAAAAAGCGTTGATTTTCCGGCCCCATTCACGCCGACAAAGCCGATCTTGTCCTCGGAATCAACATTAAAAGAAACGCCGTTAAACAGCGTTTCGTCAAGAAACATCTTTTTAATGTTGCTTGCAGTAAGTAATATCATCTTTTAGTCACCTGTTGTTCTAGAGTTGTCCCACTGCGCCTCCGCATCCGGCTGCGCAGGGTATAAGCTTAAAATTCCGACATCGGTATAAGACATCCGTCGAGTATCTTCTGCGCATATTCTGGATCTGGGCACCATTTTCCGCTCAGTTCCTCAAGTGTGCGCACAGTTCCCGCCCAACTCATGCTTTTAACCGAATAATATCTGCCGTGAGGCTCACCGACGGGCTCTATCCCTACATACGCCGCCATATGGTTAAAATGCGCTCTTACTCCCTCCTCGGGAGTTGCAAAGCTCTCATGCGCATCCTTAGCGTCATCGTTCCTGCCGTATACCTTTATTCCGGCCCAGTTGTTCATATCCTCCGAAACTACTCCGTTATACTGTCCGTAGCCCGTTTCAAGAGCCGCCTGCGCATAGAGCACCTCCGGTCTTATTCCAGTAATGCTGCCGTAATACCAGTAGGTCGGCGCAATATTTATAAACTTGTCCGTTGCGCCCTTGCTCCTTGCCCATGCCTGAGCCTGTTCAACGCTTATCTGAGCTGCGCCGAGTATATTAGTCGAGCCGTCAAACTCCGCCTGCGCATCTCCCGTATTGTCCGGAGCGGCCGTCGGAGCCGCCGTCGGAGCTGCTGTCGGAGCTGCTGTGGGTACAGCAGTCGGTGCAGCTGTTGCCTGAGCACCATTGATGCCGACAGCACGCTCTATTATCGTGCACGCCTCGGCTCTCGTAAGGTACGCTTTAGGTCTGAAATTGCCGTTCGAGCCGGTTATTATCCCGTCTGCAACGGCCTTTGCAACATAGCCTCTGTAATCATAATCTATTTTCGATGCGTCGGAGAAGACCTCGTGCAGAGAATTGTCATAATCGGCCGAATAGCCAATAACAGCCCCTATGATCGCCGTAAATTCCTCACGATTTATCGCAGTATCTCCCTCAAACGAGCTTTCCTTTTTGGGAAGATACGGTTCTATTGCGTTTATATATGTGTAATCCCACGACGCCGGATCGGTATCGTCAAAGGAATTTGAACCTGTATCGGAAAGCCCGAACGCAACGGCTATCATCTTTGCCGTCTGAGATTTTGTCAGCCTGCGGTCAAGCATAAGATCGCCGTCGCTGCCTGACAGAATACTGTTGCTTATGCAGTATTCAACGCCGGAAACGGCCCACGGGAACTGAGTCTTCCAGTCACCGCGCGCAAAAACCGTCACAGCCGCAGAGCCTGCTACCGCCGAAAGAAGTATCAATGATAAAATCTTTTTCATTAAAATCGAGTTCCTTCCATGATAAAATATGCTAATATACATTATACACGACTTCAAGAAAAAAATCAATACTTTTTTACAAAAAAATTTCTTTAATGTTACAATGATATTACGGGCAATATTCTCTTCATAAAGTGCATTTTGGGTGCTATTATTACATTCTGCATTAGCTGATGTTAGGACAATAGCTACGTCATCATCAAAGTTTCAGTTATAAACCTCCATTCTCAAGTAATATATCGTTACTAAGCTTCTG
The DNA here is from genome assembly GCA_944390955.1 of uncultured Clostridia bacterium. Taxonomy (GTDB): domain Bacteria; phylum Bacillota; class Clostridia; order UBA1381; family UBA1381; genus Ornithomonoglobus_A. The sequence goes on along the minus strand of CALXRY010000177.1, from coordinate 2,363 downwards.
TGCCGCAGTTTTTGTATATATTCCTCAAATAAGCTAAAAATCTCCTCCGGATAGGTATGTACATTTAGAAATTTGTATTATATAATATGTGTATATAAACATTTACTAAAAAATCCGATCAAACACTAAATGACAAGGCCGTCCGGCTGCTATTTATATATTGATATATTTGAAGGGAAGTGATTTCATGTCCAACAAATTAATAATCTGTGCAGTATGCGCTGCCTTCGCTGTAGGTGCAGGCACTGTAGCACTTAAACATCATTTTGAGCCAAATGTCATAAAAATCAATGGTCAGATTCCGATACAGACGGAGCAGGAGCTGATTTTAAATTCCGATCTTATCATTGAGGGTATTGTTCAAGAAATATGGCAATCAAAATGGAGCAATCCCGAACTAACCGAAGGAAAACGTAATGTACTCCAGACCGATATAACCGTATCTATAAATAATATTATATCCGGGGATTATTCCTCAGATGCCGCTGTAGTCAGGATAGATAAGGGCTATGACGAAGAAAGCAATACTGTCATCGAATCTAACGGCTATCCTGATTTCACAGAGGGAGAACATGTTGTCCTGTTTCTTTCAAGAGACGACGGAGATCTTGCAACAGATGAAGATTACTTTGGTCTTACAGGCATGCGACAAGGAAAATGGAGTTGTTCGGCAAAAACGAAGCAGCTGCTCATTCAACAGATCGCTCCGGCGATAGCGACTCGGCTGTTTATTCCGCCGAGTCGTGTGAGGGCAGTACGGTTGAGGCGCTAAAAGCCAAAATTGCCGAAGAAAAGGCTCTGAATCCTAACTGGAAAGAGGAGCAGGCCGAACGAAACGCTCAGGCAGTTGAGGATAACAAGGCACTTTTCGGTGAATAAAATATTAAGTTACATATCTACGGGGTTTTGGACGATGTCCAAAACCCCGTTTTATGATAATTATAGTCATGCCATCTGAAGCGCATCGTTGAGCCACCATTCTCCTATATCGAGCGCGTGATAAAGATCATCTCTTTCGGCCTTGCGGTACACCTGCCCCTCTCCGATCTTTCCGGAGGTGTTGTCCATAAGCTGTATCCTGACCTTTGACGTTCTCTCAAGGCTGTCGTTATACTGCTGCTTTTCGATAAGATCGAGCGCAAGTATATACTTATCCTCAAGATTTCCGTAATAAAGCCTGTCTCCTATACGATACAGAGGCTTACCCCTGTACATCATTGTCTTTTTCTTTTTTGCCGCAGCCATTTTTCATCTCTCCTTTTTCTATTAAAGCTCATATCCCGCCGTTACGGCCGCTATATTCGGCTCTATAAGCGCCTCCCGTTTTGGCGGCATCGCATGTTTTATTGTTTTTACTATATCCTCAAGGCTAAAAAGCTCTGTTTCCTTTATCAGCTTGCCAAGCATGACCATGTTGGCAAGATTTTTTATACCGAGCCTTTCAGCTTCAACAGTCGAATCGACATAAACCGCTCTGACGTCGCTGCGCATAACGCTGCGCCCCGTCATTGAGCTGTCGAGAAAAATATATCCGCCGCTCCTGACGTTGTTTTCAAACTTGTCGAGCGATGGTCTGTTCATCGCTATAAGTATATCAGGTTCCGTGATGATAGGCGAGCCTATAGGCTCGTCATCAAGCCTTACATGGCAGTTTGCTGTCCCGCCGCGCATCTCCGGCCCGTAGGACGGCAGCCATGAAAGCTCCCTGCCCATCAGCATCGCCGCAGACGCTATGATCTTTCCTGCAAAAAGTATTCCCTGCCCGCCGAAGCCCGACAGTATAATTTCACAGTTTTTCATCAGCTCACCTCCACCGCATCTCTGTATATCCCGAGCGGATAATACGGTATCATTTCGCTGCTCACTCTTTCCGCAGCTTCTGTCGGAGTCATGCCCCAATTCGTCGGACATGTACAGAGTACCTCTACTATTGAAAAGCCCCTGCCCTCAAGCTGCATAGTGAACGCCTTCTTTATCGCTTTTTTCGTTTCGCGTATATGCGGCACTGTATCAGCGGCAGTACGCGCTATGAATGCTGGGCCGTCGAGTGTGGAAAGCATCTCACATACCCTCACGGGATTCCCGTCGAACCTTGTATCTCTTCCATAGGGAGAGGTCTGGGTAACCTGTCCCGGAAGCGATGTGGGCGCCATCTGCCCGCCCGTCATTCCGTATATCGTATTGTTTATAAATATCACTGTTATGTTTTCGCCTCTTGCCGCACTATGAACGGTCTCGGCCGTACCTATAGCCGCAAGATCGCCGTCACCCTGATAGGTAAACACTACCCTATCAGGTAGTGAACGTTTTATTCCAGTCGCAACTGCCGGAGCGCGCCCGTGAGCCGCCTGAACCATATCGAA